>JAKSLN010000001.1 GCA_024401165.1 Bacteroidaceae bacterium
ATGAAGTACCATTACACAAAGAAATAATCTTGCACAAAAGGCTGCTTCAAGGCCTTTTCAAGTAAACGGATTTGATTTTTCGCTTCGCGGAACGTAAATTATCGAAAATTATCCGTAAATTTATTCGTAAATTGATTATCAGCATGTTGAAAAAATAATTCACGAAATAATTTTCGGTTAGAGGAAATTCGCGTTTGCCGAAGGCCTAAAAAACTTTTATTGGACACTTCATATAAAACGAGATAACCGCCCAAACGTGTTGAGCGGTTATCCTTTTGTTTACAGTAGACCAACCAGGCGGCACTTTCCGCCTACATGCAGTTTCCTTTTACTGCCCATTCTGGTTCTTGGCGTAGGTTCCGGCGACGATCTTGTCGTTCTTGTCGGTGATGCCCTTACGCTGGTTCTCGCGAGTATCAACCTCGGTGAACTCTGCATCGGCAATCATGTTCTCGAAGGCAGGGCCGGGCGTGTACCAGCAGTTCACCTCCTTGATGGCGCTGGTGGTGAAGACAGGCTTCTCGCCGGTGTCCTCGTCCACCTTGCTCTCGCACACGCCGGTGCTCTTGAGGGAGACGTTGAACGTACCCATGTTGCCCAGGTCGACAATCCAACCGTCGAGGATCAGCTCGCGGGTGCAGTCGATGAAGTCCTCGAGAACCGCCTTGATGGTTCCACGGCTGAGGGGAGTGTTGTGCTGCGCCATGTGCTTGGCAAGACCATCGACCGTCATGCGGCCGCGGCTCTGTGCCTGTGCATACGTCTTCATGGGTGCCTCGAGGTTCTGGAGGTCACGCTTGAGAGCTTTAACATACTGAATTATGATTTCACAATGGCCTGGGCCTCCACTTGCTTCCCACTGAAGGGAGCGGAGTGCGCCCGTCTCCGAGCGCCGTCCAGGACTTTTTTAAGGGTTAAACATTAATCGAGAATAAGGGTCCTTGCTTTCTCTTTTACCCTACAAAGTTACAAAAAATCTGCGAATTACGCAAGTTTTTTGGCCTATATATTTCTATATACTTTTCTTTCTTTTTTTTACATCTTTACGAAGTAAAGCACTGTAAACATATTTCAAAAAACAAACAAACTGCTACAGAGCCACCCACACACAGCCAGCCGGCACCTGCTGCGGTTTTTGATGATTCCGTGTCGCCTTTTTGAAAATGCCGCAGCGGCTTTTTAAAAATCCCGCAGCGCCTTTTCCGAAATCCCGCAGCGGAATTTCCTTGCAACAAAACACGTAGCATTTCCGGGGTAAAATAGGCAGAAACCGCCAAGAATAGGGGGTGATGGATTGTAAGGGAATTTCACAGCAAAAACCATGCATGCACAGCAAAATGACAGATGTGACACTTCGTTTGGGGGGAATATCACAAAAATTATATATATCCCACTCATTAGGAAACAATACGAATCGGAATTTATAATATTTCACAACATTCCTACAATGGCAACTGTCACAACTGTCACTATGAGCATAGAACACCCGCTATAAGCACACGACTGCCACCATAAACACACTACGGTCACTATAAAACACATGACTGCCACTTTATGCACCATGCCAAACAAGCGACCCCTCCCATCCCGTTACGGAATGAGAGGGGTCAATGCTTTTAGCTTAGGGCATATTTGCCTTCGTCAACCCAAAATGCCATAAAGGTCGTCACAGTTCGTCATAAAGGGCGTCGAAGTCAATCTTGGTTTGCTGGCGTTCCAGTTCGGCCTTGCGCTTCTCCTCTTCACGCTCCTGCTCCTGCTTGAGGGCATCGATGATCTCCTGATACTGCCTCATACCCTCTTGCTTTGCCAGCTCTTCGCGTTCGCTCAGATTGACCCTCATGACATAGTACTTCTCGCCTTGGCTCGTGCGTCTGTGGTGGAATTTCATGCGATTCAGCGTCTTGCCAATGTTGACGGCATTAAGCTCGGGCGACTTGAAGGTGCTCATTTCGAAGAATATCTCGCCAGCCGTCATCATCACTCCCTGTTCTGCAGGGGTGGGGATGCGGAAGTAAAGAGGAACAAGAATGTCACACAAGGAGGGGATGTTGTGCTCCTTGTTGCGACGGCTGATCAGGGCCGACTCTTCTGGCGAAGTTCGATAGAGGGTGGGATCGCCCCTCTTCACCAGTGCACAGGCCTGCGCGTAGGCTCCGTCAAGTGGCAGGCTGTCGTCAATTTGCTTCGTACCCTTCATCATGACGGTCAGATAGCGGCGGTCGCCTTCGGGCTGATTGATGTATCGCGGTTCGTTTGACGTGGCAATGAACGAGCAGAAACGCTTGAAGGTCTCACGGAAACGGCCGTAGGCACGTCGCAGCTTGCTCTCCGAACTCGACACGATGGCCTTCATCTGGTTGCTTGTGTGGCGGTTGAGGGTGAACTCGTCGAGGATGATGAAGACGAACTCGGACATGCTGATGCGAACGTCCTTGTCGTCGAGGCTATCGCCGGGCATCAGGGTGTTCAGGTAGGAGCGCAAGGAAGGAGGCAGAAGGTGGCGGCAGAAGAAGGTCTTGCCAATATGCTGAGAACCTACCAGTACAGGCACCACCTGGTTATCGTCCGTCTTGCCCAGGACAAGGGCAACGGCACAGACGAACCACTTCTTGAGCAGAGGCAGGCAGAAGTCGCGATCCTCCTGGCTTTCAAAGATGATGTAGTCGAAGAGCTGCTCGATGTAGTCGGTCTCCCCATCCCACTCCGGCAATGAGTCGAAATACTCCTCAACGGGATTGTAGGAAGGCGTGTTGTCGATGGAATAGAGTAGGGAGCGGAGGTCGTTTTCGCGGATGGAAATCTTCTCCACACGAAGGCGGCTGTAGATTGTGGCAAAGTTGCGGTCGTCCATGCGCTGCCAGCCTTCCACCAGCGTTCCCTTGTCGTCTTTTGGACGAAACTCGACAATGTTGTTGATGACGTTGTAACGGGTATCAATCGTATTGCACAAGTAGCTCAATGCCATTTCAACGGCCGATGGCTTGTCTTCACCTTCGCCCGACTTGCGGGGACGTCCCACCTTGGGCTTCAACTCCTCGGGCATGCTGATGTCAATGCCTCTGTCGGCAGCCATCTTGAAGAAGGTGCCCAGTTTTACGTACGTATCCTTGCAGCCTTCGCCAGCCTCTCGACGACGGTTAGCCTCCAGACAGTTGGTGAACTTGGCATCGCACTCCTGACGATTGTAGCCTGGGTGCAGTCGGCTGACGTCGTGGAAGAACGGACGTCCATCCTCGCCCAAATTAGCGAAGGCGAAGCCAAGGCTCACCCAGTCGTCGTACTGCGACGTAAGGTCAACGCCTGCATTCAGTGTTCTCTCGATGACAATCTTGACGTGAGCCAGATTGCTAAAGAAGTCGCTACTATTCTTTGCGCTTCCAGAATTGCTTTTGATTGCTTTCATAAACTATCATTTTTTTTAAGATATTTCTCATTGATGTAACAGAGGGGGTCGTGGCTCAGATAGCAGGGTCGAGGCACGTCTTTGCCAGACTGGTCGATGTCGATGCCATAGTGGAAAGCGACGTGGCGGGCCACAACAGGGAAGAAGTCGCGGAGAGACTTGCCTCCCATATCGCCAATCTCGATGAACCACTTGAGGCCGTGTCCGCGAGGACTGATGAAAAGCAGGGAGGTCTCGAAGTGCTTGTCGTGAATGAGCTGCTCACGGAGTTGCATGAGGCGCTCCTGGCTTTCTACATCGTCGATGTCGACAACCATGAGTCCGCTGGCCTTCTTCAATCCCTTTGCGTTTCGGTAGCTGAAGGTTCCGAATGGTGTGCAGTAGCATAGGGTGAGTGTCTTCATCTCGCGCTGCTTGTCCACGTCGGTCTCGGCACGCAGCCGCTCCGTTGCCAGTTTGGCCTCCTCACCTTTTATATAATTGTATACATCGACCATGCTCATCTCTCCATTCGGATTGCATTGCAGCACAGCCTTTCCCAACTGGTTGATGTATCCAGAACTGAAGACGGATACAACTGGAATTTTCATGTCTTCTATCATATTATAAAATTTAAAATTATTATGCTGCAAAGGTACGAAGACACTTATGACTTGCGAAATTTAAATTGCACAAAAAAAACGGCAAAAACTCCATTTTTGCATAGCCAAAAACCAACAAAAACAGGCCATTTCGCACATTTTGCACAAAAATGGAGTTCGTCTATGCAAAAATCTTGTGCAAAATTGCATAAAAGGCTTGTTCTTCTATGCAAAAAGAGCACTCCGAGGAGTGCTCTCTATGTAAAAAAAAGAAAAAAGTTCTAGGAAATACGACCAGATTGGATGTGATTGCGAATTAAAAAATTGTTTATTTTCTTGTGATCTGCAGCCAACTCACTTTCGTCGTGACTTCCATGTACAGTTTGTAGAGCTCGCAAATTAATGACACTTTTCTCGCCTCCATTATCTGCGTATGTCTTTTTAAAGTGATTCAAACATCGTTCTAAATACTGCGTAGTATAACTACATGGTTTGGCCCACGTCACAACCGCATAAACATATCTAGAAGGAACCTTCTTGCCTGTTATGTCGAATATGTTTTCTATTCCTTTCACCACCATTTGTATGGCATTTAAGTGTTGTGGGTCATTCCCATACAACTCAACAAATTCTTCGTCATAACCTTGCAAACGTTTATTCTCTTGCTGTATGTAACATGATAGGGCGATTCCATCCCATACACTACAATTATGATAATATACAGATGCGAAATGCAGTTTGTCTTTCGCACGTTTCCACTCGTTGACAAAATTCATGGCAGAATCTGGCATTTTAATTTGTCCATTTATGTCATAAGACAAACTAAAATCGTCATATTTGGAAGCAGTACGGTAGTAATTTTCGAGGGAAGCTTTACAGGCTTCCCTATTCGCTCTTCTATCCTCAACGGCATCAACCATGTTCTTGCAATATTGCGTTGCCGATTCTATATATTGTACACATTTATCAATCGCTTCAAACAATTCGTACACGCACGGAGAATACCCTTCATCGTTGAATGCATCTGGAGTATAGTGCTGACAAAAAAGCCACGAATGTTCAAACGATTTTAAAGGGCCAACACCCGGTGCTGCATTTTTGCACCTACCTTTTTTATTTACTTGTTCGAAAACTGAAGATAGTTTTTTAAAAACCGCTAATGACTTTTCGGCTTTCTCCCAGAAGATATATCCCTCAGTAAAAAACTCATTGTAAGGAGTAGTGTACTCAGAAATGTAATCACTCGCCATATTCTTAATGACACGATGCTCAAATTCTACTAATGGAATGAACGCCTTAATCTCGCATGTTAAACTCTCTATATCATATTTGTCAAATTGAACGCTGGCAATAGCGCTGAAAAAGGTATCTCTGTTGAACCAGTTCAACCTTTTATTTATTTCATTAAGGTTTTCTTTTGTGTTTTCTATGACTTTTGTGTAGTACATAATTTTAAATTAATTTTCGGCAAAGATACAATAGAAAAGTGTAATCTGCAAAAATCATTAGCATAAAAATGCGACTTTTTCAACAACTTTTAGAATCAGAAAAACACAAAAGTGTTCCAAAAGTAAATGTTAATCTATTGCTAAACAACGATTTAACTAATTTAAATAATGAGAAAGTTTTCCAAAACATAAAATCACTGAATTATTCAAGTTTTCCATATTCGCACTTTTTATCGCTTCTGAGAACACTTTTTTAACTTCCGAGAACACATAATGACTACCCTCGTCACAAAAGAAAGGCAGGCGCACCGTGGGTGGGTGCGCCTGCCTTGTGTGGTATGAAAAGTTGCTTGTTTTACTTCAGACCGCGGCCAATGAGGAAGGCGGTGTTGTCGGGTTCGCGACCGGTAAACTCGCGGAAGAGAACCATGGGTTCTTCTGAACCTCCCTTCTCGAGGAAGGTCTGCTTGAACTTGGTGGCGAGATCCTTGTTGAAGACGTCGCCTGACTGCTCGAAGATGGAGAAGGCGTCCTTGTCGATGACCTCGGCCCAGAGGTAACCGTAGTAGCCTGCGCTATAGCCACTTGACATGATGTGGTTGAAGTAGGTGGTGCGGTAGCGATAGCCAATCTGGGGAATGAGTCCGCACTCCTGTGCCACCTTCTTCTCGAATTCGTCGATGTCGATGCCCTCAACGGATGAGAGCTCGTGCCACTTCATGTCGAGGATGGAGGCAGCGCAGAGCTCGGTGGTCATGAAGCCCTGGTTGAACTTGAGCGAGTTGTTGATCTTCTCGACGAGCTCGGCAGGGATGACCTCGCCCTTGTCGTTCTTGGCATACTCGGCGAGGAGGGCGGGCTGGAAGGCCCAGTTCTCGTTGATCTGGGAGAAGACCTCGACAAAGTCGCGGGCTACGCTGGTGCCGCTGACGGAGGCGTAGTGGCACTGGGTGAGCAGGCCGTGGAGTGCGTGTCCGAACTCGTGGAAGACGGTCTGCACCTCGTCGATGTTGCAGTACTCCTCGAGGTTGCCGACGTTGCAGATGATGGGGCGCACCATGTTGCCTTGGGCGTCGACGTACTGGTCGCGCACGTTGTTCATCCAGGCACCGCCGCGCTTGCTGTCGCGGGGCAGGTAGTCGGTGGTGAAGATGCCCAGCAGCTCGCCCTTCTCGTTGGTCACCTTATAGGTCTTGACGAGTTCCTTGTTGTAGGCGGGGACGTCCTTCAGTTCCTCCATGTTGACGCCGTAGAGCCACTTGGCGGCGAGGAAGATGCCCTTGACGCAGTTCTCGAGCTTGAAGTAGGGCTTGATGGCAGCCTCGTCGAGGTCGTACTTCTGCTTGCGTACCTTCTCGGCATAGTACCACCAGTCCCAAGGCTCGATCTTGCTTCCGGCGGGCAGTTTGCCGGCGGCGATGTCCTCGTCCATGATCTTCTGCATGTCGGCCACCTCCTCGGTTGCACGGTTTACGGCCGCCTTCATGATGCCGTCGAGGAAGGCGTCTACGGTTTCGGGGTCATGAGCCATCTTGGGTTCGAGGATGTAGGCAGCGGGATTGTCGTAGCCCATGATCTGTGCCTTTTCGATGCGCAGCTTCATGAGGTCGAGGAAGAGCTGGCGGTTGTCGTTCTCGTTGCCGTTGTGGCCTCGCATGGTGTACATCTCGAGCATGGCCTGGCGCTTGGCGCGGTCGTCGGTTGAGGTCATGGCGTTGGGATAGTCGCTGACGCTGATGCCGAACTTCTCCTTGAAGGCGTTGCTCTCGGCCAGGATGTTCTGGCCCAGCTTCATGGACTTGGTTGCCTCGTCGGCGTTGATCTGCTTGAGGCGAGCCTGCTTGTCGGCGGGCAGGGCGACGCCGTTGCGCACGAAGCCCTCGTAGCTATGCTTGAGGACCATCTGCTGCTCGCGTGTGAGCTGGCTCTGGTCGGCGTTGTAGATGGCAGCCACGCGGTCGTAGAGGGCCTTGTTGAAGCTGATGTTGTCGGAGTGCTCGGAGAGCAGGGGAGTGGCAATCTCCATGATGGAGTCGAGGGCGTCGGTGCGGTCGGTCTCGGTGATGTTGTAGAGGACGCCGACCACCTTGCCTGTCAGCTGGCCCAAACGCTCGAGGGGCTCCATGGTGTTCTCGAAGGTGGGTGCCTCGGGATTGTTTACGATGGCTTCTATATCCTTGTTGTCTTGTTCGATGCCAGCTTGGAGGGCAGGGATGTAGTCGTCTACCTGAATCTGGTCGTAGGGTGGAATGCCGTAGGGCGTATCCCACTGGGTGAGGAAGGGATTCTCACGTGTGTTGGTACAGGCGGTCAGCAGCATAGCTGATGTCAAAAGATAGAAGTTAATGGTTACTAATTTGCGTAATTTCATAGGTAAAATAGTTAAAAGCGTGCTCCGCCGTGTGGACGAAGCACGCAAATTATCAATTGTCAATTATCAATTGTCAATTACTGAGGTAGTTACAGGCAAGCCTTCCAGCGCTCGTAAGCCTCCTTGAGTGCCTCGTTGGCAGGTTCGGGTTCGATGACGGCAATCTTCTGCAGGGTAGAGAAGGCCTCGTCGTAGTCCTTGTAGATGCCTGCACCGATGCCAGCACCACGAGCAGCGCCGGCCGCACCGTCGGTGTCGTAGAGGTGGATGGTGGCACCCGAGATGTTGGCCAGGGTCTGGCGGAAGAGGGGAGAGAGGAAGAGGTTGGCGTTGCCAGCCTTGATGGTCTTGATGTCTACACCCATCTTAGCCATGATCTCCATGCCATACATGAAAGAGAAGGCGATGCCCTCCTGGGCAGCACGTACGATGTGGGCCTTGGTGTGGATGTTGAAGTTGATGCCGTGGAGGCTGGCACCGGGATTCTCGTTGCAGAGAACGCGCTCGGCACCGTTGCCGAAGGGGATGACGCTCAGACCCTCAGCACCAACAGGAACGCTGGCAGCGAGGTCGTTCATCTCGGGATAAGAGATGCCCTCGGGAGCCACGGTACGCTTTACCCATGCGTTGAGGATGCCGGTACCGTTGATGCAGAGGAGGATGCCGTTGTGCTCGACATGCTTGAAGATGTTCACGCGGTTCTGCTCGTCGGGAGTAACCTTGGCAGCTACGCCATAGACAACGCCGCTGGTGCCGCCGGTTGCGGCAATCTCGCCGTCGCGCACTACATTGAGTGAGAGGGCGTTGTTGGGCTGGTCGCCAGCACGGTAGCTGATGGGAGTGCCCTCGGGCATGCCCAGGATGTCGGCAATCTCCTTGCAGACGGTGCACTGTACGGAGAAGGTGGGCTTAACCTCGGGAATGAGGCTCTCGGGGAAGCCGAAGTGCTCCATGGTAGCCTTGTCGAGGCAGTCGTCCTGGAGGTTCCAGAACATACCCTCGCTCAGACCGCTGGCAGTGGTGTTGATGTCGCCGCCGCTCAGACGCAGGGCAATGTAGTCGCCGGGAAGCATGATCTTCTTCACCTTGGCGTAGATCTCGGGCTCCTCGTTCTTCACCCAAGCCAGCTTGGCAGCGGTGAAGTTGCCGTACTGAGTGCCACCGTACTTAGAGGCACGCGAGTCGCACCAGATGATGGAGGGGCGCAGCACCTTGTTATTCTCGTCTACGCAAACGAGGCCGTGCATCTGATAGCTGATACCGATGGCAGCCACGTCGGCCATGTTGGCCTTGGCAGCCACGCGCTTGGTGGCCTCTGTCAATTCGTTCCACCACATTTCGGGATCCTGCTCTGCCCAACCGGGCTGAGGTGCGCTGATGGGTGCCTCGCCGTCGGGGTACTGGGCTGCTGCAACGATAGCACCAGTCTCTGCGTCTACCAGCGATGCCTTGACGCTGCTGGTACCAATGTCATAACCGAGTAAAAGTCTCATAATTGTGTTTTTGATTAAGTTGTTATTGTATTTCTGTTGTTTTTCTGTTGTTTTTCATACACATTTGCTCGCAAAGTTAATCATTCTTTTTGGTATAACAAGCATTAATGTGCCCAAATATGTACATTTTTGTCTGATAGGAGATAGAAAATTGATAATAGTAAAGCATAGTAGCGCGTTTTTTTGTAAATTTGCAAGGGAAAATACTAACTTGAAAGAAATATGGAATATAGAGATCTTGGAAAAACCGGACTGAAGATATCCAGTCTGAGTTTTGGCGCTTCGTCGCTTGGCAGCGTTTTCCGCGAAACGCGTGAGCAGGAATCGATCGAGGCCGTCTTTGCTGCCATCGAGGGTGGCATCAACTTCATTGACGTGAGTCCCTACTACGGCCACTACAAGGCCGAGACGGTGCTGGGCAAGGCGCTTCGCCAGTTGCCTCGCGACAAGTACTACCTCTCTACCAAGGTGGGCCGATACGGAAAGGACGGCGTGAACACCTGGGACTACAGCGGCAAGCGCGCCACCGAGAGTGTGTACGAGAGCATGGAGCGACTGGGCGTGGACTACATCGACATCATCAACGTGCACGACATTGAGTTCCAGGCAGCTCTGCCCGGCGGTCTGCAGAAGGTGGTGGACGAGACGCTGCCTGCCCTCGTGGAACTGAAGAAAAAAGGCGTGGTGGGTCACGTGGGCATAACGGACCTGCAGCTTAAGAATATCAAGTGGGTCATCGACCATTGCGAGCCTGGCACCGTGGAGAGCGTGCTGAACTTCTGCCACTACTGCCTGAACGACGACGAGCTGGTGGACTACCTGGACTACTTCGAGGAGCGTGGCATCGGCATCATCAACGCATCGCCCCTGAGCATGGGACTGCTGAGCCAGCGCGGCGTGCCCGACTGGCATCCTGCACCAAAGCCACTCGTAGAAGCATGCCAGAAGGCGAGCGCCTTCTGCACAGAGCAGGGCTATCCCATCGAGAAGCTGGCCGTGCAGTTCAGTGTCAACAATCCTCGCGTCATCAGCACCCTGTTCAGCAGCGCCAATCCCGAGAACGTGAAGCGCAACATTGCCTGGGCAAGCGAAGCTCCCGACATGGAACTCGTCAAGAAGGTGCAGGACATCATCGGCGACCAGAAGCGCGTGAGCTGGGCAAACAGCTAAGACAGAACTATGGATTATATAATCGACGCGCATAGCCACTTGTGGCTGAAGCAAGACACAATGGTGGACGGCCTGGCCGTCAAGACGCTGGAGGGCAATTCGTCCCGCTCGATGTTTCTGGGCGAGGAACGCCAGATGCTGCCTCCCTTCATGATAGACGGCGTGAACTCCGCCGAGGTGTTCCTCTCGAACATGGACTACGCTCAGGTTGCGGCGGCCGTGGTCGTACAGGAGGTCATCGACGGCAACCAGAACGCCTATCTGACCGAGGTGCAGAAGAAGTATCCCAACCGCTTTTGCTGCATGGGCATGGCCAACTCGCTCGAAGAGACGATGGCCGTGAAGGCAGCCGGACTGAAGGGTGTTGCCATCCCGGGACACCGACTGAAGAACTCGCTCCTGGAGTGGATGCCCATGTTTCAGTACATGGAGCGTGAGGGCATGATACTGTCCATGTGCCTGGGTGAGGATCCCCGCCAGATTGCCGAGATGGCCGAGGTCATCCAGCAATGTCCCAACCTGAAGGTTGCCATCGGGCACTTCGGCATGGTGACGACACCCATCTGGGAGAGTCAGGTGCGCCTGGCCAACGAAGGACCTAATGTAACAGTTGAGTCGGGTGGCATTACCTGGTTGTATAACAGCGAGTTCTACCCCTATCCATCTGCCATACGCAGCATTCGCGAAGCCGCAGACATGGTTGGTTGGGACAAACTGATGTGGGGTAGCGACTACCCACGCACCATCACAGCCATCACCTACCGAATGAGCTACGACTTCGTCTGCAAGTCGACCGAGCTGACCGACGAGCAGAAGGCACTCTTCCTGGGCGAAAATGCCAAGAAGTTCTACGGCTTTGGCGAGCTGGTGGACCTACCTTATATTAAGAATATGTCAGAATAAAGAAGAAATAAACAAATAAGAGTTTAATCGAGAACTCGAAGGATTGAAAATCTGAAAACTCAAGAATTCGAGAGATTGGACATCGAAAAAATAGAAAAAAATAACCAAAGAAGAAAAGATGAAAGCAATACAGATTCCCGGACTTCAGAAGATAGAAGTCATCGATATTCCCCAGCCTGCCGCACCTGCCGCCGGCGAGGTTCTCATCCGCCTGCAGTATGTAGGCTTTTGTGGTTCAGACCTCAACACATTCCTTGGTCGCAACGGCATGGCCAAGGAAAACGTCATCCCCGGCCACGAGGTAGGAGCCGTCATCGAGGCAGTAGGTGCCGGTGTGCCCGAGACGCTCAAGCCCGGCATGCAGGTCACCGTCAATCCTTACACGAATTGTGGTCACTGTGCCTCTTGCCGCAACGGCCGTGTCAACGCCTGCCAGCACAATGAGACGCTGGGCGTGCAGCGCGATGGTGCCATGCGCGAACTGATGATTCTGCCCTGGCAGAAGATCATCCCGGCAGAGGGTCTGGCGCCAAAGACCTGCGCACTCATCGAACCCATGAGCGTTGGCTTCCATGCCGTAGACCGTGCCCAGGTAACCGACATCGACACCGTCATGGTGATTGGTTGTGGCATGGTGGGACTGGGAGCCATCGTACGTGCCGTGCTGCGTGGTGCCACCGTCATCGCCACCGACCTGGACGACGAGAAGCTCAGTCTGGCCAAGCGTCTGGGCGCTCAATACACCATCAACACGAAGACGGAGGATGCACACGCTCGCTTGGCAGAGCTGACGGCCGGACTGGGACCCGACGTCATCGTGGAGGCTGTAGGCAGCGTTCCCACCTATCAGCTGGCTGTCAACGAAGTTGCCTTCACCGGTCGCATCGCATGCATCGGCTATGCCAAGTCGGACGCCGAACTGCCCACTCGCCTGTTCGTCCAGAAGGAACTTGACGTCCGTGGCAGCCGCAACGCCATGCCCAGCGACTTCCGCGCCGTCATTCAGTATCTGCAGCGTGGCACCTGTCCTGTCGACGAACTCATCTCGCGTGTCATCAAGCCCGAGGAGAGCCAGGCAACCATGGAGTACTGGATGCAGAACCCAGGCAAGGTCTTCCGCATCCTGGTAGAGATGGAAGGCTAACACCTTCAACTCCCTATACTCCATTAACTTCTTTAACTACCCTTACTCCTTTAACTACCAAAGAATGAAAGATATCAAGATATTACAGTTTGGCGAGGGCAACTTCCTTCGCGCCTTCATCGACTGGATGATGGAAGAGAATAGTGTGATGGTTGTCAAGCCCCGTCCTGGCAAGGGACTGGAACGCTTGCTTAACATCGGTTGCCGCTACCAGGTGGCCTTGCAGGGTTTGCTGGATGGCCAGGAGGTGAACACCATCGAGGAGGTGAAGAGCATCGCAGGAGCCATCAACCCCTACGAGCAGCCCGAGGCCTACTGGCAACTGGCAGAGCAGCCCACCTTGCGCTTCATCGTCAGCAACACGACGGAGGCGGGCATCGCCTTCGACGACGCATGCAAGCTGACCGACCAGCCTGCCTTGAGCTACCCTGGCAAGCTGACCCAGCTGCTCTACCATCGCTGGAAGCACTTCGGCGGCGACAAGTCAAAGGGTCTCATCATCTTGCCATGCGAGCTGATCTTCCACAACGGCCGCGAACTGCGCAAGTGCATTGAGCAGTACATTGCCCTGTGGCAGCTGGAGGCCGATTTCGCAGCATGGATCAACGAGGCGTGCGTCATCTGCAACACGCTCGTAGACCGCATCGTGCCCGGTGGCGAGGATTACGCCGTCGTAAAGGCCGAGCCCTACCATCTGTGGGTCATCGAGGGACCTCAGTCGCTTCGCGAGGAGCTTCCCCTTCGTCAGCAAGACTTCAACATCGTCTTCACGGACAACGAGCAGCCTTACCACCAGCGCAAGGTTACCATGCTGAACGGACCACACACGGCGCTGTCGGCCGTTGGCCATCTGGCCGGACTGGAGACCGTACGCGACTGCATGCTGCACCCCGCGATGTCTAAATATATAAATAAGGTGATGATGGAGGAGCTGCTGCCCACCGTTCCCCTGCCCAAACAGGAGATGGAGGCCTATGCCAAGGGCGTATGCGACCGTTTCCTGAATCCCTTTGTGCGTCACATGCTTACGAGCATCATGCTAAACAACCTGGCTAAGTACCGCACGCGCGACCTTCCTTCGCTGAAGTGGCACGTGGAGCAAAAGGGACAGCTGCCCCAGGCACTTACCCTGGCACTGGCGGCCAACCTCATTTGCGCCGAGGTGCAGGACATCAAGGCCTCGCTCAGCGACACCAACCTTTGGGGCGAAGACCTCACCCAGATTCCCGGCTTGCTTAGCGCTGTCCAGCAGTATGCTGACCAAATTAAGGCAGATGGTGTACTGAAAGGAATTAAGTGTGAAGTTTGACTTAGGTCCCAAATTTTAATTAGAGCTAGATATAATGAATGATACAGTATCCCTCTCTAAAGCAATTGCAATTATGTCGATGGTTTTAGGTCATGCTGCATACAACACTCATATGGAACAAATAGTCAATGTCTTTCACGTTCCATTGTTTTTCTTTATGTCTGGTTATTGTTTTAAAGATATCTATATTCAAAGATCTAAGGAATTCTTTACCAAGAGAATAAAAGGTTTATATATACCTTATGTAAAGTGGGGATTATTATTCCTTATACTTCATAATGTATTATTTAAAGTAGGCGTATATAGTGAGGAATATGGATATTTAGGAGTCGGAACGCATTTATATTCGATTGATGACACTTTGCATCTAGCAAAGTCCGTGTTTTTAATGAAGCATGCAGAACCGCTTCTTGGAGGATACTGGTTTATTACATCCTTATTTGCAGCATCGATCTTGTTTTATTTTTTTCTAAGACTTTTGGGTAAGAAAAACCTCCTGAAAATAGGTGTAATACTATTATTAGTTAGTATATTGCTAAATTATTATCGTATTTTCAAGTGGATATTTTCATATCGGGAGTTTATGGCTGCCTTTTTCATGTGGGCAGGATATATGTATAAGACAAAAAAAATGTCATTACATCGTTATAAATGTGTATATGTTTTGGGCTTGATTCTTGTTTTTTATAACTTGTTGTTTATTAAAGGATGTTCGAGCGACATATCTTATAAATATCAAGTTCAATATATTATAAGTGCCCTTGTTTGCATCGTTTCGGTATTTGGCATATGCGAAAAACTACTTTTAAGGTGTTCTACAAAGTATATGAATCCATTATTGTTTATCGGAAATAATACATTAACAATTCTAACATGGCATTTCAGTCTGTTTATTATTGTTTCTCAAATAATAGTAGCAATATATGGTCTTCCACAAGCGAGGATTGCAGAGTTCCCGGTAATCGAAGAAGTAAGTAAGCAAGGTTGGTATATCGCTTATTATTTGTTTTCCATTATGTTATGCGTTTCTTTTGCTTATTGCAATAAGTACATTAAAACTCCTTTCCTTAAACTGTAGGCACGGCAGTTACTATCACTTTATCATTAATATCAATTTTATGCAACTCCATCCAAACGACAACGTAGAGGTATTGCTTCAGCCGCAAGGCGAGATATCGGCAGGCCATAAGGTTGCGCTTCGCAACATCAAGAAGGGGGAGAACGTCATCAAGTACGGTTTCCCCATTGGGCATGCAACGTGCGACATTGCCAAAGGCGAGTGGGTACACTCTCATAATATCGTTACCAACCTTGAGGGTACGCTTGAGTACAAATATTGTCCAATTAACAATGAACAATTAACAATTAACAACGAGCAGTTGCCAATTAACAATGCTCAATTAACCCCGTCCGCTTCCGCGGTAGCTTCCCCCTCCCCTTTGGGAGAGGGGGGTAGGGGGAGAGGCTTCTTCCTTGGCTACCTCCGCGAGGATGGTCGCGTTGGCGTTCGCAATGAGTTGTGGATACTGCCTACCGTAGGCTGTGTTGCCGACCTGGCAACCCGCCTCGCGGATGAAATGTCGAAGAATACGACACTCACCGTGCGTGCTTTTCCACACACCTTCGGTTGTTCGCAGTTGGGTGATGACCATGCCAATACGCGCCAACTGCTTGCTTCTTTGGCCATGCATCCCAACGCGGGTGGAGTGTTGGTACTTGGACTAGGATGCGAGAATAATCAAATTAATGAATTAAAACCTTTAATTGATTCATCTCGTGTTAGATATCTAATATCACAAGAAGTAGAAGATGAAGTGGAAGAGGGACTGAAAATCCTCTCCGAATTATCTCGTAATGCGGAGCGTTGCGAACGAACAGAGCAACCATTCAGCAAATTATGCATCGGTCTTAAGTGTGGTGGTAGCGATGGATTCTCCGGTATTACAGCCAATCCTTTGCTAGGTCGTTTCTCTGACCTTGTCACCTCTTTGGGCGGCACGACGGTGCTTACCGAAGTCCCCGAGATGTTCGGTGCCGAAACCATACTGATGGACCGGTGCGCCAGCCGCGAAATCTACGACAAGACGGTGCGCCTCGTCAACGACTTCAAGGAGTACTACCTCAAGCAGGGGCTCCCCGTTGGCGAGAACCCATCGCCGGGCAACAAGGAAGGCGGCATCACCACGCTCGAGGACAAGTCGCTCGGTTGCATCCAGAAGGGCGGCACGTCAACCGTCTTCGACGTCATCGACTATGGTCATGCAGCCACGACAAGCGGTCTGAACCTGCTCTGTGCGCCGGGCAACGACTTGGTAGCCAGCACGGCCCTGGCAGCTGTCGGTTGTCAGATGGTACTCTTCACCACAGGGCGCGGCACGCCTTTTGGCACCTGTGTGCCCACCGTCAAGGTCAGCACCAACAGCACACTCGCAACCCGAAAGCCGCATTGGGTAGACTTCAACGCCGGTGTACTTGTCGAGGGCAAGACGTTCGAGGAAGTCGTCCCCCAGTTCTGCGACGCCGTAATCAGCATTGCCAACGGAGCGCAGACCAACAACGAGAAACAAGGCTACAGCAGCATCGCCATCTGGAAGGGTGGCGTTACGCTCTGATTGTACACTCACTTTAAGTCGTTTAGGGAACTTGTTGTTTAGTTGTTTAGGGATATTTCCAGGACACGAATCCCCTGGGACGAGTCCTTCACCTGCAACCCGTAACGTGGCAATCGGACGGCTTCCCCACAATAGGATACGACTATGACGGGAATGGAGTACATCTTTCTACTAAACATAACACCTATTGAGCGATTATATAATAACTAAAATATGAAACGACTAATAACTCTGATCCTCTCTACTACTTTGCAGAGCAAAAAAACGCCCCTGTTTCTCAACAGAGGCGATTTTGGTTTTTAGTAGAACCTAACCATGAAAATTTAAACTAACTAACCTTAATACTAACTTTAAAACTAACCAAATTAATTCTGTCAAATACAAGCTAAGCGTCTTTCACAAGAAACGTAGCATTCTTTTTTAGACGATGCAAAATTACTAACTTATTCGTGACCAGCAAAATCGTTGCGTAACATCTACTGTCGAGGTTGAATCGTTGCGTTACATGTTCTGTCAATTTTGTTACACAACAAGTGCAACATCCATAGTTTCAATCCGTTTAGAAAAGCAAGAAAAGGAACACATCTGTGCTCCTTTTCTATATTTTTCGTAAAAAATTCAGCGTAAATCTCTATTCCAGGCACACTGCATGATATGGAACAAGGAACAAAAATGGACGTGAATGAACGGGAATGTTTAATTGTTCATAGCCAAATGAGAAACTGATTATTCATTTATGCCTTTTTTGATTATTCGTAGTCCTGCCAGCTCTTGATCTGGAGATCCTCCATGCCCATCTCGCAGAAGGCCTCGATGAAGGCACTTGCCAGACGTGCGTTGGTGATGAGGGGGATGTTGTGGTCGATGGCTCCACGACGAATCTTATAACCGTTGCTCAACTCGCGGTTGGTATGGTTCTTGGGGATGTTGACAATGAGGTCGAACTTGTGGTCGCTGATCATCTGCATAACATTCTCGCGCTCGGGATGCTGCTCGTCGGGCCATGACACGGCAATGGCCTTGGCACCATTGGCGTTCAGGTACTCGGCAGTACCCTCGGAAGCGTAGACGGTGTAGCCTGCCTTGCCGAGGGCGATGGCTGCGTCGAGCAGACTTGCCTTCTCCTTGGCACTTCCGCTTGAGAGCATGATGCCCTTGTCCTTTGAGGGAATCTTATAGCCGGTGGCAATCATTGAGTTCAGGAGGGCTTCCTGGAAGGTGTCGCCGATGCAGCCAACCTCGCCGGTAGAAGACATGTCGACGCCCAGCACGGGGTCGGCATTCTGCAGACGGTTGAACGAGAACTGGCTGGCCTTGACGCCCATGCGGTCGATGTCGAAGACGCTCTTCTCGGCCTTCTGGAAGGGAGCGTCGAGCATGATGCGGGTTGCCGTCTCGATGAGGTTGCGCTTGAGCACCTTGCTGACGAAGGGGAACGAACGGCTGGCACGGAGGTTGCACTCGATGACCTTCACGCTGCGGCCCTTGGCCAGGTACTGGATGTTGAAGGGACCGGAGATGTTGAGCTCCTTGGCAATAGCACGCGAGATCTTCTTGATCTGACGCATCGTGGCGAAGCTGATCTGCTGAGCGGGGAAGGTCATGGTGGCGTCGCCTGAGTGAACACCGGCGTACTCGACATGCTCGGAGATGCCATACTCGACAATCTCGCCACACTGGGCAACGCCGTCGAACTCGATCTCGTTGGTCTCGGTCATGAACTGAGAGATGACAACGGGGTACTCCTTGCTGACCTCGGAGGCAGCAGCGAGGAAGCGCTCCAGCTCGTCGTCGCTATAGCATACATTCATGGCAGCACCTGAGAGGACGTATGAGGGACGAACCAGCACGGGATAGCCTACCTCGTCGATGAACTTCTTCACATCGTCCATCGAGGTGAGGGCGCTCCACTTGGGCTGGTCGATGCCCAGCTGGTCGAGCATGGCGCTGAACTTGCCACGGTTCTCGGCACGGTCGATGCTGACGGGCGAGGTACCCAGGATGGGCACACTCTGCCGATGCAGCTTCATGGCCAGGTTGTTAGGAATCTGTCCACCCACGCTGACGATGACGCCGCGAGGACATTCGAGGTCGATGACGTCGAGAACACGCTCGAAGCTCAGCTCGTCGAAGTAGAGGCGGTCGCACATGTCGTAGTCGGTCGACACGGTCTCGGGGTTATAGTTGATCATGATGCTCTTGTAGCCCAGCTTGCGAGCGGTGGTAACGGCATTTACCGAACACCAGTCGAACTCTACGCTGGAACCGATGCGGTAGGCGCCCGAACCGAGCACGATGACTGACTTCTCGTTATTATAATAGTTGATATCGTAACCCTCGACGGCATAGGTCATGTAGAGGTAGTTGGTCAGCTCGGGGTGCTCGCTGGCCACGGTGGGGATGCGCTTAACGGCAGGCAGGATGCCCAGCCCCTTACGATAGGCACGAACGGCGAGGTTCTCCTTCTCCATGTTGCCGGTCTCGGGCTTCAGGACGAAGCGTGCAATCTGGAAGTCGCTGAAACCAAGAATCTTGGCCTCGCGCATTACCTCGGCCGACAGCTCTTCGAGGCTGTTGTAGCCTTCCAGCTTGTGCTTGAAGTCAACGATGTTCTTCATGCGCTCGATGAACCAAGGATCAATCTTGGTCAGCTCCTCGATGCGAGCTACGGTGTAACCCTCTTCAAGTGCCTGTGCGATGGCGAAGATACGCAGGTCGGTGGGGTTGGCCAGCTCCTCGTCGAGGTTATCGAACTTGGTGTGGTCGTTGCCGACGAATCCGTGCATACCCTGACCAATCATACGAAGACCCTTCTGCAGCATCTCCTCGAATGAGCGGCCGATGGACATGATCTCGCCGACCGACTTCATGCTTGAACCCAGCTTGTGGCTAACACCGGCAAACTTGGTGAGGTCCCAGCGAGGAATCTTACAGATCATGTAGTCGAGCGAGGGAGCAACGTATGCCGAGTTGGTGGTGCCCATCTCGCCAATCTGGTCGAGGGTATAGCCCAAGGCAATCTTGGCAGCAACGAAGGCCAGAGGATAGCCGGTAGCCTTTGAAGCAAGGGCAGAAGAGCGGCTCAAGCGGGCGTTGATCTCGATGATACGGTAGTCGTTGGTCTCGGCGTTGAAGGCAAACTGGATGTTGCACTCGCCGACAATCTGCAAGTGACGGACACACTTGATGGTGATCTCCTGCAACATCTTCACCTGCTCGTCGGTAAGTGAGCAAGTGGGAGCTACTACGATACTCTCGCCAGTGTGGATACCGAGGGGATCGAAGTTCTCCATGCTGGCAACGGTGAAGCAGTGGTCGTTGGCATCGCGGATGCACTCGAACTCAATCTCCTTCCAGCCCTTGAGCGACTCCTCAACCAATACCTGGGGAGCAAAGGTGAAGGCACTCTCGGCAATCTCCTTGAAAGTCTTCTCGTCGGGACAAACACCCGAACCCAGACCACCCAGCGCATAAGCCGAGCGGATCATGATGGGATAGCCAATCTTGCGGGCAGCAGCAACGGCAGCATCCATGGTCTCGCAAGCCTCGCTAACGGGCACCTTCAGGTCTACCTTGTTCAGCTCCTGCACAAAGAGGTCGCGGTCCTCCGTGTTCATGATGGCCTCTACCGAAGTACCCAGCACGTCGACATCGTACTCCTTCAGCACACCATTCTGGTACAGCGCGGTACCTACGTTCAGACCTGTCTGGCCACCCCACGCCAGCATGATGCCGTCGGGACGTTCCTTCTTGATGATCTCAGTTACAAAAAAAGGTGTCACTGGCAGGAAATAAACCTTGTCAGCAATACCTTCACTTGTTTGAATGGTTGCCACGTTGGGATTGATGAGGATGCTCTTGATTCCCTCTTCACGAAGGGCCTTGAGCGCCTGACTACCAGAATAGTCGAACTCACCAGCCTGTCCAATCTTTAGTGCGCCAGAACCTAGCACAAGAACTTTCTTGAGTTGCTTTTTCATTGAGTGAATATGTTAATTGTGTTAAATGCTTTGAGAGGCGGTATTCAGTCTCGCCTAAAATTGTGCAAAGATAAACAAAAAAATCCAAAACTGCGTAATCGAGGAATGAAAAAATTGTCCAATTGGTAACAAAACGTCTGCAACAGTCCTCAGATGACCTTGTCGAAGAGTCCTGCCGCCCCCTATCGCAGAACCCGACTACGCTTATCGGAGCGCCCAGAAGGCCACTGCACTGGCGGCATTGACGTTGAGCGAATCGACGTTGTGCTTCATCGGAATCTTCACCACGTAGTCAGCCTCTGCTATTGTCTCTGAGGACAGGCCGTCCCCCTCGTTACCCATGATGATAGCCAGGCGGGGTTCGCTCTGAAGTTTCGGATCATCAAGCAGTACGGAATCATTGCGTAGGGCCATGGCAACTGTCTTGAATCCAAGACGATGCATGGCCTCTGTTATAGGTTCGTCCAAACGGGTCCAGGGTACAAGGAAGACGCTGCCCATCGACACGCGAACGGCCCGTCGGTTGTAGGGGTCGCAGCTCGTAGGCGTCACCAGCACGGCATCGATGCCCAGGGCAGCTGCCGAGCGGAATATCGATCCGATGTTTGTCGAGTCCACCACCCCATCCAGGATGCAGATGCGGCGCGCTCCTTCGAGTATCTCATCCACGGCTTTGGGCTGCGGACGTCGCATGGCACACAGCACTCCGCGTGTCAGCGTATAGCCCGTCAGCTGTTCCAGCAGGGCGCGTTGCCCCGTGTAGACTGGCACGTCGCCGATGCGCTCCAGGATTTCCTTGGCATCACCCTCCAGATGGCGTGCCTCACATAAGAGCGAGATGGGTTGGTACCCCGCATCCAGCGCCACATGAATCACCTTCGGACTTTCAGCTATGAAGAGTCCCTTCTCTGGTTCAAGTTTGTTACGCAATTGTGCTTCGGTCAGCGTGCCAAACACTTCTACTCCAGGCACGGCAAGGTTGTCAATCTCGATAATCATGCTGCAAAGGTCGGCAAAATCGGACGGAAAAACAAATATTATATAAAATAATGTAGTAATCCTGCCTCAGAAAAACAACTTTTGCGTACTTTTGCATCCAGAAATCACTCACACCCATATGAAATTCGTTCTCGCTTTCGACTCCTTCAAGGGCTGTCTCACCGCGCAGGAGGCATGCCAGGCAGCTGCCGACGGGTTGCGCGACGTCCTGCCCGACGCCGATATTGTCACCCTCCCCCTGAGCGATGGTGGCGAAGGACTCGTCGCCTGCATCTCGCGCCTCTTTCCTGTCCGTCGCGTCGAAGTCAAGGTGCACGGACCACTCATGGAAGAACGCATGGCAGCTTATGCCCTCTCTGCCGATGCTCAGACGGCCTACATGGAGATGGCTGCTGCCAGCGGACTCACCCTCGTCCCCCCCACCCTTCGCAATCCGCTCGTCACAACCACGTATGGTGTAGGCGATATGATCCGCGATGCCGTAGACCGTGGTTGCCGACACATCGTCATGGGCATTGGAGGCAGTGCCACCTGCGATGGAGGACAGGGCATGCTGCAAGCGTTGGAGGACATCCTGTCCTTTGTCAGGAACGAGATCGACATCACCGTTGCTTGCGATGTCAACAACCCTCTTTACGGCCCCGATGGCGCAGCCTGCGTCTTTGGTCCGCAGAAAGGCGCTACCGCCCAACAAGTCATTCTTCTCGACGACCGTCTTCGTTCCTTTGCCCACCGCCTCGAACGTCAGGGACTCGCCTCTCCTACCCTTGCCTCCCATCCCGGTGCTGGCGCGGCAGGCGGTCTCGGATACGGTCTCATGGCCTGCCTCGGCGCCACTCTGCAACCGGGCATCGACATTCTGCTGCGCATTGCCCAGTTCGACACGCTCCTCTCGGGAGCCGATTACGTCCTGACGGGCGAAGGATGCTCCGATCGGCAGACACTCATGGGCAAGGTTCCACAGGGTGTTCTCCGCTGGGCAAAACCCCACCACGTCCCCGTCCATCTACTCTCAGGCAGCATCCGCGACCACACGCTTCTCCGGGCAGCAGGCTTCGCCCTCGTTCGTTCCATCAACGAGTCCGATTCACGCCCCCTTGACACACTCCTGCTCCCCGATGTCGCCCGCCAGAACATCATCCGCACCACTCGCCTTCTGTATGCACAAAATCGATGACTTAAGGTTAAAATGCTCAAAAAGCTGATGAAATTAGCAAAAAAACGGCAGAAGCAAACCGCGGAACGTATGGAATAACTATCTTTGTCGAAAAAGAAAACGAGACCATGAAAGAATCGAATAGTTCTTTGCTTTTGTAAATCTTTTTCATCACCTCTCATCTCCCCGCTGCATGTTTTTCAAATTTCCGCTGCAGGATTTTGAAATTCCCGCTGCGGGATTTTGAAATTTCCGCAGCGCAAATTTCGAAAAAGCCGAGCGGAATTTTAATCCACTGGTTATGAAATAGTTAGAAAAACGAATAAAAATAATACAATGTAAAGATAATTCTGAATTTCTTCGCTATGCGAAGTAACATCAGAATGCTTGTTTTTTTTTAGGAAATCTTCGTTATCCCTCCTTAGTTACCGCGAAAAGTGAGGCCCCATCCCCTCTATCTGGTATGTCTGGATGAGTTGATTGAAGACGGGTACGCGCTGGAGGAGAGTTTTGTTGCCAATCAGATAGAGGTGTTCCATGGCACGGGTCATGGCAACGTTGAGCTTGCGGTCGATGAGGTGACCGTCTTCCTCGAAGGTATTGTCGGTAAGGAAATCGAGCTGGTAGGTCTGTTGGATGGTGAATCCATAGATGATGTAACGCCGCTGACTACCCTGGAAACGCTCCACGGTGTCGATGGTGATGCCGCTGAGCTGAGGACCGACAAGACGCTCGATAGTGTTACGGACAGTAGCAATCTGGTTGCGGTAGGGTACAATAATGCCTATGGTTCGTTCGGTTTCAAATCCATCCTTTTCCTTTTCATAGATACGCTCCACAAGTTGAGCAATGAGATCGGCCTCGGGTTGGTTGACCTTATCGGAAACGCTACTGCTCGGCTTGGGGACATCGACAAAGGCGATGCGACGACGCAACAAATCATCGAGTCGATCGTTCGACTGAGCATCCTGTCCAACGGCATCCTCTTCCACCCCACCCAACTGATGAGGAAGGGGTACTTCGGTCAAACGGCCATTATAAAAGGCACGATTGGGGAACTCGGCAATGTCGTGGTGCATGCGTCCCTGGCGGGTGAGCATGTAGACAACGTCTTCGCGGTCGCGATAGCGCATCAAGAGGCGTTCGAAAAGGGAGAGGCGGCAGTTGCGAAGGCCGATGGAATGGAGCAGCGCAGCAGGATCGTCCAAGGTGTCGTTGCTGACCTTGACGGCAGAGTCCTCTGCACTCTGCTGCACAACGGCGGGGAGCTGCTTGTGATCACCAATCATGACGAACTTGCGAATGGTCGGAATCTTTCCTGACGGACAAGATGCAGAAGAACCCGCATCGGAGACGGCTCCAAGGAGTCCCAGAAGGTGAGGTTCGAGTATCTGAGAGGCCTCGTCGATGATGCAAAGGGTAAAGGGTTTCAGGTTGAGCATATCGATGCGCGAAGTGGCCATGTTTGTGGTGGCACAGACCACTCGTGCTTCAAGAAACATGCGTCGTACATCAGGCAAGCCATTACACTCCTCCACTCGTTTGCAAAAGAGGTGGGGATGATACTCCTCGGCACAGGACAGAGGACTGCCCAGTCGCAGGAAGTCAATCTGTTCCTCCATGAGTTTGCTGCAAATCTCATCGACGGCACGGTTGGTGTAACTGACCAGTAGGATACGGCTGTCAGGTTCGAGCAATTCCTCACGCAGCGTGTTGAGCATGCCGAAACTTGTCTTTCCCGTTCCTGGAGGGCCGATGATGAGGAAAAAGTCCTCTGCACGCTTCACTTTCATCATCATTTCGTTGAAAGAGCCGTATTCTCCACGTATCATGCTTGTCTCGGAGATAGCGGGATCACGTTGTAAAAGCAGCAAGTCGCGGCGCTCCTTGGGTGCCGAAAGGAAGGCGTAGATGTTGTGGTAGAGCGATGAAAAACTGGACTCAAGGAAGTCGTGCTCGATGGCCCACTCGCGATCCTGATGGCGTAGAAAGACCATGGGGTCGGTCTGCTCGGCACGGAGCCGAAGAACGATGTTGTCGGCTGTAATGGACTCGATGCTGGCACGGTGAACCATGCTTCGACGTATGTCCGGTTCAGAATCACGGTCATAGGGGTAAAGAACGATGATGTCGCCCGTGCGGAAGTTTGCCATGTCGTTGCTGGCCGTATCGGTGAAGCGGAACGTGAGAGGACTGACACTCTCGAGGTGCAGTTGATCGTAGATGTTGCCCGCCTGTCGCTTCTCGGCCAGCGAGTCGTGCCAGGCAGCGGCAAAGCCAGCGTTGGGTCGGTTCTTGCTGCCCATCTTAGAAAGAAGATGTTCGCGCGAGGCAAAGTCAAGGAAGCGGAAACAATATGCACGTTCGAGGGGTGAAGCGTTGTGGATGGGAGCCAGCAGTTCGGCCAGTTGGGGACGCTTGAAATCAGTCCAGAGACGTCCACTGCTCCCCTTGGTGTTCAGCATGTCGGGAGAGAGGGTTGGCAGCAGGCGGCTCCACGACCAGGGCGCCTCGGGTGTGCCGAGCTGGAGGTCCATCCAGGCGATGCCATTGCGGATGCGGATGGCACGCTGAACGAGTTCGGGAGCAAAGTCGAGCTTGACGAGACTGTTGGCATATTTACTATAGAGAAGAAATGCCTGTATACCCTCAGAGCCTTTCTTATAGGCCTCGGGATAGTTGTAGCGGACGAGCAGCATGTAGAGTAGCATCTGCACGTAATGTTTCTCCTCGGGGGTGGGTGTGTCGGGATCGACTGGATTGGGAACGAAGGCAGCCTTGCCGGCCTTCTGCTCGATGAGCACCTTCATGTCGTGCTGGAGAAGGTCCATACGCCCTTGCAGACCAAGCATCTCGGAGAAGAAGGAGGGTTCGAGGAGCACATCCTCGCGCTTGAAAGCACCCACCTCGGCAGGCAGCACCTCGGACATGGCCCTGTGTATGTTCCCGCCCTGCTGACGGGCGCGCTGGTGGAAATCGTCGGGCAAGGGAGTGGTAAGAAGAGCTGTAGCATTCTGATGGAAGAAGGTGCTGACGCTCTCCTTGTAAGAGCAAGGTCCGTGCAGTTCTTCGTCGAGCAGTTGACTGGCGAAGTTGCCCAAGATGATATGCTCGGTAGTTGTATTCGCCATAATCTTGTGGAGCAAGTAGACGTAGGGCGACTCGTCATAAGACTCGAAGCAACTGGCGATGGTGCTTATGTTAACGAGATAGTCGGGTTCGAGAATGATGATCTCGGCATAGACGGTATCGTCGACCAAACGAGGGCGAACAAGGTTGAACTGAGCATTGGAATAGAGCATGCTGCGCAGATAGGCGTACTGGCGTGCATAAGCCACCTTGACGGACCGCTCATCCTCGTCGTCGGTCTCTATCTGTCCATAGAGATACTGCTCATCCCAGGCCGTCAGGAGAAAGCGTACCGCCTGACGACTGAGGTAATGCTGGTGAGGGTTAGGATTGGTTTCGCTCCTTTTCTGCGGAATGGAAACCTTGGCGAGATGGGCTTGCAAGTGGGCAGGAACCTCCTCGCCATCGATCAGGCAGAAGAAGGAAACAATGGCATATAGGGCGTAGTTAACGTCGATGTGGGGCTGTGGTTGGTGAAAGGCGATACGTACGTCATGGATGGCACGGCGTACGTCGACGGGAGCCTTGTGCTCCTTCAGCAGATAGTCGGTCTGGGCAAAAGGACCGACGAGCGAAATGTTGAGTTGGCGGGTGTGAGCGTCCAGAAAGCGACGGTAGGTACGGTTGAGGGCATCCAGCACGCGCTGCGTGTCCGGCATCAGTTCGAGTGCGGCACGCAGTTCTTCAAAATAGGTACTCTCGTTCATCAGGCATGATACATCAGGGCTACGACGCGTGCAGCGAGGTTGGCGCTCACCAGTCGCTTGGCTACACACTCAAGGTCGGAAAGCAGGTCGGAGGTGTAGTACAACCGGGGCGAACGGCGCGTGCAGGCTTTCATGACGCGACGTGCCACGGCCTCGCTGGTCAGTCCGTTCTCCTCGTCCTTGATCATCTGCTCGATGGCTCCCTTCATCTTGGGATAGACTTGGCTTCCGTTCAGGTCGGTGGAGCGCTTGAAGTTGGTCTTCACGTCGCCCGGCATCACGCATGAAACCCTGATGCGGTAGTCCTTCAGTTCGTTGCGAAGGGCAAAGGCGTAGGAGTTGATGGCCGCCTTGCTAGCCGAATACATGCTCTGATAGGGAATGCTGAAGACACCGGCCATGGAACTGATGAAGACGATGCGCCCACGCTCCTCGCTCCGGCAAAGGCCCGAACCGAGAGACCTCGCTTGCTGACTTCGCATGATGGGAAGAGCTGCCTGAATGACACGGATGGGGCCGTAGACGTTGACGTCGAACTGACGCTGCATCTCCGTCTCCTGGGTGAACTCGATGGCGCCGGCAATGCCGAAGCCGGCCGAAAGCAGTAGAAGGTCGATGCGTCCCGCCTCCTGCTGTATGCGGTTCATGGCCTCCTGAATGGTTTCGGCCTTGGTCACGTCGCAGGCAATGTGCGTTACGCCGGGCTGTGGATTCTCGGAACGGGAAAGATCATATACCTGATAGCCCTTGGCAACAAGCATGGCGGCACTGGAGCGGCCTATGCCAGAGGACGCACCTGTTATGACGGCAATCTTTTTCATATCTGTGTTCATTGAGGTTGTAAGCTTGTGAGGATTTGAGGTTGTGAGATTAGGAGGTGAGGAATCATCTCCGCAACAGTCTCCAGAGGTCTGGAACCCACATGACAAGAGAGGTTAGGGCGATGTATCTCAACCAGTCCATTAGGGGGAGCGGCGTAGTGTTGAACATTTCGCCACCGCACTCGACGATGAGAATCTGTCCGACGAAGATGGCACCCAACACACCTACAAAGCCCATGCTGAAGGAGTTGCGCCAGCGTCCGTTGCCCCTGAGCATGTCGAAGAGGTCGAGAAGCAGGCAGCGGTTGGTGCGATAGTATCGGGCATTGAAGATGTTCCAGAACTGGAGCAGGATGAAGATGGTGAAGAACGTTCCCTGCTGGTCGGAAGGCATGCGCTGCCAGAGAATGGCCATGATGACGAACATCAAGCAACCTCCACCCAGGGTAAGTCTGGCCATGCTGCGGTCGATGATGTTGGATTTAGGATCGCGGGGGCGCTGCTGAAGCGTCTGCGGATCGGCAGGCAGAGAGGAAAGCGCGATGGCGGCAAACGTGTCCATGATGAGGTTGACCCAGAGCATCTGCGTGACGGTGAGCGGAGATTCCAATCCCATGAAGGCACCCAGCAAGACGATAAGGCAGGCGCTGACGTTAATGGTCATCTGGAAGAGGATAAAACGCTTGATATTCAAGTAGAGAGAACGTCCCCACATGATGGCGTTGTTGATGCTGGAGAAGGAGTTGTCGATGATGGTGATGTCGCTGGCCTCCTTGGCACGTGAGGTGCCGTCGCCCATCGAGAGACCCACCTGCGCCTTGCTGAGCGCGGGTGCATCGTTGGTGCCATCGCCCGTGACGGCCACCACTTCGCCCAAGTCCTGCAGCAGCATTACGAGGCGTGCCTTGTCATCGGGACGAGCACGGCAGATGAGCTTGAAGTTGGGATCGGCCAGCAACTGCTTGGCATCAGTATCAGACATGGCGGCAAACTCGGTGCCTGAGACATATCGGGATCCATCGCCCTGGGCTATCAGACCCACCTGACGTCCTATCTCGAGTGCCGTACCGCTGGTGTCGCCAGTAACGATGATGACGCGAACATGAGCCTGGTGGCGACAGATGGAAACTGCCTGGGGAACATCCTCACGAACAGGATCGGCAATGCCGACAATACCCATGAAGTGGATGGCACCTTCGGCAGGTTGGTAGGCAAAGGCAAGGGTTCGCATGGCGCGGTTCTGCATGTCTTGCAGACTGGCAAGGATGCTGTCCTTGTCAAGTTCCGCGGGGAAGGCGCTGCACATGCCGATGATAATTTCGGGAGCACCCTTGAGGAGGCGAACCGTCGTGGTGCCAAGCGCATGCTCCGTGGCAACTACCTCGGGCAGCAATACCGTCGTCTCCATCATCTTAGTCTCTGTCGAGAAAGGAACCGTGCTGAGGATAGTCACCTCTTCGCGAAGCTTTTGGTAGTCGTGACCGTTGTCATGGAGCCACAGCAGCAAGGCACCTTCAGTAGGATTGCCAATGGGGTGCATCTCGCCGCTCTTCTCATCCAGACTGAGGTCGGCAGTGGAGTTGGCAGAAATGGCCATTGAAATGAAATCATAGTTAACTGACTGCGAGAACGTTGCAGACTGAACTCTCATGCGGTTCTGCGTCAGCGTTCCTGTCTTGTCAGTACAGATGACCGTGGTTGCACCCATCGTCTCACAAGCATGTAGTTTACGCACGAGATTCTTCTGCTTAAGCATCTGGCGCATGCTGAGAGCCAGACTGAGCGTGATGCTCAAGGGCAGGCCTTCGGGTACGGCCACGACAATGAGCGTGACGGCAATCATGATGCTGCTGAGCAACATCTCGATGAAGTCCATCCATTCGAAGGCTCCATCGGGAAGGTGAAGGAAGTAGAAGAGAATGCGACCGAGGATGATGAGCGCACCGACAACGAAGCTTGCCGTGGAGATGTAGCGTCCCAGGCGGTCAAGCTGTTGGTTCAAAGGGGTCTTGACATCGCTACCCTCGGCACTACGCAGTACGCCCCTACCCTCTTCGGTGTCTACGCCGACGGCCTCCACGCGCATGGTGGCGCTTCCCTCGATGACGATGCTGTTGCGCAGCATCTTGTTGGCAGGATAGGCACATTCGTCCGCACACATGGCAGGGTCGGCAAACTTGTTGGCGTAGGGTTCGCCAGTGAAGTTGGACTCGTCAACACGCAAGGCATTGCCTTCAAGCAACAATCCGTCAGCAGGCACTTCATCACCACTCTCCAACCATACGATGTCGCCCACGCAGACGTCTTGCTTGGGAATCTCCATGCGATGAACATGCCCGTTACGCTTACGTGAGACCTTGACCTTGCGGTGGTCCTTGACCTTGTTGAGAATATCGAATTCGCGAGCGGCCCTGACTTCAAAGATAAAACCCACTCCGGTGGCCAGCAAGAGGGCAATGAGCACGCCGAGGGGTTCGATCAGCGTATTGGCACCCGCACCGTTGGAATACTCGTAAAGTGAGATGCAGGTGGAGAAGCAGAAGACGACAAGAAGAATGATAATGAGGGGATCCTTGAACTTCTCGAGGAATCCCTTCCAGAGCGGTTCACGCTCAGGTGGCGGTATGACGTTGCGACCCTTACCGCGCGTTACAAGTTCTGAATTATCTTCCAGACACTCGTCTATATAGTGAACTTTTGATTTCATTATACAAAATTAGGTATTATTTGTCGAAATACCAAACTTATCTACCCGATTATCAAGGAAAAGAGGGCACTATTTACACATTATTTATATTTATAATTTGATTTTACCATATTTTTTGTAACTTTGTCATGCAAATTGTGCTTCCAACAATGAGCAATTATGCAATTATGAATTATACTAATAACTAACATAAACCAAAAACTAGTATGAAATTACGTAATGCTTTGGGACTGGCATTGATGGGCGCTGCCCTGACCGCCAATGCCCAGAAGGTCCCCGCAGGCGGTAAGGCCATTAGTGACGAACTCATCGGTATCTTCTTCGAGGATATCAGTTACGCTGCCGATGGCGGTCTGAACGCAAACTTGGTGCAGAACGGTTCGTTCGAGTACAGTCCCCAGGTTCGCGATGGTTGGGGTCCTGGTACCGCTTGGACTTTCCAGCGTCCCGGTCACTCTGCCGGTTACATCAACTTCGGCCAGATTAATCCTATTCACGCCAACAACCCCACCTACATGCGCATCTATGCCGAGCGCATCGGTCACTACTACGACTTCGACGGCTGGACGGGTGTCGGCATGCAGAACAACGGCTACAATGGCATGAACATCAAGGCTGGTGCCAAGTACAACTTCAGCATCTTCATGCGTAACGTAAGTGGTAAGGCAAAGCCCGTACGCATCGTTCTGGGTGAGCCCGGTCGCCAGACCAAGATCCTTGCCGAGACCACCATCAACGTCTACGACAAGGAGTGGCAGAAGTACGAGGCCGTACTGACCGCAGAGGCAGACTGCAAGAATGCCATGCTGCAGATTCTCGTCCTGGAAATGGGCGAGCTGGATGTCGACATGATCAGCCTCGTTCCTCAGGACACCTACCACGGCCACGGCATCCGCAAGGACCTCGCTGAGGCTCTGGAGGGTCTGAATCCTAAGTTTATGCGCTTCCCCGGCGGTTGCGTTGCCCATGGTGGTGGCGACGGTTTCTGGGACACCTATCGTTGGAAGACCACCGTTGGTCCCAAGGAGACCCGCAAGTCGCTGAAGAACACTTGGGGTTACAACCAGTCTATGGAAGTTGGTTACTTCGAGTACTTCCAGCTCTGCGAGGACATGGGCATGCAGCCCCTCCCCATCCTTCCCTGTGGTGTGAGCTGCCAGGGTGTGAACGGTGGTTGGAACATGTTCCCCACCCAGGCACAGAAGGCAGTTCCCATGGACGAGATGGACGAGTGGGTACAGGATGCGCTCGACCTTATCGAGTGGGCTAACGGCGACGTCAACACCAAGTGGGGTGCTGTTCGTGCTGCTGCTGGTCATCCCAAGCCCTTCGGTCTGAAGTACCTTGGTATCGGCAACGAGGAGAAGATCTCTCCCGAGTTCATCGAGCGCTTCAAGTATATGTACGACAAAGTTACCAAGGCACATCCCGAAATCGTCATCGTAGGTACCGCAGGTCCTGGTTCACATCCCGGCAATGCTGACTACGAGAACTCATGGAAGCTGGCCGAAGAGATCGGTCTTCCCATCATGGACGAGCACTATTACGATCCTCGTCAGCAGTTCATCGACTCTCGCCAGTATGACAACGAGTTCTACAAGGACAAGAAGTGCAAGGTTTACCTGGGTGAGTACTCCGTTCAGGACCGCGGCCACGGTCAGATGAACCAGTGGGGTGACGCTCTTGCCGAGGCTATCTACCTCATGCACGTTGAGCGCAATGCCGACAAGGTTATCATGACCTCATACGCTCCCCTCTTTGCCTACAAGCACAACACCAACTGGAACCCCAACATGATCTACTTCGACAACGAGCGTCCCTTCTTCACCTGCAGCTACTACGTGCAGCAGATGTTCGGCCAGTCAAGCGGTCAGTACTACTATGGCGACTGTGTGAAGTTCGCTAACGGCGAGGATGAGTTCAAGAACCACCTGCTGGGTCAGTCAGTTATCCTTAATGTCAAGAAGAACGAACTCTACGTTAAGGTTGCCAACATGACCGACAACGCAACTTCGGCAGACCTCAACCTCTCTCGCTTCTCTGTTAAGCCCAACGCTGTGAAGACCACCTTGACTGGTGCGCTCGATGCAGAGAACAACTACGACAAGCATCCCGTTGATCCCAAGAAGGAGAACGTGAAGGCAGCCAAGAAGATGACGGTAGAGATTCCTGCTCACACCCTCATCATGTACACCATCAAACTGTAAGAACACATTATCATGATAACGGGAGTGCTTCCTCGGAAGTACTCCCGTTTTATTAACTATATGGGACGTAACAAATTCTCTCAGAGCGAGATAGAAAAGATAGGAAAACTACTCAAGCGAAAGGCTTCGGGCACGCGATTCCAGCAGAAACTGGTTCGCCACGACCTGCGCGTCAACTTCGAGTTCAACATCTCGGACTTCAACGAACCCGGCAAGGCCTTTGGCTACGAAGAACTGCAGCAATGCCTAGAACGCGGGCGCATACAGATTCTTGACGATGCAACAATTGAAGCCATGAAGGCCAAGCGTGCACGTGACAAGGAGCGTGATGCTGCCACTGCCGAGGCAGAAGCAATAGCCAGCGGTGAAGCAACCGACTGGAAGAAAGCCCAGGAGGAATGGGAAGCCTGGGAGAAAGAGCAAGCTCAGAAGTAAGAAAACAAGGAAGAAGGAATAGAAAGAAGGAAGACGCAGGCCTTATTTCTTCTTTTTGTAATACAGCAGTGCCTCTCTGATATGCTGCTGAAGAGCCTTTGCACTGAGCGTGGCACCCGTGCAGCCATCCACGTTGGCATCCTCTGCCAAACCAATGGCATTCGTCACCTTCAGACCCTCGTATTTACCCAGCAGCACATCGGTGACACGCTTGAAGAAACGAGGCGTCTCCTTGTTACTCAAGGGTACAACCTTGACAACCTTTCCCGACTTGATGTAAACCTCAACGGGCGTCTCAGCTTTGTAGCCACGTGCCTGGCAGAGCGTCGTTGAGTTGACAACATACGTTCCGTCCTTCTGCTTGGTCATGGCATCGTCGGCCAGGACATGAACTGACATTGCTGCGAGAGCAAAAAACAAAAATATCTTTTTCATCTATCTGAATCGTTGCTTAAATATATAATAAGGTTTAGAATCGAATCGCCGATCTCCGCACCAGACCAGTATACCCTAGTTCAGCTGCACAATCCCTTGCGAAACGACCACAAAGTTAACAGCTTGGCTTGAAATGACAAAACAAAGTTAAGAAAAGTTGAACTTTACACTCACATTTTGTACGATTATGAAACAAATCTTCACTCTCCCACCCTCGATATTCAAGCCCGACACCCGCTACAAGGCCCTATTCCTCTCACTGCTTTTGTGTGCCATCGGAAGTGGTTTGCACAAAGGAATCCTTGACAACTACGTGGCAGAGATGGCTCACATGAATGAGCTCGACCGAGGCATTATGGAGTTCTTTCGTGAGGTTCCGGGTCTGTTGCTCGTTCTCATCCTGGCCATCTTCTATCGTTCTTCAGCCGAGAGGATGTACAAGTTGTCAATGGTCTTCATGGCAATCGGCATGGTAATGCAGTCGCTGATTGACCCGGTCAAGGTGCTGGTCATCCTTGCGCTCTTTATCTACTCAACGGGTGAGCATATTCAGATTGGCATGCGCAACACGTTGACGTTGGAATACTCGGAACAAGGACACGGGGGACTGGCGCTGGGTTACCAAAGTTCGATGATGCAAATTGGCAACCTTATCGGCTACGTGGCCGTCATCGCTGCCTTCTCCTATGTGGCTTCATCCTCGCTTTTCCAGCCCGTCTTTATGATTGCTGCCTTCTTCATGCTCATTGCCATGTTCGTTTCGTTCCAGCTCAAGGGCAACAGCAAGGCCAAGAAGGTCAACCGCTTCTATTTCCGCAAGAAGTTCACCAAATACTACATGCTCGAAATGTTCTATGGAGCACGCAAGCAGGTCTTCTTCACCTTCGGTCCCTACGTGTTGATTCTCTTTTACAAAGCCGATGCTAGTCTTATCAGTCTTCTCTTTGCCATATCTGCCATTGCCTGTTTCTTCCTCTCTCCTTGGGTGGGCAAACTGATCGACCGCATAGGATATAAGACCGTAATGATAGCGGACACCCTGCTGCTCGTCATCGTTTGCTTCTTTTACGGATTCGCCCATCACCTCTTCCCCATGCAGATTGCCTTTGTTGTCTGCTGCGTCAACTACATTCTTGACTCCGTCATCTCACTCGCCTCCATGGCTTCCAACGTCTACGTGCAAGACATCTCGGACAATCAAGAGGAGATGAAGGCAACCATCTCCACCGGCATCAGCGTCAACCACCTCATCACCATCTTCATTGCCCTCCTGGGAGGTTGGGTATGGAATGTACTGGGAATAGAAACTCTGTTTATCGTTTCTGCCGTTCTTGGTCTCTGCAACAGCGCCTACGCCGCGACAATCAAGGTAGACAAAAGCAAAAGGTAAACCCGAACACCCCTAAATAACATATTTAATGAAACTTCGCAACATATTGTTCCGCAATATGTTAAAAATACTTCATCGGAATACTACTGAACCTTAGGATAGGCAGCAGGGGTGTAGACGAAGCGGTGCTCGGTTGTGTAGTGCTGCTTCAGGAAGAGGATCTGGAGTTTGGTAAACTCGTGGCAGTTGGTCTGTACCTTATAATCATCTCCCTTCGTTGCTGCCTCAGCCGCAATTGCATTCAACCAAAGACGGAAGGCGTTAAGCGCTTCGTTGAGACTAAAATGGTAACCGAAAACATCGTTGACACGTTCTGTGAGACCTTGCGCAACCAAACTATTCATCAGTTGTTCGACTGTTTCTGAAGTATGTTCATCTTTTTGTACGTCACCATAAGCAAGGAACAGCAACACATCATGTAAAGTTTCTCCTTGACCCATATATCCGCCTTGTCCATAGTATCTGAAATCTTTCTCACCATTAACAAAGGTATTCGATTGCATCATGGTTGTTGAAAGAGGGAATCCAGACTTACTTGGCACCAATGTTGGAGTGTGAGTAATCATACTCTCATCGTAATAGCAACTGAACATGATACTGTTGTTGGTATCACCGCCATTACCTCGCTTACCTACCGTAGCATGGACATCTGCTCCAGTGACACCATCTGCAGCTTTTACCTCGCCACTGTGGTAGCAAGCCATTACTGTACCATTGTTGAATCCTACCAGACCACCGATGATTTTACTCTTACCAATAACCTTGCCCACATGAGCGCAGGCAATGATAAAACTCTGATTTATACCTACAATACTTCCCGTATAGTCAGTAATTTCAGATTCATTGACATCGCCATAGATATAGCAAGCACAGATCAAGCCCTTATTTTCGTGTGCCACCACACCACAGGCCTTCACTTCAAGCACATTCTCAAAGTTCAGTTTGTCAATAACGGCATTGTCACCTATAGTATGGAAGAAATGCTGACCTTTCAGGCGGTTGATGTAACGGTTACTACCCAGGAAGAAACCATTGAACGGATGACTAGCATCGCCTATACCTATCCAATCCAATGAATTACTATCCTTGTTTTTCTGCATGGTGATGTCGGCATCGAGCTTGATGTACTGGTGCATGAAGTCACGACCGTTTTTCACCTCGTAGGCAAAGGACAGAAGCTGGTCAGCAGTACAGATAGTATATGGATCATTGTCAGTACCCGTGTGACCATAGATATCCTTGATAATATCCTTTCCATTTCCATCTTTTCCTGCTACATAAAGCCATGTGGCATCGTCCGGATTTTTTGTCTTAGTGTCACCGATAATAGTAACGATATTCTGGTCCATGCCCGTCTTAAAGGCCGGAGCTTCCTCCAGATATGTAGAGTTCTTCTTCAGACTACCCTCGTCAGGCGTATCTTCAAACTGCCATGACATATATTCGGCACCCACAGTCATCTTTTCGTCCTTGTGGTTGAGGTTCACGTTGATGGAAGTACAGAAGCCAGGACGGAACTCAACAGATTTACCATTCGCCAACTTCAGGATTGCAGCATATTTTTTCTCAAGACGCTGAGTCTGGTTGGGGTCGAGGGGATCCGGATATGACACGTTAAAATCCATCTTTACCTGTTCCTGCTCACCAGGAGCGACAATACCATAGAAAGTAAACGTACGGTTTGCACCCGAACCACGGTATTCGCGTGACTGCCACAGCTTCATATCCTTCTTCTGATTCCATGAGGGAATATCTCCTCCTTTCCAGTCGAAACTATTAAGTGCAGTTTGATCGTTCTCTACGAGTGGATCTGCCTTATAACTAAGGCCATTCCACTTATACATCGTGGGCTGTTCATAAAGCTGCAAGTCCGTCACCTTTGTTTCTGCATCAGGGTCCTTACCCGTTGAAGAGAAGCCAGAGATGGTAACGACAACGCGCACGCTTGCCAATGCATGGTGGAAATGGACTGTTGCAAAAGCGTCCTCATTCTGCATTTCTGTGTTGTATGTGAGCAGTAAATCCTCCTTGCGGAGTTTCTCGAGGTCGTATGCTTCGTTTCCACCTGCACCAGTGGCTGGTATGGCAGTATAGTCAATGATATCATTATCTTTGGTAAGCGTTGGGTCACCAATGCTGCCGTAATACGTCGTACCCCCTTCCTGTTTATTCCAGTCATAACCAGATGTCTTTGCATTTTTGTCATCATCATGAGGCAGGATATAGCCAATGAAGGTATGGGGTTCCGAACCGTCGCTCCAGAAGATGTCGTCCTCAGGATCCTCACGCGTCCACGACTCACCATCGGCAGAACCAGAGTAGCGAACGTCCTTATAGCTGAATCCTTCTATAGGATGTTTGGTTCGCTGAATCTTCGTGAAGATGATCTCATCCTTGTTCCCGAACGCATACTTACCAATGGAATCGACCAATGGAGCCACGGCACGCGTGCTACTACCATTGTCTATGACGGCACGTATGCCACGTAGTGCGATGGGGTTGCAATCGTCTGGCAAAGTGTCCACTTCGTTATTGCAGGCCACAAAGCCCAGCAAAGCAATCAGTATATAGATGTATTTCTTCATTTTCTCTTCTTACTAAACGATTAAACGACTAAACAATTAGGTTCGTCGCCTCGGGGAGGTTGGGGAGAGGATCATAGTATCACCTTGACAGGATAGAGTTCCCCTTCCTGGAACTTAGTAATAGGCAGTTCCATCTCGAAGCGTCGTTCTCCATCTCGCACCCATATCTTGGCCTTCTTCACATTGCCCTCAGCATCTTTAAGTTCGCATGGGGGCACAATCATTCTAAAGTGGGTGTTGTCCACCTTGTATGCCGTGTAGACACCCGTATTAGGAACAATCTCAGTCGATGGCGTGTCGCCGAAGGCGGGGTTGGGATTGCCCGTCATAGGAACACATACTGCACGCCCCATATTATTATCGAGAGTACTCTTCACATTATCCTTGTTTACACCGATACCAATAACCTTTCCGTTGTGCTCATAATTGCATGAGTTCTTCTCGCGATAGCCAAAGCGGCTGTTGATCTTACTCCTATCTGCATAGTAGTCACCCACCAGGACTTCTTGCTGGTCGATATTCGGCATACCTTCGAGGGTCAGGATGCTTGAGCTGCTGAATTGTGCGGCGCTCGATTCGGGATTCTCAGGATCATAGGAAGGATTCGTAGCGGTAAGTTCGAAGGTGATGCACGCCATCTTGTGCTCGAAGTTGATGTGTACATTCCAAGACCCCGTCTGCATATACTGTTGTCCCCACAGCAAGTCTGAAGCTTTGTAGTGCTCCCCCTTACGCTGATCAGCATGGAACACATGACTGTACTGCAAGACATGGAAACCGCCCTTGGTGCCACCGCGGAAGTTCTTCTCTTCGCTCCATGTCGATGCCATATAGACATAGGGAGTCTGCTGCGCCTCATAGAAGCTGCCTACCTGCGGGCTTCCACTATAGTTGTATGTACCACTAATATCGCAGTGATCAGCCGTATCAAGGGGCACCCAACTTCCACCTTTTCTCTTCATAAGAAAGAAGGCATCGTAGCTGTTGCCCCACGTACTCTCACCATACTCCGACGAACTAGAGTATGGGCAGATGATCTTCAAACGGATCCAGTCACCATCCTCAAAACCAGTACCATCCAGTTTGCTGCGTGTCATGGCCGTCTCACCCTTGAAAGGCAGCACGTCAGTTGTCAGCGTGAACTCATGACTCTCCTGCTCTCTCTGGACAATCTCGTCGGAGGAGCAAGCTGCCAGAAGCAGCAACACTGTCAATATGCTTATGTATTTCCTCATTCTTCCTTTTTTTTCTAAACGACTAAACGATTTTATACGACTAAACGTCTAAACGACTCTTCCGTAGAGAGGGTCTTAATTGTTCAGATACAGTATATTGTTCACACCCTGGTTTGTTGGCAATCCTATTTTTCCGTCTGCATCTTCCGGACACGCCACCAACTGTGGATATAAGTGTGCATATCCAACGTTATCTACCGTGTAGTTCATGTGACACTGATGGCTCTCCTGGTGATAATGATATTCTGACACTCTGGCCGGAGTCGTCTGGTTGTACTGGAAGATAGCATAGTTCATGGCCTTCCAGGGAGCCAGTCCGTAGAACTCCTCCTTCTGCCTGTCGTTCAGTTTGTCGTAGGGCGTATCGTCAGCAATCATATTATCGTGCTTGGCACGCAAGATGTGCTGTCTTGCACCGCGGATATACTCCTGTGGACGGTACTTGTTTGTTGCGGTTCCGATGGCTGTAGTCTTCTGTTCAGGCGACTTCTGGTAGAAATTGCACATGAAACGGCTCCACTCCAGCTTTACCTTTTCTCCCTGTGGTTCGAGATATGGCGTAACACCCGTAGCATAGCCACCTAACAATGCTGCACCAGTAATGTTGGACGAGGCATGCATACAACCATACATTGTCATGTTGCTGGCTGTCTCCACCAAAGCGCCCCCTGCATCACCCTCGTGGACACATCCCACCACATAACTGATACCCTGACCAGACAGACTCTTTGCTATTGGCGAGACGGTACAGTCGGCCTTGAGGGATACGCCCACTATACGCAGGTTATGAGTTACACCGCTGGTCGTACCGCTGTTGAGCAGGGCCAGGTTATGCGTCGAACTGAGACGAAGGTCACGAATCTCGGCATCCTCAACATGGCCAAAGAGGTACTGATCTTTCATATTCACATTAGACAGCAGGTAGGTACCGCCGTCGAAATAGCCTTTGAAAGGATGTTCACTGCTATTACCGATGCTCTCCAGTTGCCAGTCATTCAGATCGATGTCATTGGTCAGCTGTACCACCAGGTGAAGTGTCACTTGCTCATCATAGAAACTGATAGGTCCACGCACATAATCCTCGTACGAACGTGCCGACTGGTCGGAGATCTGGTGAACGTAGTGGCGGTAGAACACATAACCCTGCAACTCTGCTTGGGCCCGGGTCACCCATACAGTATCGCCGAACTCTGTGGCCAGGCTCTCCTGCGTTTTCTCTACGTCATACCACCAGTATCGCTTGCTGATCTTGTCGTCCAGGTCGGATGTAGCATCCGGATTATCGACGTTGCGCACAGCTCGCTCCAGACCCGACATCTTCTTGGCAGCCGTGCCGTTGACAAGAGCTATGAACTCCTTGAATTGTTCTGCCGTACTGATCTTAAAGATCGGATTGTAGTCGTAACTCTGTTTTGTCTCCCGAATGGCCGTATTGATGGCATCCTGATACCAACTATACGGAGTAGGATTATTCTCGGCAACGTGCTTGTCGTCAGCTTCTCCACTCACCTCTGGCTGCGTGTTCCAGTCAATACCCTCTTCTATGACAGTTACCTTCAACTGATCATAAAGGTAACCGACCTGAAAACGATAACTCTTGCCGGGCGACATTTTCAAGCCATCAGGAAACATGGGAAGAAAATTACCAGATGCATCTTTCTCAGTTGACTTGATGTCAGAGAGCGAGAAGATGTGCTCCTTATACTCATAACCTTCCGTGCTTAAATTATGATCCCCATTATTCACATCCCTGAGTCTGATTTTGAAGCGTGTTTTGGCTGGCAGCGTGATCACCTTTCCTTGAGTATCTCCGTCACTCATGTCATAAGGAATGGTAATCAGGTAGAGCTGACCATCTACATTGGAGAAGGAAGGATGCTTGACATTGGTGGCAATATCATTGGCAGACATATTACCGTAGTTCACAATACCATCAGTATTCTGTTCGATGATGTTGAACTTCTTTGTAGTTGACAGGGTGTTGTAAAGCGTATTGGTCATGGCACGCAACGTTCCATCTTCGATGTTTACACCGGCAGGGAGACACATGCGCTTATAAACTTCCTTAACCTTATTCGCAACCTCTTTTGCCTCCTCGTCACTAAGTATATCGTTTAAATCGTTCGTGTGGCTGTCAGCATTATCCTTCCACTTGTAATCTTCCTCATTGAGACAGATCTCAGCACCAGCAAACTGATTGCCAGCATAGTATGAGAATCGCAGACGGCTGCAGAGATGGCGGAAGGTGAGTGGAATTCCCTGTGTAGGACCCGAAACGGTCACCCAGTCGGCAACGCAAAAGTCAGGATAATAGCTGCCGGCCTCACCATTGCTGATACAACCAGCCACATTGCTGCGGCTCCATGCACGGAAACGCACAGTAGCTCCAGTCTCCCAGGTCAGAGAGTCTGACTTGTCCTGAGTTTGCATAGTGCCCGTCGACCCATTCCAGTCGTCACATTTCATGCGTCCTTCAAACACCTTCCAGTCGGTACTCAGGTTGATGGAGGTACCAGGCGCATAGGTCACAGCATAGTGATACGTACGGAAGGCTTGCTTGGATTCCCAATCGCCAGTACTTGCATCCCAATACTGACGATAGATCATCATGAGGTCACCCTCGTTGAAGCCACCTTCGTGGTTGTAGGAAGTACGCGTCTCATTGTATTCCTGTGCCATCGAAGCGTTGAAGTTCACAGCTTTCCCTATCAATGCCTGCTGTTCTGGAGACAAAGCATCGGTTCCTAAGATTTTGTCATCGGAACAGCCTGTCACAAGCAAGGCACTCAACATTATATATAATATGTAATATCGCTTCATCATCTTTTTTCGACTCGTTGTCTTGTTGACTCGTTGACTCATTTATACTTTGGCAATGCAGGCGTATGGCTCTTGATTTTGATTTTATCACGGCTATCATCGCTGGACACCTTCCAACAGTTGTAGACGTAGCCAGAGACCTTGTCATTGTAAGAACCGTCCGCCTTTAATACGGATTTAGAATCCTCCGAAGGGTTTGTGAAAGGAAACAAATCTGCACCTTTTATCTTAGTATTGATAATCTCGGCACGCCAACCTGTTTTCGTTTGATTGTCTACGTAAGGAACGAAGATGCCGTTTTCCTTGTGCACATTAGCCTCGCCGATTGCCGCATCATAGATTCCGTTCAAACCGGCAAAGAGGGTCGTGCCGCTGGTATGAGGAATGGCTTTGTATAATACAGAAGGTTTCCTATTTATAAAATCACCGTAGTTATTTTCTCCAAACTTCTCATAATAGGTGTCGGCTGGCGCAGTCATTGCTTGGTTCATAGAAGGATGAGTTTCAATATATTCATCGTAAGCATCCTGCTTCACTTGCGATGCCTGTACTTCATTGTAGCTTTCCTCTGTGTCAACAACCTTATCACCAACCTTATCTGCTTTGCCATCGGCAACGTCACCCTCTGTTGCCTCATGCCAAACCTCTTCGATGTGCTCCAAAGTACGCTTAATGTAAATAACACCATCAATCTCTAAAAACTCATCATCGCTTGTGTAGTTAGCATCATGATGGACCTTTGTGTAGAGTTGTGGTAGATGATACTCTGTGCCATTCTTGTCAGAGTAAAAAAGCGATATGCTATAATCGGTAGTTGCAACGTACTCCGTCCAATCTTTTCCTGTATTGGTAAGCGTGATGATATGGTCCTGTCCATCAAGATGTCCTGTAAAAATAAAGTCGTCGGGGAGCTTTGTGGCATCAATGGTGATCTTATCATCCAAAATGAAATAATCGCCATGATGGAGGCCGCCCTCATGCGCCTCGGAAAACATCTTTATCCATTGGTCAGAGCTGACATACTGTGGATACCAAGGCATATTGTCGTCATCTTGTACGGCATCATCGTCGCCGTCATCATCCTTGCCATACCAATGACCATCAGTAACATCGTTGTTTTTTGAACCGATGCGGTATGCCCTCTGCCAACTGCTACCGGCAAAGGAGAGTGTGTTGCCATTTTGGTTGTTCACACCATAGTAACCATCACGGTACGGATCTTTTGGTTCATCCCACTTATCCGCGCCAGAACTGTTATAGTCGATAGACTCACTATTGATGCGCAAATAGACGATGGTCTGATAGTTGGCATCGAGGTCGAACTCGAAATGCTTTGTGTATTGCAGACCGTTGCTTAGAGTTAATTCAAAGTCAATGCTGTTCGTCATATCTGCTATGTCTTCAGCAGATGTTTCAGTCAGATCCTCATCGTACATCACCATCTCTTCGCTCTTGTAGGTAGGTCGTACAATAAGGTCATACACAGGCACTTTGCCATTATAGACAGTGCGATTGAAGCCAGATTCCTGGTCTGCAGTTTCGGCTGCCTCACGCTTAGCTTTGTCTGATGTGCCGGCCCCTAATGCTTTATTATACTCTCTATCCCAAGCGGTTTTCGCATCTTCCCAGTCCTTATCATTGGCAGGGAATACATAAACCTTCTTCTCAATATCGTAGAACATGATGAAGGTATCCTCATATCCTGCGTAATCCTCACCTATCGAGTTCTGGCAACCCTTTTCACCTGCGAAGTGTGGTATGACCTTGCGAGCTTCATCCCAGCGTGGGGTCAGTGTAGCGTGACCCGTAGCATCGTCTTGTTGCTCAACACCGGCCAGCACTTTCACCTTGCAGAATTTTATTTCAGTCGTGGCAGCATCGTCTATCACGTTACCATTCTTGTCCTTAATATTATTATCCTTTTTATATCCCTCGATAATCACTTTTTGACCTGTTTTCGGATCAATCATCGTAGGATCGATAAGTACGTAAGCCTGCACACGTGCCAGACGATGGCGGAAAGGAAGCTTAACGCGACCTACCGTGGCATGGATGTTTGCATCGGCTGGCATACCGAGGTAACGAGCCAACAAAGTATAGTTGTCATTGTCACCATCCTTGCTCTGGTCTGTCATAAGATTAGGAGCCTTTTCTGATGTAGCTCCATTTACTGTTTCAGGAGAGCTTCCTTCCATGTAGCGTAACTTATCCGGAACGAAGACACCCTGGAAGTAATGTTCACCATTGTCGTACCATTTAGCATCTTCGCCTTCCTGTCCACCACTGATGCGATACTTGAATGAGTAGTCTGCTATCTTTTCATCTTTGGGACCAGCATATTGGGAATACTTGATGTCATCTTCTGTGATACCCGTTGCGCCATCTTTCTTCAGCAGTCTCAGAATGGCAACTTGCTGATTACGGTCTTCAGGTTTGTTCGCAACCTTACCGTATGTGATGTCCAGACCTCCGAAGAGGGGGCCGAGCAGCCAGTCAACGGTCTCTGCATCCACTACGGGCGTCTTGTCATCGGCAGAGGCACGAGTAGTGAGTCCCAGCATCGTCTCCACTTCGGAATTCTCAATGCCACCAATGTGTATAATACTCGGATCACCACCATTGATGCCCTCAATGATAGATTCACTCTCGGTACATCCCGAGAGCACTGCCAGCATTGTAAGTGCTACAAATCCGTATCTATATATTACTCTCTTCATTTTCTTAGTTTACAATTCTTTTAAAGCCCTACGTTGAGGAGGTTAGGAAGAAGCATCTAATATTTCGTATCGCGCAATGGTTGCAGCGAATTCTTCTTTCCGATAACCTTCTCCTCGGTCATACCCGAAGCCATACCCTTCGACGAGGCACCAGCAGGTCCCTGCCACCAGTTACCCTGGCAATTACCGTCGGTGGCATTGACAAGGTCAGAGAGAGTGTTCTGGTACTTAGAGTAACCAATGATGCCACCCCATGCTGTGTGAGGGAGTTCGTCTTTTACTTGCCATGACACCCAACTGGTACAGTCGGAGATGTTCAGACTCGGATCATACACGCCCTTCTTGTTCGTACCGCCTACGATACCTCCATAATATACATTCGAGCCTTGCACAGCCAATTCGTCTTCTGTCTCGTTGAACTGCTGGCGGTGGTAGGTACAGCGTAGGATAGTCGCCTTGGCAGCTGAGTTTACCAAACCACCTACGAAATAAGTCTGTTGATTACCAGAACCTTCGGGTACGGCAATGCGAACATCCACGTCGCTCTTGCAGTCCTCAATGGTAGCGCCATCGTATGCCCATACTACAAGTCCTCCGCTGGCAGTTGATTTCACGAATGCTCCGTCGCTCGACCTCACCTTGATGTTACTGAGCACGGCCTTGTCGCCAACAACGGCGTATGCTAAGGGAGCACGTGCTGGAAGTAGCTCTGCATTGGTCTCTCCATCTTTTTTTGGCATGGCCACAATGGGTTTATCGAGTTGGAGAACAAGGTCGTAGACGTGACTCTGAATATTGCTGAACAGCATCTTGGCATTCTCTGTACCCGTTAGTGTGATGGTCTGTTCGTTGCCATCAAGTTCACAGAGCAGGTTACCCCTTGCGCTTCCCGTACCCTGATCCTGAACGCTCAGATTCCATGTATCATCAACAGAGAAACTACTAGCCAATCGATAACGGCTGACAGTATTGTTGTATGAACTTTCTGATACGAGTTTATGAAGTTCTGCCTGTGAGTCCAGAACCTGATTGTAGCAATCCTCCTCCAGACGGGCATTGGTAATATCGCTGCCACCTACTACGGGATTCTTTACTTTCGTCGGCCATTCATTGCCACTGGTTGTCAAATCTTGATTGCCGCCCTTAGCATAAAGGATATTTCGAAAACGATCTGCATTCTGCAACAGCGTGATACCATAATTGTAGGTATTGTTGGTGAGCTTGCCTTCAGCCCTGCCGACGATACCACCACCGACCACCTTGCTGCCTCCATCGATGCGGGCATTGACACCACACTGGTCGATGACGGGCTGTGAAGCGACATCAGGTACAGACTGTCCATTCTCGATTTTTGTGGGATAGAGCATCTCGGCAGCAATACCGCCAATCCAAACATCATCATTTTCGCTTGGATTATAGACAGGCAATGAGGACATACAGGCATGGATGGTACCACGATTTGTAATGACGAGACCGGCACGGGTGGCCTTTCGCTCCGTCTCACCTTGCTCCACTGTCACACGGTCTATCGACCCCAGGTTCTCCTCCGCAATGGCGCACTCTATCTCAGGGTTAGTTATACCGTCCTTGTCAGCTATCACAACCGTTCCATTGACAATACTTCCCGATACGGAGATCTTATCAAACAAGCGATTGTTGGTTGTGATGGTGGCACCAGCTAGTTTTAGGGTCATGTTAAGCGAATACTCAGAAGGGTCCCAACCCGCAGGATAGATCGGCTCGTTGTCATTCTTAGGAGTATATCCGTCCTTATAGGTTGGCTGATATCCATCATCATCAGGGCTTTTACCACTGGCATCCTTCACCATGTTCTTCTTGTTGATCATGGCTCCGGTGACAGCCTCGTTGAGATTTAGGTTCAGCGGGATGATAACGGCCACGTTGCCTGGTTTGTTTTTAGCAGGGTTAGTCAGGAACTCTATCAAATCGGCTTTGTCGCTTATCGGTTCAGGGTCGGCAGCCTGGCCGAAGTCGTCGCAGATACTACTGAATGGCCAGTCCTCCCAATCCACTACGTAGGCCGTGATCAGGATCTTACGGGTATCCGTACTGAGCGTCACCTCAAGGATGAGGTGCTTACCCTCAGTGAGGTTATAGCGTGTCTTCACAACCTCATTCTCTGCATCAGGGGCAGAAGAGAATTCCCTGTCGTTAGCTGCATAGAACGAGAACTTCATACCTGAGAGATTGATGGCCAGCATCTTCTGTTCGGTCATATTGCTACCCTCCGTATAGTCGTGAGGCTCCACGATAGCATCGTAGCAAGCGGTAGTGACAGTTTCTTTTTGGGGGAACTGGTTCGTGGCCTCATATTCACACTCGTAACTTCCAAGCAGAGGGGTAACCGTGGTAGACTGGTTATTCTTGTCGTAGCTGAATATGTCTATATGGATATTCTGGGGAGTGAGGACGTCATTGTACTTAATCTGTTCACGCTCCACACCCTCACCAGCCTTCAGCAGCACGGTAATGCGCGAACGCTTGTGGCGCATGAAGAGAGGAACCTTCTTCCAGTGCTCCACGAGCTGGGTCTCAGACATATTATTATCAGGTAGTCCCCATAACTTGTTGGCAGCGTACCACTCTTTGGCGGTGAGGTAATTGAGGCCGTCAAGGTCGCGAACAGGAGCGCCAGCACCTTCATTCAGGGCATCATCCCATCCAGGCACATAGCCATAGCCCTCAATGCGGTCTTGTTTGAAAAATTTCTCTGCGGTCGACTGGTCAGACTTTCCCGTTGGATTACCATTCCTATCGTCATCCCCGATTTTCTCTGTAGAGTTGCTCGAGACTGCATGGAAGGCATACTTCTTCACGTTGCTGGGCCAATACAAGAAGCTACCATCTTCCTCCAGCGTGCCATAGTCGTCGTAGGTGGTTACATTATCGACGGTCTTCTTCGTTGGATTATAGGTAGCAGAGGCAATCTTGGTGGCGTTACCCTCCTCGTACATGTCCACATCAAAGACATAGTCATCCTCTACACGTTCGAAGCGATTGATGTTCTCCCAATACTCCGCCTTGGCATCAGCACGTGTTGCCACCTGTGGCACCTGCGCGCTGAACGATATCTCGTCGCCGGCATTGATGTCCACATCGATGTCGGGGACAATGCCCAGTTTGTCCGAGCATCCGGCACATACAGCCAGTAGTGTTATATATAGTATGTATCTAAATCTACTCATTCTCCTTAGTTTGTCGATGTGCTATTATCGATGATACCACTCGTTCCGTAATTCAAGTCGTCAGACAACTGCCATCCGTCGATTACCGCACGGATAAAGGCAATGGTACCACGTCGAAGTTCGAAGTCATATACATAACGATAACCGCTTTGCAGGTTTTTCAGCGAATGACCACGGTCATCGATGGTGATGGCATACGTGGCTACATGCTTAACACCAGCTTTCGTTTCTTCATCCTCTTCATAGTCGTCTTCCTTCCATGTGATGCGGATGGCTTGCAACTGTCCGAAGGCAATGGCATTAAACGACCGCAGCGAAGTCAAAGGTTTTGCATCATCGTCCATCTTAAACATGTTAAACGATGTGCCGTGCTCGTTATCCTTCAGTTGCTCTGCCGTAAATTTGCTCTTCACTACCGGGTCGTATGTGGGCGGAATCTGCGTACCGTCTTTATTGATGTTGGTGAAGACATAACCCTTCTCGGTGACGCCGAGGAGCTCTACGCTAAGAATATTCTCAGGTTTGATGTCGGGGGTATTCTCACCCTTCATGAGGTTGACCTGAATCTGCGAGAACTGATGCTTGAAGTACAGACGCACACGGTTAGCCTCTTGTGTAGCACCCGTTGGTTTCATCTTCGTGTAGGCAATAAGAGGGTCGGGCTGTTCGTTAATGCTATTAATCTCGTATGTTCCAGGAGCATTCTTTATGGGCTTTCGGGTAAGGTCAAAGACATTGGCTGGAGCAACCTCAATGACGTCTTCAATTTTTTTCTTTTCACGCAGTTGGTAAACCAGAATCTTGTTGAAATCCACCAGTTTCCCTTCTGCATCAAAGGCATCTGTCTTGTAAGCAACCCACCATCTACCATTGTGGAAAGTACCTTCTGCGGTTTCCTCCTCATCCGAATATAAGGACTCTTGCTTCAAGTCCTTCTCAAGGGCAACCTTCTGCTCGTCAGTCAGTGTCGAGGATTTTATAAGGTCGATAACCTTTTTCTGCGTATCCTCAATGGTTTCTTTAGTAATAGTCGGACTACTATAATAACCAGAAATGGGGAAATGATCTTCATATTCGGCGGTCATGGGATAGGTGGTCGTTGTCTCAAATTCCTCGAACTTCAATACGTCAATGGTCGACGGAACGGTATAAGGTTCTGGAACTGGCTCGTATGGGTGCTCAACTACCCATTTTTCAGGGTTTTCCTCGTATGCCTTGTAAGCATCAAATTTGTCTTTATCGAAATCTGGGTTCGGCTCCTTATCCGTTGCAAACACCATCTTCTTGTAGTTATAAGTCTCCCATGACGGTTTAGTTCCGGTCTTTGTCTTCTTCTCGCCATCGGCTTCGGGATACATGAAGAGCGCACGCGACCTTGGCAGAGTATTTCCATCCTTGTCTGTGTTGGTGGACAATTCCCATTTGTTCGTTTTCAGCAGATTGAAGTCAGTATAGGCCAGGAAGATGTGGTCCAGACGGTTACGCCAGTAGAAGAACTGGGCATTAGGGTCGAAGCCATAATCTTTGTAGTTTGCATCCTCGCGATCCGCCGGTGTCAGGTCTCTAAATTCTCGATTCCAGTAGACCGAGTTACCCTCTTTGTTATTGACACGCAACCACGAAGTGATAGGTGTATTCTCTACATCAAAGGCACTTGCGTCCGTGTCAGTCGCCTTAGCATGGTAGTACATCTTGCACACGAAACGTCCTTCCTGTTCCATATAGGGAATGACGGCACGCGTAGTTGTATTGCCGCTGTTACCCGATGAAAATAACACCAACTGCCCGATGCCCTTGTCCTGATTCAGTGGGTTCTCTGTCCCCGGCTGAGCTAAGTCGAAACTATCGGAGCATGCTGTCACTACCAGCATGGCTACCATCAGGGATAATATGTATTTCAGTTTTTTCAAAGTTCTATATTTTAACCGTTCAATCGATTAATCGTTAATATCCCCTCCCCATAGAGGGGGAGGGTTAGGGAGAGGGTATCTTTAGTCCCACTCAAGCGTAGCCTTACCGCCACCTTCCACCTTTTTCCACTCTTCAACCACAGCTCGGAAGGTGATGGTCTCCTTACCCAGTTCGATGGTGTAGGTGTAATGTACGCCAGGCTTCCATTCTGTAATGTACTCGTCTCCGGTTTGGCCGTTGGCTGTAACCTCTGTTATGCACTTGTTGAGCTGTGCCTTATAGACTGTTCCATCTGCCAGCGTGATGATTACCATGGCTTCATTCTTGATGGTCTGAGGGGTGATGATATAATTTCTCAGTGTCACTTCTTCCTTGTAGGTCGTTGTTATGTCATTCTCTTTAGATGCGAAGAATCCCATACGAGATGGTATGGCTCCTGCATCCTCGCTGAAGGTCTTCTCCGTGACTGCTGAAGGTGTGATTTTACCCTCGAAGAGTTCAATTGTTCCGCCGGTTGCAAGGTTTGTCAACTGGATGGTAGCACCATGGAGGTCGAGATGAGACGAGCCGTCACTGTTGCCAGCAAGGGCATCCACCAGATTGAAGGTTATCTGCGACATGGCATGATAAAATTTCAACGGCACATGACCCGTGCGAGGGCTTACTGCCTGACCTTCTGTATATCCATTTGCTTCTGCCGTTGTTCCCCACAGGGCATCACGACCATTCTCCATGATGAGTGACTCATTTTCTGGCGTGGCCGTCTTATCGTCTTTTGCACCTGAGAGGGCGCGGAAGTACTGCTTGCCTATACCCTGCCAATAAATGGTGGGGTTGTATGACCACTCATGCGTTGTCGAATTGTATTTCAGATGAGTAGCAAGGGGACCATAGTTCGGAGTTGAATTGTTAGAGTCGAATGCTGACATGTATACATCAAAACCATCATGCTGGAGGGCGTCTACTATGGTACCATTGTTGTCCTTGACATCATTTTCAAAAATGATCTCACCAACACTTTCTGCTTCAACTTCTTCCCAGTCGAGGATGGTGGCATACACTGTAACCTTGGTTTTGCTGACAGTAACGTTCAGTTTATAATGTACGCCTGAGCGCATCTGATGTCCCTGTCCCGTTGGAATAGGGCCTCCAGTGGCACGTGTTCTTGGCCTTGCCTGTGCTGTACCGTTGTCCACATCTTCAACGTCATTGTCAAGTTGATGTCCCCAACCTGTGCCATCAGACTTCGCTTCCAGCATAGCCTCAGTGACAAGGATGTCATAGGTATTGCCAGCCATGTCGGTGATGGTGGCGAGGGTGTTACCCACACTCAGGATGGAGGGAACGACAATGGCCTCGTATGCACGACTGGGTTTCTCATTCGTTTTGGTAACGTTGCCAGGTTTCATCTTGATGTTGCCCTTACTTCCCGCGTCTTTCGAATATTCGAGTTCGGCAGTTGGTGCCTTTGCCGTACACTTGATGCGTACATCCTTGAGTTCAACCTTCGTGTCTTCTTCTCCGGTCTTGAAGTCATAATCAGCCGCAAAACCTTCACCGGCAATGACGTTGATGGTCACCTTGCTCATGGCATGGGTGTAAGGGATGATGAGGTCGCCATGGTCTCCATCTACATTTTTATCTGCGTGAGCATACTTTACGGGTTTTTGCTCTGGAGACCAGAGAAGATCGCTCTTCTGGAAGTTGGTTGTTCCAGTGGTGCCCGATTGGTCTTTCTGGACAGTCCAACCGATCACGCCTGTTTCTTCGATCAATGCAGTTGTTGGCTCTCCACCATTATAACAGTATCCATAGTACGACTGCAGGTAGTTATTGGCACTATGAAGATCGGTCTTTGACGATGTTGCATCGCTGAAGTCATCCCAATAGAGTCCATTAACGTCTTGATTCTTCGTATTTTTGTATGTTACTGATAATCCTGATGCCTGTTGGGTATTGGTAGAGTTGATTTCAAGCTCTGAACCAAAAGGCATAATATTCATGGTTTTGCTCCATGCTTTGTATCCTGTACACGAAAGATTAATGAGACGAGGAGCCTGATCGGCTATTTTTGATGTACGCTTGTTAGCTTCCTCTGTAGTAAATCCTCCATTCCACTCGACGTGTCGAATGTAGGCAATCATTTGGTCACCATTGTCAAACTCATTATCCTTTGCACGCGTCTTCGCAGCCTTGCCTTTGGTATTGAGCAGGGCAGTCACGGTGAGCGGAGTCTTTGTACCATCGCCAGAGAGAGTTTGCTCCGTATAGTGGTCATAGTCCGCACAAGCGGCCAGTGCCAACACGGGTAAAAGGAGCAGTATCTTATGTATCTTCATTCTTCTCATTACTTATTCACGTAAACCTTGATTGTTTTGCCATTTGACATCTTCATGATGTTCATGCCCTTCTGGAGACCATTCTGCTTGCGGCCCTGTAGGTCGTAGACTGCCTCCACATCGAAATCGTCATTTTGGGCAGAACCGATGCCATCTACTTCGTCCTCGTCAACAATATGGATGTTGAGTACACTCGCCTTAGCTGTACTTCCTGTAATTGGTTGGATGTATGCACGGAAGGCAGGAACGGTCAGAGAGGTCTTAGCCTGATGGAAGGCATCGCTGTTGAGGTAGTAGATACCTGACAGGCCATCGGTTATCGTTTTTTTGGTAAACCTACCCACCAGACCATTTGCCTTCAAGGCATCATCATTATCTTCATCTGTCATAGTTGTGACACTGGCCATCGCACTTTCGATAGTGAAGTTTGTCTTACGACTGTCGAGTTGGAATATGACGGGAGTGCCAGCGGCAATATTACCTTCTATATTCTCAATATTAAGGACTCCATTAGTCGCATCGATACTGGCAACTTTATAGAATGTCATGTCATCTTGAGTCGTAGTAGAGAATGAGAAGGGCAAGCAGAGTGTACCATACTCCGTACCCGCGGCACCCATGCCGCTGTTGCGAACATACTTAGCAGTGGCAATGGTATAGGGCTCGGAAGGAGCTGTCCAGTTTGTACCGTCATTGATGACAATCTCGTTTATCAAGTAGAACAAATGGTTGCTCTTTGGATTAGCAGCTACCGTGTAGCCTTTTTTACAAATGGCCTGAGCAATCTTCTTGCTAAAATAGTCGCCGGTGACGAAACCATCTGTAAGGTCCGTAGAACCTGTGTAAGCAATTGGTTTGTCGTCATCATTAGTTCCACAAACGAATGTGCCTCCCGTAACTTCGGGCAATGTCGAGTATCCTGCAATCTCAACGCCATGGGTCTTACCCGTGAAGGTTCCGCCAGTGATGATCACCTTTCCGGCGTTGGCATATACAGCCTCTGTACCACTTATCTTACCACCTTCGATGGTCAATTCACCTGATGACTGCCAGTCAATACCCTTGCCGTTCGTGGATGTGACAGTGGCGGTATTTGCTACAGAGAGTGAACCTGCGGTGGCTTCAATAGCATTCGATGCATTTGATGCATTTGATGTGTTCTGCACCTTGCCAGCCACGGTGAGATTTCCGCCGTTCAATGCTATTGTGTTTGCCCCGGTAGAAGTGAAGTTCGTCTTCTGATCGGTAGTTACCGTGCCTTGGGCTACAGTTAGGCTCACACCTGCCGTGGTGACAGTCATGTTCTGAAGAGCAACGGTTCCGTCAGAAATATTGATGTTGATACCATCCTTTTCAGATGTGATACCACCATTCTTGAGGGTTACGCCCGCACCCACCGTCACAGCTGCACCCGAACCTTGATTGCCAATGATTGAATAGTCATCCATATTCAGGATGAGGGCTTTGTTGAGTTCTACAGGACTGGTTACAGTCAGGTTGTCAAGAAGCATTACTTCGGCACCAGCAGCTACAGCACCGATGGCATCGCTAATCTTTGCGTATTGGTTGCCATTTGCTGTGGTCTTTGCTATCATGCTGACATCGCCCGTGAAACGAGGCTTGTTGCCTTCTGAGTCAACGATGCAAGCAATGATACCGGTAACAGTTGCGCTGTTGCTGATATTGACTCTGCCAACACCCGGGAAATTGGTGTTCTCGACCAAAGCAATGGCATAGCCGTTGGTTGAGGGAGCATCATCACTTGCTCTATGCGTTGTGCTACCTGTTGCAGTAACGATTGCTCCAGCATCTACGGTGAGATCACCGCCCTTCATCTCGATGGCACCGGCAGTCGTTCCGCTACCGATTACCTTACCACCACCGTCAACAACGAGATCGCCAACATTTGCCTGGTAGATGGCAACTGCATCTGTGGCTGTCACTTCTGCACCAGAATAAACATGAATCTTGTCCACCTCATCGGCAGTCACGATAGCACTATGACCTTCCGTGGTAACCGTGGTAACCTTACCCTTCACATCAAGCGTCTCACGAGTACGGGTACCAGAGAGCAATACACCCGGTGATGACGAGGAAGAAACCTCGACGTTATTACTTACAAGAAGTGAGACGGCACGGTTTGTACCTTCGTCACTACCTACCTGGATGGTGGCAGGAGCAGCCCCAGTGCTTGTGACGATACCGTTTGTCATCGTCACATGACCATGGCTTACCTGCACGGCAGCACATCCGTTACCAGTCAAAGTATAAGTATTGAGGTCGAAGGTATAGGTCTTCTCGGCATCCATCACGAAGGGCGTTGATTGCGTGAGGCTCATGAGCAGCTTCACAATACCTTCTTGGGGCACAATCTTGATTGCATCGTTCAGAGAGAAGTATTGATCGTTACCGATGGCAGCTAACTTAGTGGTGAACTTTCCTGTATATGAAGGATTGAAATCAGTGACATCCGAATCATGCAGTTGGGCAACAGCACCTATGACTTCGGCAGAACTGTCAATTGACACATTGGTAACTTTCTGTCCATTAGTGTTATTCTGAACTACTGCTACGGCATATCCAACTGATGAGCAACCAGTATCGTTTGCTACATGAAGAGGAGTGCCTGTAGCAATAATGTGTGCTGTAGACGTTACTGCAAGACTACCACCCTTCATCTCAATGCCACCAGCACCCTTCACTGTAACTGTACCATCGATGGTAACAGTGCCTGCTAGTGAATTATAGATTGCGACATTGTCCGAAGCGTTGATGTTTGCCGTAGAGCCTATAGAGATTGTTGCTGTTGTCGGGCCGGTCGGACCTTGTCCGGCAATAGCAGGCTTATTTTTAGTACTTACATTTCCTTTTACGGTGAGACTTGCATTAGTGTTTTGGCCTTCAACAACAACACCATAGCATTCGTCTGCAGAGATGGTGACGTTCTGCCCTACCGTTAGTGACACATCAGCGCTCTCGTCACTACCCACTCGGATAACAGACTTATCGTTGTCTGTAATGGTGGGAACGGTGATCTTGCCACCTTCTACTGATGACGTAATAGTCACATTGCCACTCTTAACCCACAGCGCACGCTGCCCGTCACTCGTGATGGTATGGCCATTGAGATCGAGGGTATAGACCTGCGATGTTTCAAAGGTTGACGAGATGCTGAAGTTGTCCATTAGTTTGATGGTACTCTCTGCAGGTGCTTCGCTCATGGCACGCTCCAGAGTGGTGTACTGACCGACGGTTTTTTCGACACCATTATCCGTTGTAGTCACCATTACCTTCATCTGAAGACCATACTTGTCGAAAGTAATATCTGGAGCTCCGTCCTTCTTATCCGAATCCTTCACTACGGCAACTTCGCCCGTGATGGTAGCCTTCGGACTAATGTTCACGTTGCTAACACCGGCATACGCTCCGCTTTCTACAATGGATATGGCATAGCCAATTGTTGAAGGATCGTTCTCATTTGCCGTATGCTGAGGAGTTCCTGTTGCTTTAATCATAGCTTTCTCGTCTACGACCAACTGGCCACCCTTCATCTCGATGCCGCCTGCACCTTCTACTGAACCAATGACAGTGAGCACACCTGCTTGTGGATGGTAGATTGCCACATTACTGCTTGTCTTGATTTTTGCGTTCTCGCCTACCGTGATAGTCGTACCTGCATATTCAGGCAGACCATTACCTGCGATGGCGGCTCGCCCAACAGTATTCACGTTACCATTCACAATCAACGTTTCTTCAGTCTTGTTGCCAAAGACCGTAACGCCATAGCAAGTCTCAACCGTAGTACTGATGGTTACGTTCTCACCGATAGTAAGTTTAACAAAGGTCTTATCCCCGGTATATCCACCGGGACCACCTTCTCCCACACGGATCACAGAATTGTCAACGGGCACACTACCGTTAGCAATGATGTAAGCAGGATTATCAGGATTATCAGATTTGAAAAGGACCTCTCCTTTAGTAACTTGGAATGCGCGGCATCCCTCACTCGTTATGGTATGGCCATTGAGGTCGATAATTACATCACTTTTAATAACAAGTGTTTTCGAAAGTGTGATGTCTGCTGTCAACTTGAGCTCTTGGTCACTTCCCGTCAGCAAAGACTTTAACTGTTCCGCGTTAGTTACCTCCACAGCTTCCGCCCATGCCACGCTGGCGGTGGCCATCAGGCAGAGGGTGAGGAAGGTTCTCCTAATTCTATCTATAAATTTTGTTCTTCTCATATTGAGTATTGCTTTCAAATTATGTTAGAACCAGATGTTGTCGCTGGCTGTGACGGTTACCCAGTCCTTGAGGGTCGCGGTGACCTTGATGGCGGTCTTTGAGAGAGTGAGGATGTACTTATAGTGAACACCACTCTCCCATTGTCCGTTAGGTGCAACCTTTTCTGATGTGGAACCAGACTTCAGTATTGGATTAACGTCTGCATAATAGACGTCGGTTGTAGCAGGAGTCTTAGTTTTTTGTTCATCTGTTAAAGCGGCGAATGCATCATCATCTATTGAGGTGCCTTTTGCTGCATTATACTCTGCTGCATTTGCATACAGTACGGCATCATCATTCGTTACCGTAATCTTAAAGCGAAGGTTGTTCGCTTTCTGTGCTTCTTCTGTACTATAAGTAAGAACTTGAGGGACAATAGCACTATGACGTTTGAGTTCATTGCCGGAGCCTTCAACGACATCAAGAGTATAGCTACCCTTATCGCCAGAAACACTTACGGAACCATCAGAGAGTTTAACCTCGCCACTATTATATACATTAACAAGTTCTACAACTGTATTCGCATTGATGTTCACTTTGGCTGCATCTGGACTATCTACAGTTTTCAGTTCCACCTCCACCTGCGACATGGCATACTCGAAGTTCAGGTGAATGAGGCCTTCTTTATTATTGGCGTGAGTACCATCTTCGGCAGCATCTGTTGCACAGATACCCTGCTTATTATGCCCAGCTTTACAGGTTTCGTCTAGAGTTCCATCCTCTTTGCGAGGCATTCCAATCATGAGGTCTGACGGGTAATAACCTTGCTTGTAAGCCACGTTTGCAACTTCAACATAACTTGCCTTAACCTGTGATGATGTTGGACCAAGTTGCTGTGGTTCCGCACTGGTATCCTTGCTGTCTACCACTGGCCAAACACCACGGAAGAAGTAATGAGTCTGATGGTCAGGCCAATAGAGTTGAGGAGACATTGTGTACTTGCTGCTTGCATAGCTTACAGTAGAACTATTGTCCTCTGTGAGGCCATTGATGTAAGAGCCTGTTACATTCTTGCTACGATAAAGCGTGAAGTCTTTACCGAAATTTGTACCATCCTGACCATAGCACTGGCTGAAGTTGATCTTAGGAGCCTCCTCGTCTGCCTCTACATCCTTCCAGTCTACAATTGTAGCCTCCACCTTGATGTCCGTTTGATTGACTGTAATCTTCAATTTATAGTTCCAACCATGGAGCAACGCATTATCCATGTTGGTAGGATATCCTGTGGTTGCAGTTTCATCGATTGCTTTTTGAATAGCAGCATTCAGCTCTTTTGCTGTAACGAAATACGTATTACCGTCTGCTGTGAGGGTCAGAATGTCGGTGCCATTATCAAAAGTGTTTCCAGGAAAAACCAATGCGTCGTAGGTGGCAGTAGTATTGCCGGCACCTCCATCAGACCTATGCATATCGATGTTTGCTGTGGATGTGGGCGATGAACTCTTATTTACCACATTCACGTTTCCTGTATAATAGAAACCAAGCAGTTTGACAGTAGGATTTCCTACAAACTTACTATCCACAAAACCAAGACCTGCTGTCAGTTCAACCGTAATCTTAGTCATGGCATGCGTGAAGATGAGAAGGTTGCTGGCTGTCGAAGAACTGTTCTTCAGGTCGTTCATCCAGTCATCGAACTTGTATGTGCCATCAGCGGATGCCGTGATGTTATTGCTAGTCAACAGGTCCACATTTGCCCAACCACCAGTTTGGTTAATTACTCCACTAGTTGGGGTACCAACACTCCAAGGTTGACTGGTCCATGAAGATATTGTTGGTGCAGTTGATTCTCCTTCCACACAAGCGGCATAGATGGTCAGACCTTTGTCACGACCGTTACCGACATGCTGTTCCTCATCAGATGCATTCTTCAAGGACATGTTTGCGGGATCGGCTGTACCATAGTCATCCCAATAGCACTTCTCAGTTCCTTCGAATTTTACTTCGTTATGCTTATCATCCTTTACCTTATTAGTAGTGATCGTAGCACTAGTGGACTTAATGATAGACTCTGGATCGTTCCCCAACCACGTACCATCAATGCGAAGGGCCATCTTGGTCACACTTTTGAAAGGAGTATGATTGCTGTGACCTGGGTCTGCGGCACGTGTTGTGACACTGGTTCCTCCATCCCTCACACCAGCCATGAGGACAATCTCATTGTCCTCATCACCAACAGTGAAGTTTGCACGAATAGCAGTCTCCTCTACACTATTTACACATGCAGAAAGAAGAAAAACTGATGCAATAAAATTTATATAAGGTCTTATCTTCATGTTTCTTCTCCATTAACGTATTTGAACCTCCTGCTCTGCCTCTACGGTTTCCCAGGGTACGATGGTGGCCTGAATATCCGTTATTCCCTTCTTCGTCAGTTTGAAGGTGTAGTTATACTTAAACCCGGGATACCAGCGATTCAACTGATACTTGTCCTTGTTTGGACCTTCTTCAGTAATCTGTTTGTAAGGATTAGCGAGGTTGTCATAGGTAATGCTTTTTACCACCACATCAGCCAGATCAACAATGTACTGGTTGTGGTCGGGAGTCGTGATGACCAGCTGGACATTGGCAAGATCCTGTGGGATGGCTCCATAACCAGCCCAGGTGATTATCTTTGTCGAAGAGTTTGGTGCCGGAGTGGCTTCAAACTTAAAAGTGGAGTTAGCCACTTCAGAAGTACTACCCTTTACAAGTCCGTTACCTAAATATAGCTTACCCGCGGTATGTATCTTCTTCAGTTCGATGGTGGTCTTTTCTGTCGTACCATTGCCAAGGTTCACCTTATCGGGGTCAGATTCTCCTGACGTCTTGATATTGAAGGTCACATCACTCATCATGTGGAAGAGGGTGAGCTTGATGGCATCTTCGGTGGGGCCGATGGCCTTGTAGATCTGGTGGCTCGTTGCCCCTTCCTTACCATCGAAACCTTTTGATGTGGGGCCATAGTTCCACTTGAGGTTCACAGAATCGTTGGTCTCATTCTGAGCATAGTCCAGCATCGGGGCTCCCCACAATATGTCTGCGTAATTTGACTCACTGTGACTCAACACCAGATAATCACCGGCCGTCTCCGTACTCAGTTCAGTCGCTACGGCAATCTTCGAGCTCGTGCCATGAGCTTGGCACAGTGCTCGGAAGTGATAGAAATTCTTGTTACTATCCCAGTACCAGTCTGTCTTCCAATGAGCGGGTGTAGTGCCCGTGGCTGCCACGAAGCCAAGGTTGGCATCCGCATTGCTGTAGTTCTTCGTCCAGTTGTAGGCCGCATAATCGTCGTTGATGGCACCCGTGTTGTCGTCAGCAGCACGATAGATAGTGAAGGCATCGCCCGAACCCAGCACATTGCTATTGTCGCCATTGTTGCGCTCCTCAAGGTTGAGCTTGATACGAGCGTTGGAAGCTTCTAGTTCAGAAGCTTCTACGTCCTCCCAGTCAACGATGCTGGCTGTGAGGTTCTTGATTGAGGTTTTGCTGACTGAGAAAGTGAATACATAATGAACACCGGCTTTAAGTTTACCATTATCAAAGTATCCAGACTTTTGTGCATCAGAGAATGCCGAATACAGTTGAGCCATGCTTAGCTTATACTGGTTATTAGCTATAGTGAAAGTAACAGCATCAGTTGTAGAAGCATTACTTCCATTCATGTCTGTACCAGGAATGACGAGGGCATCAAGGATGTACTTGTACGTTGATTTTTCATCGCTTGTGAGTTCTGCGTCGGTTCTCTGGTAAATTTTTTGTATAACAGACGAGGTTAAAGTATTCCCATCAAATTCACCATCTTCAATTTTAAATTTTCCGTAATTATAAAAGTTCGACAAAGCGATATTATAACCTGTTGGGAACACAAACTGGTCAGCGGTAAAACCTTCTCCCATCTTAATGCGGAAGGTCAGTTTGGAAAGAGCATGGTAGAAGATCATGCGAGTCTTATAGGCTCCATCTCCCCACTGGTCCTCGGCACGAGGGAACTTCTTGGTGACAGGGTCGAACTTCAGACGACGGTCCGCGTCACCCTTACCACTCCAATCTCCGATATTATTTGAAAAACAAAGATCTTGGTTCTTGATGAAAGAAACATCGCGATTTTTCTTATCTTTTGAATAAGATAATTGATCTGTTACTCCAGTATTATGTGCAATAGGCCAAAAAATTGAAGGGTACTGATCATCTCCATTTATATTTGTCCATGGGATGTTTGCATAAGCATTATCTCCACCGGTTCTCCATGCTTTCAGGTCAACACCATAACCCATACCAGGAGTACATATAGCCAAAATAGATAATGCTGATTCACGAGCATAGCTATCATCCCAGAAACGTACAAACTTATCATACTCATTCTTCTCAGTTGCAGTCTCCGAATAGTTCACCTCCGAGTAGTCCTTGCTGGTATCTGTCTGAGGCTGTGCGAACATGACAGTACGGGTCACCTTAGCGACCTTAGAATTATCAGTCACATGCTCACTCTTCATAAGCATATACAGACTTGTATTCTCAGTAAAAGACTGCATATCCGTCTTCGGCTTCGTGATGACGGCACGAGTGATTGGATTGGGTGAGTCCACTCCTCCTACGCTGAGTTCGATGGGCGTCTTCTCCGAATCGGGGATGGGTGGTGTTTCCACGACGAGAGCGTCTTCCTTACAGGCTGCGAGGGCGAGCAGGGATAGGCAGAGGGTGATATGTTTTAGTTTCAATCGCATGTATTGATGTTTTTTCTATTATATTCACTGGCAGCTGGGGCTGCGGTGGTTTCTTGTTGATGCGGTTTCAGTCTGTATCCGTACCTGGAGGTCTTTGTTACTGCTGCGGAAACTGAAATTTTCTGCTGCTGGATTTCTTTTTTCCGCGCAACACGGAACTTCAGATCGCCGTGCGTGGTTTCGTCCTTGGCTTGTCTTTTCACCTTCTCACCCCTCTCCCAGTCCTTTTGGGAAGGACTAGGAGTGGAGAGATGGTGAAGGGGTTTCGCGTGTTCCTTTAGTTCTCGAGATCGATTTTTATATTCTCACCATAGACATTTACCCATGGAGCCAATGTACAAGTGATGTTATCAATTCCCTTCTTGGTAATCTTGAAAGTATATGTGTAAGAATGATTCGGATACCAACGGGTGATTGCTGCTGCAGTCTTCTGGGCATCGGTACTTGAAGATGTTGCAATATTAGGATGATCAGGATCACTATAAGATGCGTCACTTCCTTCCTGCTTGATTGATGTAGCATAGATCTTGCTTAAATCCTCAATTACGTAATACTGATTATTGTCGCTGGTAACAATTGTAACGCCGACATAGTTACCAGCACCTGTACCGCGACTCAAAAGCTGTGGTACGACTGCATAGGTGAAAGGCTTTGTTTTTACGTCGTTACTAGTCCAATAATCGGTACTTGAGGGGGACGTAATTAGAACATCTGTGGTTGCCAAAGAAGTCGTTGTTGGTGTAACAAGACCAGAACCCATCTTAACCTGACCTTCAGTATAGAACTTTGTCAAATATACCTTTGCATTCGAAAGATTCACATGGTCACCTGCATCTGCTGCAGTTGTCTCAAGGATGATGTTGATGTTACTCATCATGTGAAGCTCGGTAATCTTGATTTCGTTCTCGGTAGAACCAATAGCCTTATAGATGCTAGTTGTATAACCTTCAGTTGTATTGTTTGCACTATTTGCGTCTGGGTTATATTTGAATAATTGAGCACCTCCAGTTGGGTTTTTCATTGGGGCACCCCAATGATAATCATGATTGGCTTGGTCACCTGAGACTATTTCAAAGTAATCATCTATACCATCAGCTCCATCTCCAGTTGCTCCTTTGATCTCGGTTGTTAGACTCTTCTTTACTGTTCTAAAATGATAGAAAGTTTTGTTGTCCTCAAAGAACCAATTTGTTGTGAATTTACCATCACCTGTTGAAGAACCTGTAGGCTTTGTTAAGGTTGCTGGGGTAGTGTTATAGTTACCTTTCCAATTATAGAATTCCTTTGAATCTGCAGTAGGTGATGTCAAATTAGTATAGATGTTTCCATCACCATCAGCAAGACGATAAAGATTTATATCATCACAAGTTCCTGTGGCGGAAGATATGTCCAAAGTAATATAGGAGTTGTACAACTGCTTATCGGCAGCATATACCTCTGTCCAAGGCTGAAGAGTAGCTGTGACCTTTTGGATACCTGTCTTATTGACTGTGATATTGAGGTTATAGTTTTTCTGCTGCTCCATCTTAATTTTATTATCAGCAGTAGTCGTCACTCCTGTCTTACCATCCAATGCAGCAAAAATCATTTGTTGGTCAACGTAATAGGTGTTATCATCAATAGTGAAAGAAATCACATTTGTGGTTGAAGTCTTACCAAACTCATAATCTGGGAGCATCTGAACGGTTGCTTTGTAGCACGCTCTTGAAACATCATTGTTTGATTCGTCTTTGACAGTAGTGTTTGTAATTGAAGGTTTTGCAACAATGATGCCTGTTGTCTTTGTTCCCCATGTTCCTTCTGTCAAATCGAGATCTGCTTGAACATTCATACCATTGAATGCAATACCTACAGAACTAAGGTTGAAGTCATGAGTTTCCTCATTGTCATCTGCATTATTGAAACCATTTCCACTGATTATGGTCAATGTAATACGTGAAAGGGAATGCGTGAATACGAGATGGCCTTTGTCAAAGTGACCAGCATCTGTAGCTTCTGCTCCATCTGGCAGAACGAACTGCATACGTCCATTACCATGGGTAGTGTTTCCTGTTTCTGCTGGATAACCAACAGGATCAGTATAACTCCATACATAGCGACCATCGGTACCATTCTTGCGAATGTTACGGCTATAGGTAAGGTCTTCTCCTGTAAGAGTTGCATCGACCTGCTCATGATCACCATCAGAATCTTTGTGGCTTACACTCCAAGTAATAGTGTTGGTAGCATTAGTACCCCACTTGGCACTTGATGAACCATAACCAGCTGTAAGGCTACTTTCTTGGAGCTTGCTATCTGACGTAATAGACTTACCGGGCACTGCTACTGCATATACTGAAAGGAAAGCATCACGACCGAAGCAATCATCCCAATACAATTTATACAGATCACCAATAGTAATATCAGAATAGGTAGAATTATCGGATGTGTTAGTTTTTTCTGTAGAAGCTGTAACCTTTGTTCTTGCATATCTTTTTTCCGTACCATTTTCGCCTTTTTGGCTCATGATACGCAGGACTACATCTGTTGAAAATGTAGTATGGAGTCCTGCACGAGTTACAGGCAATGCACTTCCATCGCTCATTGAGAAGCTGATCATCTCCTTGCCACTGGGGTCGATGGGAGAAGTGATGTCGGTGTTGTCCGAACAGCTAGCTGCAGTCAAAGCTGCTACTGCCAGCAATAAGTTTGTCTTCTTCATATCTTATGTTTTTTTATTATCAATAATATATTGCGTTTCTATTACTGTTCCAAATCGGTGGAGAGGCTACCGGTGACATCAACCCAGGGGGTGAGGGTTGCCGTGAAGGTTATCTCGAGTTTGTCTTCAATACCGGAGATGATGAGGTAGTAGGTGTGGATGCAGCCAGAGATCCAGTTGAACTTATCTTGGATATCGCCGTTCTCTAACTCCAACTTCACGGGGATATTCGTGAAGGTCTTATACGCGGAGCTGTCAACAGCTTTCTTGTAGAGCTCGAAGCTGACATAGAGCTGTACGCCTTCCTGGGGTATCTGCTTGATGCCACCGGGGCATTGCAGCCAGTATGCAGATGAGCGGCTCTGGTGCTTGGAGAGGTCGTTGCCTTCAACACTCTTTCCGCCATTGAAGGTGAGGAGAGGGGTGTGGGTTGTAGGAAGCTGAACCTTGGTAAGTCCAGTGAAACCAGAGGTGCCAGAACCAACGTACCAACTGAAATTGGGATCAGTAGCGACAGATGGCGCAGTACCTGTGGCGGTGTAACCTGTTGCTGCCTTGACGAAGTCGGTAGAGCAGGCGCTGACAACCAGATCCTTGATATAGAGGGGATTGGCCGTTGCCCAGGGCGAGGTACAATACACCGCGAAGCGTACCTTGGAATTGACATGGTGGAAGGGTAGCGAGACATAGCGGTTGAGCGTTTGGCTAACCTTATTTATCTCGTTATCTGTTCCACTGACGAACATGTCGTAGTCGCGACCATCCTCGTTGCGCTGCACCTGTGCTACAATGTAGGGCTCGGCATTTGTAGGCGTCACTACACCATTCGTGACTGTCTGCATATAGTAAGGTGCTATGATAGTCAGCGTCTTGTCACCTATCGTAACTGTATGCCCATCAGAGGGATAGGGTGCTACGGCATGGAATCGGTATGGGAAGCTGGCATAGTCCCAGTACTTCTCCGACTGTCCGCTGACGGTCGTATAGTCCCAGAAGGGACGTTCAGTACCATCCCAGGCAGTGCCGGAGGTCTTGTACTCCACCTTATAGCCGTTCATGACCGTCTGCTGAGTGGTAAAACCATGGGCTTTGAAGGTGGAAACGGCAAACCCCGTTGTTAGACTCTGTGAAGCGCGGGTGACGTGTTCCTTCTCGTTCTCCTGCATCTGGCAAGTGAAGGTAAGGGCATCCACGCTCGTGGGTTCGATCTCGGGAATGTCCTCCAGCGTGGTACTGCTCGTACATGACATACACATCGGCACGGCGAAGCCTGCCAACGTCATGAAGACATTGACAAGTTTTCGCGTGCGTGTAATATTAAATAATGTACGTGCGTGCATAGCCATGGACATTTTCAGTATGTACCGAATTATTGGTAAGTGGTAGTTTCAGGAGAGATGATGTGCTCTGAAGTACTCTCGGTGTAATCCACAATTGTAGCTCCATCGAAAACGATGGGGAAGAGTGACTTCTTTGTACTGGGGGTAGGATCTGTAGGATCGTAGGCAACAGTGGGTGTAGGATCGGTAGAACCCGTAGAGTTCTTGGTAATCTTGAAGGTGTAGATGTAACGAGTGTTAGCCTGCCATGCCGTGATGTATTCCGTTGTACCACCAGTTGTTTGAGAAGCAGGTACGAATACGGTTGCATTGTGTACGGTTGTTACCTCCTTGTTGTCATCAGCAATGATGCGATAGGTAACATGGAAGGTGAAGCCGGTGGCTGAATTCGTAGGCTGAGCAACGGGATAGTAAATGGTGGGTGACCAAGCGTAGTTCTGTTGTGCAGTGGTTGCTGCTACCTCAGGGATTACGTAGTGAGTTGTTGTAGCAGACTGAGTGTTGTCAATCTTTGTCCAGTTCTTATTTTCAACAGAACCGAAACCATCAGGAACTTTTGCAGTTGAATACTTTGTTGCATCTGTAGTAGGAGCATGGAACATCAGGTTGTCCTGAGTTGTCTTGGCCATGACTGTTGCAGTTGCATCAGTAGGATAAGCAAACTCAAATGAGGGAACGCCATCGGCAAAGTTAACTGTTGCACCAGAAGATGTATAATATGTACCTTTGGTGTATGATGGAGAACCAACAGTAGCAGGCGTAGCTTGAATACCAGTCTTCAGTTCAGTAGATGCATTACCAAAATTACCATTGTCAGCAGAAAGGTCAACAATCTCAACCTTGTAACCAGGAACATCCTCATAGAAACGGATGAAGACCTGTGCGCCCAGATGCTTGAATGGGATAGTTACGTCTGCTAAAGCAGAATTGGTTGCCTTATATCCACCCACCATGAATTCGGCCAGCGAACGGTCGAATGTACTATAATTGGAGTTTACCGGATAATCATAACCATCTCGGATGACATTCGCAGCAAGTTTCATAGTTGCGCTACCGTCAGTAGCCATTGTTGTCTCTACACCAGTCTTCTGATATGGAGCATAGCAGTAGAAATACGTGTTGGTGTATGCCAAATCCCAGTAGCGAAGGTACTGATTTTGGTGAGCTGACATGTAAGCATTATCGGTCTTCTTATAGAAACCGTCAGTACCTTCGTAATTATATTCATTTGTACCAAGTCCTTCATAGAACCATGGAGAAGTATGATCAGATGTTGTTCCTGCAGCAGTGGCATAAGTAGTAGCATTTGTCTTATCATAGCCCTTGCTGGTACCATTTGACCAACCAACGAGGTAGTTCTCCATTATAGTTTGGGCAGTAGCGCCTGACTTTACCTTCTGGGCCCAAACACCAAAGTTATAGTGCAGGTTATCCTCAAGGTTGGATGTACCCCTTGTTATGTTCTGTCGGTTAGTTGAGAGGATGATGGGTACGTTTGTGTCGAGGCTGTTACCCTTGTCGACGATCTCCTCGTTGGCGCAGCTTGCAAGCATTGCGATGGAAGCTGCAAAGAGAATTGACTTTTTCATGTATTAAAATTAAATATGTACGCGCGATTAATAATTGTATTTTGTGCCCTCAGAAATGGTGTACTCAGGCTCGTCGGTCTTCCACTCCTCAACCTTCACGCCGTCGAAGACGATGGGATAGAGTGCCTTCTCCTCGTCAACCTTGGGATCGGTGGGGTCGATGGTGCTGTCCTTATCGGGATCGGTAGAACCGTTAGAGTTCTTGGTGATCTTGAAGATGTAGGTGTAAGCGGTGTTTGAAGTCCAGTTACACTTGTCTGCAGGTACGAAGACGGTTGCGTTGCGAACGGTGATCTTCTCGCCGGTGGTTGAGGTCAGCTCGTAAGACACGTGGAAGGTGAAACCGGTGCTGTTCTGCTTGGGGATAGCATAGTAGGTGGTAGGTGAAGCAGAGGCTGACTCCTTGCTTGTGCCGATCTCGGTAGCTGTGGGCTCTTTGAACACCAGGGGACGAGTGTTGTTGGCAGTTGTACCATTAGCCTGGGTGATGCTGGGGTTGGTGGTGCCAGCAGAGAAGTCCAGGCTGAAGCCAGACTTCTGGAAGTAGGTGCCAGCCGTGTTAGGCGTGCCAGCAATGGCAGCTGCTGCCTGAACGTCCTCCTTGCCATTGCCGAGGTCGATGATCTTGACCGAGTAGCCTTCGATAACCTCGTAGAACTTGATGTTCACCTTGGCATTGAGGCGCTTGAACGACAGGACGACGTCGGTACCGTAGTTTGCCTTGTTAACGGTAGTGGCAGCATACATGTACTCGCACTTAGAGGCATCGTCGTAGCCGTCGGTGAGCGAACCGTCGGGGATGCTGAGCACATGGGTTGAGTTGTTGTAGGTTGCGGTACCCTCACCGTTGATATAGGGTGCGTAGGCGTAGAACGAGGTGGTAGCAGCGTTCTTATCCCAATAGCGGAGGAACTGGTTTCCTACGTTCGACATGTAGGCGGTTTGAGTCTTGGTGTAGAAACCTTCGGTACCATCGTAGGTATAGTCTGCCGAGCCGAGCTTCTCGTAGGCCCAGTATGACTGACCGTTGACGGTCTCTGCCTTGTCGCCCAGCGTAGTCTGGTTGGCAAGGGTCATGTAATAGCCCTTCTTGCCATCTGCATCGTTGTAGCCAACGAGGTAGTTTGCCATGATGGGGTTGGCGGCATCTGTGCTCTTGTAGCCAAACACACCGAAGTTGTAGTGGTTGGTCTCCTGAAGCTTAACATCTGCGCGCGTGATGTTCTGCTTGTTCATGCGGAAGCTGATGGGTGCCGCTGACTGGATCTCCTCCTGAGACTCATTCACAACACTGTCATTTGCACAGCTGGCAAAAAGGATGCCTGCAAATAGTGCCAAATACGATAAACTCTTTTTCATATTCTTCATTTTTTTATTTTATACTCGTTTATATCTGAATGTCATAGATTACTTCGTCATAGTCCTCGACCGTTGGTACGAAGAGCGAACCTGTTCCACCCGGTTCGGGTGCTGGGGGAATGTCAATGTCATGGGCATCGAGCACCACGGTAATGATGCCTCCGTGTGCCTGCTCCAGACACTGGTCGGTCACGTCGACCTGCAGGGTGGCCTGCGCCTGGTTCGAGAACTTGAGGTCAACGTAGAGATAATTCTTTAAATCGGTACGCGTGCCCGTGTAATGAGGACCAGACTTGGTCTGGCTGTACGATCCCATGTCGCAGAGGCCGTAAGTGGTGAACTTGCCACCGATGATGTCGACCGTCTCTCCCTCGTAGTCCATGTTCTGCTTGAAGCGGGTACCGAAGTAGACGAGAACGGGGTTGTCCCAAGTGTGTCCGGTGTTGACGGACGTGCCGCTCGAGAAGGAGGAGATGGCGTTGTCGCCGGTACAGCCAACGATGCGGCCGTCGTTGTTCTTGATGATGACCTGCACCAGATAGAGATACACGCGAGGATCCAGCTCGCAGTTGATCTGCTTCACCCAGCAGCGCTCCACCTCGTCGTAGTGGTCGTAGTCGGACTGGTTGCGCGAGATGTAGGTGTCCTGTGGATAGGCAGCATAGAATATCTCGGGCTGGTTGTAGAGACCCGTGACAACGTTGGAGGAGGCATGGCCCGCGCCCACCAGCATGGCGTAATTGGGCGAGAGGACGGTGGCGGCTGCCACACGGCTCATACCTCGGGTGACGGTGGTGGATGCCATCACTTCGTCAAGGTCATTTTCGTTTATCGTTACCACCTGGGTTCCATCCTTACTGTCGATGTTGCTCCAGATGAGCATGTCGTAGTAGCCGAACTCGTAGGTGCGGCGGAAGTGGGTGCCGTAGATGGTGAATCCATCGACAGTGGTATGAGGCGCTCCGGTCTGGCTGCCCAAGAAGTAGCGACGCACCTCGTAGTTGGTGGGAAGGGGGTAGGCCAGCTCGCCCCAGAGCTCCTTGTCCTTCTCGTCCCAGTCATAATACCACTGAGAGCGCCAGTCGATGTCGAGGTTCCACACCACGTCGAGGTCGACGAACACGAGGGGCAGGTCGACGAGGACCTCCTGTGCAGGCAGCTTGAGGGGCGGCTCGATGCAACTGGTAAGGAGGGTGGCAAGGAGGGCGACGTAAGCGAAAACGCTTACGAAATGCATATAGGCACGGCGCACGGCACGACGCGCGGCGCTGGCTACACGGCTGGTGGTTGCTGCTGCGCGACCGGTGACTGCACGGCGGGTGGCACCTGCTGCATGAATAGCAGCTGAGCAGCGGGTGGCAGGGCAGTTTGAAGCTGAGCAACGGGTGGCTGCTTGCGGCAGGGGTGAGTGACTATATGTTACGCGGTTGCTGGTCATTGCGGTTGATTGGACTTATGAGGCTAATTGGGTTTCTGGGGTTGATTGGGTTTATTGGACTAATTGGGCTTCTGGGGTTGATTGGACTTATTGGACTAATGTTGATTGGAGTTATTTTCTTGTTTTCTTTCTATAGATGATATCGTAGGTGAGTTGTATGCCGAGGTTGGTGGGACCGAACCAGGTGAAGCGGTGGTTGCGCTTCTTGAAGTTGCTGGCCGAACCAAGGTAGTTATAGTAGTAGTCGCCATCGACGGTGCCAGTAACGGGGTTACCATACACATAGGGGTCGAAGAGGGACATGTAGAAACCGGCAGCGGCCATGAATTCGAGGCGGAGGTTGCCTTTCTTGTTGAGGGGCATCACGTAGCCAGCCGTAAGGCCCAAGCCACCGCCTTCGCCTTCCCAACCCTTGGTGGGACTGAGGCCGATACCGTAGACGTCGCCATGTGCATAAGCACCGAGGTAGGCACCGAGGAACTCGCCCTTGCCACGGAAGTAGCGGCGGAGCTCAAGCTGCACGTCGCGCACCTGAAAGAACTCCTGGGTGTCCCAATGACGATGGGTGCCCCAAGTGAGGGCGGCATTGTAGGTGTAGTGTCCGCTCTTGGGGTAATACTCAAACTGTATGTTGGGCGAGAAGGCCCAGCCGAAGTTGGGCATGTAGAAGAAGTCGTGCAGGAGGTTGGTGCGGACGGCAATGAGGTGGCGACGGGCGTAGTCGACAGGAACGGCATTGACGTCGAGCTGCTGGAGAGGAAGGGTAAGACCCACCAGACGGCCGTCGGGGAAAGCGGCATAGCGGATGGGCTGGAGGGCAAGCTCGGGGAGGGGCGCATGCTCGATGTCGGGCTCGCTGAACCATAAAACGAGACTAGCCGAACGCAGCTGAGGGAAGTAGTCCTTCTGCATTCGGCTCCACAATGTGCCACCCTGAAGTGCCATGAGCTGCTTCTTACAGCTTTGCTCATTGCTTCGCGTTGCATCGTATATCTTCTTGACAGCGGCGTAGTCCGGGTCACCGGCCTTCTGCATCAGCAGGCAGAGGTGGCCGTAGTCCTCGGTGACACTGCTCAGGTCAATCTCGGGTTTGAGGTACTGGTGCTGCAGGTCGCGCTTGAGTTCCTCGAGGAGAGCCTGCGTACGAGCCTGACCCAGACGGCGGTTGTTCTCATAGGAACCCTCGGGGGAGGCTGCACCGCGAATGTAGATCTTGCGCAACTGGAGGTGCTCGCTATTGATGCGCGGCAGGATCTCCTTGCGGTAGGTCTCCAGGAAAGGATCGTCGCGACGAATGGCGCTCTTGTTGACCTGGAAGATGACGCTCAGCGCGTTGTCGTAGAACTCCTCGTCACTGAAGGCGGGCAGTTCCTTAACCTTGTCGTTGGTGATGATGACGAAGGGATGAGCCGCATCACGGGTATAGACGTTGCTCTGTGCCCAGGCTATGCTCTGGAACAGCAAACAAATGATTATGGCAACTTGCTTTTGCACCTTCGTTCTGGTTAGTTAAAGAATATCACCGGAATTAATCCTGATAGTTCCTTGCGTTACTTCGCAATATATTATGTTATTTCTTTATGCAAAGATACAAAAAATCAACGACTTCACCTAATTATTATTTAAAAAAATGCATTTTTTGAGCAAAATTTTCGGTTTTTACCCCCCCCCCACGAAAAATCGCGAAAAAAAGGGGCCTTGGGGAGTTTATTTTGGGGGAGTTAGCTGCGCGGGAATTAACTACTTAGGTGCCAAAAGTGGCATGCTTAACTATAACCAAAAACAGGCAGAAACGGGCAAAAACTTTCTATCTTACTTAGCACAGTAATGTGGAACCTCCTATAAAACATCTAACATCGAAAAGGAGACGATACGGGTTCTTAAAAATAGCGCTGCGAGAATTCAAAAATACCGCAGCGGAAATTTAAAAGTACCGCAGCGGTAAGTAACCGGCTGACCTAGGGCGGGCGGTCGGTTGGCGCAGCGGGAAGAAATTGAAGGTTCAACGAGAAAAAGCAGAAGGCGCAGCGAGGCTATTTTACTCGTGCTGCACAAGTTCTGCGAGGACGTTCGATGGCTGTTCTGCTCCATTCCTTGGAAATTTATGTTTTTTACCTTCACATCCTACACACATGCCGTAAGTGATTGTGAGAGTGTTAGATAAACTATGAAGGTAAGTGTGAAGGTAGTGTGAAGGATGTGAAGGATAGGGGTGACGGAAGACGGGCAGAAATGAGGGGTAGTCTATGTGTTAACGTACATAGATATAGTGTGTTGCGACGTGTGTGAAGGATGTGAAGGTAAATTTCGGGATAATCTACAAAGTTTGAAAAAACACCCCACCTTTTTTCAAAAAACGAGGCAGAGAGAGGGTAAAAAACGCGAAAAGTCGCGTTAAAATATGTGAAAGTCGCAAAAACAGTTCCAATCGGATAACTGCTCTGGTATCAAAAGCGTATGCTTAATTACATCCTAGAAAAGGCATTATTTCTGATGAACGAGCCAGTCGGCCATGGAGGAGAGGACGGTCTCGACGGCATTTTCGGTGTTGACTTCTCGTCCATTATCTTTACAAATAACGAGAGAATGGACGTCATTGGCACTACCCCAACCTACCCATATCGTGCCATCAGGAATGCCATTCATGCCACCACCCGCATAGCCGGTTGAGGCCATGGCAAAGTCGGTATGGAAGAGCTGGCAGGCACCACGGACCATCTGCTCGACAACGGGTTGGCTGACGACGTCAAACTGTCTTATGTCGTCGGGGTTGACGCCCAGGAAGCGCACCTTCAGTTCATCCTGATAACAAACGATGCCACCCTGGAAATAGTCGGAGGCGCCTGAGATCTGGGTTAACGAGGCGGCAATGCGGCCGCTGGTGCAGCTCTCGGCCGTACTCACGGTCTTGCCATGCTCTACCATCCATCGTTGAATGGCGATACAATTGTCTTGCTTGGTCATTATGAGGTTGTGAGGTTGTAAGGTTGTAAGGTTATGGGGGTGTGAGGTGGGGGGGGTATGAGGTGGGGAGGGGTATTGCCCGCTGGAAAACCAGCGGGAACAGTAAAAGCTAAAATGATATGAAGAAGG
>JAKSLN010000010.1 GCA_024401165.1 Bacteroidaceae bacterium
GGTCGGCAAGTCCGTAGTCGCGAAGGTTGCCGTAGCCGTAGTTGTGGTACCACTTGGAGCGGTCGGGGTGGCCGCCGCGGTTACCCACCGAGATGACAACGAAGCCAGCCTGTGCAAGGCGGTCGGTGCGCGCTGTCATGCGCGTGAAGGGGTAGTAGGTGGCCTCGACCTGAGGGCCGGGATAGACGTAGTCGATGATGGGGTATACCTTGGTGCTGTCGAAGTTGAAGGGTTTGTAGAGCGTGCCCCAAAGGTCGGTGACGCCGTCGGCTGCCTTGACCTTGAAGACCTCGGGGTACTGATAACCGTTGGCAAGGAGCTGACTCATGTCGGCCTCTTCGAGATCCATGACCTTGCTGCCCGTGGAGCTGTAAAGGGCCGTCTTGGGCTGGCAGTCTACGCGGCTGTAGTTGTCGACGAAGAATTGCATCTTGTCGTCCATGTAAGGTTCGTGGAAGTAGGTGCCCTGGGTGATCTCCTTGGGCGTGCCACCGGACAGGCCTACCTTGTAGAAATGCTGGTAGTAGGGGTTCTCGTCGGGGGTGTAGCCGTTGGCGGTGAAGTAGACGGTGCGTGTCTTCTCGTCGACTTTGAGGATGTTCATGACGTGGTAGGCTCCCTCGGTAATCTTGTTCTTGAGCTTGCCATCGCCGTCGTAGAGGTAGAGGTGTGCCCAGCCCGAACGCTCGCTCCACTGGATGAGCTCGGTGCCGCCGTTGATGACGGAGAGGGGGCGCGTCTCCTGGTAGGTGTTCATGCGCTCCTGAATGAGTGTGCGAAGGGTGTCCTCGCCCAGCACGTACTTGCAGACGTCGATGCGATGCAGGTCGCGGCTGCTGCGGGTGAGGAAGAACTGGCTGTTGGTGCCTGCCCAGATGATGCTTTGCTCGTGGAGGTCGCGCTGGCGCTGTTCGCGTGGCTTGCGTACGAGCTCGAGGCTTTGATCCTTGAATGCTCCGGTGTTGACCTCCTTGTAGGTGTTGTTCTCCATGTCGAAGACGTAGAGGTGCTCTTGGGGAATGTCCTTCTCGCCGGGCATGGTGTATTTGTAGGTCTCGAGCGTGGGGCGCGGACTGGCCATGGAGTTGACAACCCAGAGTTCCTTGACCTTACGCTCGTCGCTGAGTGTCACGATGAAGTGCTTGGAGTCGGGGCTCCACATTCCCCAAACGCCCTTGCGCTTGCCATTGGCCAGAGTGTCGGTGTTGAGGTAACTGTAGGGCGAGGCGAATCCGAAGTCCTTCTGCCCAAAGGTGGTGAGCTGGGTCTCGACGATGGTGCTGTCCAACCCCTTGTCCTTCTTGTCCTTCTCCTTCATCTCGTTGTCCTTGATGCGCTCGTAGTCCTCGCGCGACATGCGGTAGAGGTTGAAGTCCTTGGCGAAGACGACGGTCTTGCCGTCGGGCGAGATGTTGGCCCAGCTGGGATACTCCTGTGCCTTCCACTTGTCGGCAATGCGGGTAAGCTGCTGAGTGGAAGGGTTGTAGGAGAAGTAGAAGCGCTCCTTGCCCTTGGTGGGCTTGTAGGCAGAGAGGGTGTCGGGCACGATGTCGTTCTGAGTGTCGACGTAGAATTGGAAGGTGCCGTCGGTCTGCGCCTCAAGACCACGGATGGGAAGATGGTCGGCCACAATAGGGTCGTGGGTTATCTCGGAGAGCTGAGCGGCCAGCCATTCGCGGTCGAAGAGCGGCTTCTTGCTCTTGCTGGCAGGGTTGACAAGGTACCAAGACGTGCCTTGGCTGGTTTTGTATGTGTACCAGAACTGGTTACCGTCGGGTGTCCAGTGAGGGTCGACGGTGGTAGAGAACAGCATGTTCTGCAACTTATCGGATGTAAACTTACGTGCCTGATTGTAGTCGGCCTCGTAGTCGTAGGTCTGGGCCTTGATGGTCTGTGAAAGCAGGGCGGTGGCCACAAATAGGAGTATTTTTTTCATTGTAGGGAAGTTTCGTTTTTAGTGAAGTTATGGTGAAGTTACTCTCCCCAGCTGCTGCGATCCATGTTGCGGTATCCAACGGCTTCGGCAATGTGGTTGCCTTGTATGTTCGGTGAGCCTTCGAGGTCGGCGATGGTGCGGGCCACGCGAAGGATGCGGTCGTAGGCACGGGCAGAGAGCTGGAAGCGGTTCATGGCCTGGCGGAGCAGCTCAGCGTCGGCGGGTGAGGGTGTGGCAAACTCTCGCATCAGAGCGGGCGTCATTTGTGCGTTACAGTGTATGCCTTTGTAGTCCTTGTATCTTTCCTCCTGAATTTTACGGGCGGCAATGACACGCTCACGAATGGAGGCGCTACTTTCGCCAGGAGCAGACTGATGGAGCTGCTCGAAAGTGAGCGGAACGACCTCAATCTGGAGGTCGAAGCGATCCATCAAAGGCCCGGAGATGCGATTCATGTACTTGGTGATCTGACCGGGTGTGCAGACGCAATGCTTGAGGGGGTGGTTGTAGTAGCCGCATGGGCATGGGTTCATGGCGGCCACGAACATGAAGTTGCAAGGGTAGGTGATGCTGTACTTAGTTCGCGCAATACTGATGACGCGGTCCTCAAGGGGTTGGCGTAGCAGTTCGAGTACATTTCTGTTGAACTCGGCCAGCTCGTCTGCAAATAATACTCCGTTATGGGCAAGGCTTATCTCGCCGGGTTGTGGATTGATTCCTCCTCCGACCAGGGCAGCCTGAGAGATGGTGTGGTGGGGACTGCGGAAGGGACGTGTAGCAATGAGCGACGTGTCGCTTTTCAGACATCCCGAGATGGAGTGTATCTGCGTTGTTTCCAGACTTTCCGAAAGTGATAGGGGGGGGAGGATGCTGGGCAGTCGCTTGGCTAGCATGCTCTTGCCGCTACCCGGGGCACCGACCATGACGACGTTGTGGCCTCCGGCTGCTGCAACTTCAAGTGCGCGTTTGACAAACTCTTGTCCTTTGACGTCGGCAAAGTCGTAGTCGAAATGCGATTGATGGTCATAGAATTCCTTGCGCGTATCAATCTCGGTGGGCTGAAGCATGCTTCCTCCGTTCAGGACGTCAACGACTTCGTTCAGGTTGTGTGCACCATAGACTTTGAGACGGTTGACAACGGCGGCCTCGCGCACATTTTGAACAGGTACGATAAGGCGTTCAAAGCCCATCTCACGCGCTTTGATGGCGATGGGAAGCGCTCCGCGGATGGGTTGGAGTGAACCGTCAAGACTCAGTTCGCCTACCATCATCGTAGTAGGCAGTAACTGGGGACTGACGCTGCCTTCTGCCGTCATCAGGCCGATGGCCATGGGGAGGTCGTATCCGCTACCTTCTTTCTTGACGTCGGCAGGCGCCATGTTGATGGTGACTTGGCGCAAAGGCATGCTGTATCCACTGTTCTGGACAGCTGCCATGATTCGTTCGTGGCTTTCCTTGACGGCGTTGTCAGGTAGTCCAACCAAAACGAAACGCACGCCGGCCACGACGTTCACCTCGACTGTGACGGCAATGGCCTCAAGTCCCTGTACGGCGGAGCTATTGACTTTGACGAGCATGTTCTCTTATTTATTGGTGTTTAAGGTTCATCTTTGTTACTTGGCAGTTAGTGCCTTTCGCACGTCCTTTGCCTCCTTGCAGACTGTGAGGATTTTGCCGTTCTTGTCAATGGCTACGATGAGCGGAAGTGTGCGGACACCTAGTTGGCTGGCCAAGGGACTGCTGAAACCTTGCAAATCGCAGTAGGTCGGAATGTCCTTGGCATCTTCACTCTTGTTGATGCGAAGGGTGACTGAGTCTACGTCAAGGCTGTATCCCAACAACTCGACTTCTGTCGCCTTCGTGCCATCGGCGGGGTGTGCCAGTTCTTTCTTCATGTCTGCCAAGGTCTTGTGCAGATAGGCAACGCTTCCCTGCCATCCTGCCCAAAAGTAGAGGACGAGGTTCTTGCCTTTGTATTTACCGAGGGTGTGGTGGACGGAGTCGCCAGTTATGATGTCGAAGTCGGGCATCTTGTTGCCTTTGCGCAGCGTGTAACGTTGCTGTATCTGGCCTCCAAGCGTTGCAACTTCGGGGTCTTGAGGAAGTGCATCCTGGATGACTTGATAGAGCGTGTTGATGCTGTCGGCATCAACATCCTTTGCCAAGATGAAAAACTGACTAAGGAGGTATTGGGAGACGGCGCTGGTTGGGTTTTGGCGTATGAGACGTGCAGCAGACTGTCGAAGTTTTGTAGTGTCGTTAGGCGCGTTCTGGAGTCGGAACTGTGTGTAGAGTTCGTTTTCTGCATTGCCTTCAACCTTTACGTTCCACAGACCCTCTCCGCTTTCTTTGATGCGGATGTCGTCACCGCTATGTCCCCAGATGGTCAGCGTGGAATTGTCGGGGTAGACGATATAATAGGTGGCATCTTCACTCAGATCACAGGTGTATTCGAAGTCGCCAGCCAGGATGTGTAGTGTGTCGAGACGGTTCAGCCCTCCGTCGGGACTGACGATTAGGAAGTCGGCACCTTGCTTGAAGGAATCATACGTTCCTCGTATGCGAAATTGTCCCTCCGCCACTCCACATGCAGAGAGCAAAAGCCCCATCCCTAAAATAGGGAGGAGCTTTTGTAAGGTTGCCTTTATGCGAATGAATGGTCTGTTCATGCGCTATCGGAATTGTTTTTTGTTTTACTTCAGGAGGCTCTTGACGGTGCTGGCGAACTGAGCAAATTCAAGATCCTTAGCAGCGCGCTGGAGAAGTGAGGGGTCCTTCTGGATGGCAGTGCGAAGTGCGGTTGCCAGAGCATTGCTGTCGCCAGTGCGTGCAGCGAGTACTGCCTGCAGGTAAGAAGTGGTGGCGTCAGCATTCTTGATGCCAGCGATGGTCTTGGCTGCTGCAGCATAGTCTTTGTTTAGAATCTGTGCCAGCAGAGCGGTGTTGTTGTTTACGCCTGCCAGGTTGTTGGCAGCCTGGGTGTAGTTGCCTTTTGCCAGGTTCAGCGCACCCATAATCTCGTTGAAGCTGTCGCTGCCGCTACCCTTAGCCAGCAAGGTTTCTGCCTGCTGCACGTTACCCTGAGTGAGGGCGATCAGTGCCAGGTTGGTGTTAACCTGAGAAGCGTTGCTGTTGATGCTCTGTGCTTTCTGGAGGAACTGTTGAACGGCATTCATGTCGCCCTTGCTATAAGCCAACTGGGCCAGGTTGTTGTAGGCGCGATAGTCAGAGGGGAAGAGTTGAGCGGTCTTCTGGTACCAAGCCTCCTTCTCGCCTTCCTTGGCGAGGCGACCTGCACCGTAGAGCATTTCCTCGACGCTGAGTTGAGAAGCATCCTTCTTGTACTGGTCAACGATCTGCTCGTCGCTACGGCCAATTACGTCGTAGTTGACGATGAGACGTGCACGGCGCAACTCGGGCATGATACCCTCCTTGATGTCGGTGTAGATGGCGCTCATGTTGCTGATCTGGCGCTCACGCTCCTCGGGATCATCATACATTGAAAGTACGCGCAGAATGATCTCTTTGTCCTGAAGGTTGCTCTGACTGATGAGTTGCTGGAATCCTTCCCAGTCCTCAGCTGTGTACTTCGTATTGATGTCAGCTGCCATCTTGATCTTCTTCAGCTCCTTCTTCATGTAGTCGGCGCTGACATTCTGGCGCTTCTCAGCAAGCTTCTCGTTGAAGGTGAACTTACCATCGGGTGAAGCGTAGGCGCTTACCTCAATGCTCTCGAGAGCACGAGTCTCCTCGTTGTCGTTGATCTCCTTCAGAACATTAACGAGATCCTTGATGCTAAGACTTTTGAGTTCGCTGGTGCGGATGTTTGCCTGGGCGATGAGGAACTTGATGCTAGCCTCCTGCTTCTGGGCGATTACGCGCTGATAGGCATCGGGGGCGATGGAAGCGTTGGCTGTCTTGAGGCAGTTGCCCAGCATGGCGCTTGTGCCAACAACACCATAACCTACCTTAACTTCGGGGATGCTTACCTTCTTCTTGCCTAACTTTGCGTCAAACTGGAGGTAAAGGTCGCTCTGGAGCATGTCCTCGGTGAAACCCCAGGTGCTCTTCATCGTGTAGTTGCCTCCCACCTTATACTGAATGGTGGTAGCATTGCCCTCAACCTTCTCACCTTGGAAAGTTGCACTCTGACCCTGAGCCTCACCGCCTTCATATTTCAGTACGGGAGTTACGGTAACAACAGCCTTTTTCTTCAGGTACTTAGCGGGGAAGGTCCCGTTGATAGTTGCGGGCACCTGACCGGCAACTGCCTCCAATGGAGTGGGATTAACGGTAAAATTGTCGGCCGAAAGAGGACCTAATTTGGAGCAACTGGTCAGCACGAGTGCGCCACTTGCAGCTAGCATAAGAATGTTCTTTTTCATAATTTTGTTCTATATTGTTTTACTTGTATTCTCTTTAGAGAATGCAAAGATACGGAATTTAATTCACAATTCATAATCTGCAATTCACAAATTGCTGCAAAGTGATTTTTTTTATTTTATTTAAGAAACTTGACAACTTGATCGGCAATCGCTTTCATGCCTGCAATGCTGGGGTGACCGCCTTGCTTGTCGATGTCGTGGAGATCAAGGCACGGAACGTCGTAGTGCTTGCAGATAGTATGTACCGACTCGTTGATCTCCTCCTTGAGCTCGCTGTTGAGCATGAAAACGATGCGGGCAGTAGGATAGTTTGCCTTCAGATCATAAAGGAGCTTAGCCATGGCAGGACGGAAGGAGTATAATTCCTTGTTTGTCCAGTTTCCGTAGACGTATTCACCGATGGGAGCGCCTGCCCATGAGTCGTTGGTTGCTCCACACACAAGGATGAGGTCGGGGTTGCCCAGTTTATTGCTGCGGGTGATGAAAGCACGGTCGGTGTAGTCCTCCTTGCGATAACCCGTGTAGCATATCGTTGATCCGGAGTATGCGTTGTTTAACTCCAGTTTTGCCTTCATTCGCTCGACGACTTGCCACCACCAGGTTTGTTCCACCTGGTGCACGTCGTTTTGCTTTTGTGCCCAGCGGCTTTCGATGGGGTAGTACCAAATCAGGTTGGTGTCAGGAGTCAGGTAGCCCTCAAATGTTGAGTAACTGTCGCCCAGAATGCTGATGCGAAGTGTGTCGTTGGTGGATTTTTGTTTACCAAAAGATGTTAAGGCTGCAAGTAGGGCGAAGAGGAAGAATAGTTTTCTCATAGTAGTGTACTTTGTTGGACTTTAGTTAATTTTACAGTTAGGTGCGGATTGATAGCTACTCAGGTATCAAAAGCGGTGTCTTAATTTATAACCAAAAGCTTGCAAAAACCTGCAAAAACACTCTATTTTTATAAGTTAACTATGGTAAGAGAGAAAGTTTTTGTCCGATTTTGTCCGTTTTTGGTTAAAATCCCAGCATATCTGAGTAGTTACGCGGGTTGTTTTTCTTCGGTTGTAATAGGTGCAAAATGTTTTTCGTCAGTTGTTGCATGCTCTGAATGTTTATTCCGGCAAAGGAGGAATCTCTGTCCAATCCTGCTATGAAAGGGAGTAAGGTTGGGCTGAGATCCCTCCTGTGTCGGGATAGCATTGCTGTTTAGATTAGCAATGTCTTTAACTTCCAGAATTCAGTTTGCTTGCAGACAGATTACACCAAGAAGGTAGCAACCAGTGCAAGAATTGCGTAGAACTCAGGGAGAGCTGCGTAGATCATCGTGTTGGTCTGTACGTCGTGGCCCTGAGCCATACCCTGGATACCTGCTGCGCAGATCTTACCCTGACGGATGGCAGAGAAGAAGCATACCAGACCTACACCACAGCCAACGCCGAACCACAGCATGGGGTTCTCGGCTACCTTACCGTTGTGCAGCAGGAAGCAAAGGAATCCATAAAGACCCTGAGTAGCGGGAAGTGCAGAAAGAATCATGTAGCCAGAAGCCTTTGAACTGTCCTTCTTGAGGGCGCCTTCAGCTGCGCTACCTGCGATGGTGGTACCGTAGCAGCTACCAATACCTGCAAGGGCCAGCATCAAGCCAAGGCCCACATAACCTAAAATTGTTGAATCCATAATGTTTTTGTTTTTAGTTATTTGTTAATTGTTGTTTTTTTTCGATAATTCGAGGTTTCGATAATTCGATAATTCGAGGTTTCGATATTACGATATTTCGAGGTTTCGATATCTCGAGGTTTCGATGGTCTCGATATTTCGACTATTTGATGTTGTTAGAGTGTGCTCTTCTCGAAAGGCTTGTACTCGATACCCTTACCTTCGTAACCTGCATTCTTGAAGTACTCCACAAACGATAGACGCAAGGGGTGAACAAAGGCAGACAGACAGCTCATGGCAATGTTCAGTACATGACCAATAAGGATGATCAGAACAAATCCTATGATCAGTACGCCAGCGCTGCTGAGGTCGTTGCCAACCAGCATGTAAGCCAGGTCGTTGAAAGTCTTTCCCAACATACCACCAGCCAAACCAAGGGCGTAAAGACGGATGTACGATAGGATGTCGCCCATCAAACCCGACGCCATGTTGTACGTGTCGTACAAGCCTGCCAGTATGTTGATTACAGGGTTGCGGTGAATGTTGTTCAGAAGGTAGATGCCAACAGCAGATACACCCAGTACTGAGTAGATAATAGGCATCATTTGTTCCTGTGGAATCACACCACCATAGGTCAGTGCACCAACGGTTGCTGTACCAACGACTGCCAGCCACCAACCCCACGTGCCGAGGCATTCCTTGAAGCCTCGCTGCATGGTGACATTGATAGCGTTAACCGTCATAGCAAGCGAGATATGAACGATACCGATGAGCAGCGATGCCACCATCTGTACGTCGTAGGTCGTACCTGGGAAGGTGCCGACGAGCATGCAGTTCTTCAGTCCTTCGGGTACCCAGCTTTGTTCGTGCAAGGGAATGCCAAAGGCTGTGCCGAGAAGCAGACCGATGGGGATACAGGCAATGCCGAGCACCAGCACCAGTTTAAAGTTGATGCCGAACAGGACTTTGCCAATCTTGCCACCCATCTTGATGTCGGCCAGGGAGAGCAGCGTCAAAATGATTCCGTAGCCCGCGTCTGCCACACAGATGGCAAAGAACAGGGTGAAGAAGATTGACAGGATTGCCGTAGGGTCGACGTCGGTAGCACTTGGCATACCATACATGCGAGTGAGCGCTTCGAAGAGGGTCACCAACTTGTTGTTGATGAGTTTGACGGGAGCCTTGTCCTCGCGGGTTGCCTCATGGTGGCTGTACCATACGCCTTGGGCCTCCAGCATGCTGTTGAGCGCCTCTACCTTGTCATTGGGGCAGAATCCCTCTAACAGACAGACATGCTGGTCTGCCTCAGCACCCGTGTTAAGCTTCACCTGTTCCAGGTTGATGGAATCTTGCAACTGTGCCAATGTGCCGTTGACATCTTGAATGTGAGCAGCAGCATAGCTTCTCTTTTCCTCGTCTAATGCGCGGATCTTGGCCTTCATGGCCTCGATGTCGCTGAAGAGCTGGTCAACGTCCTTGCGAGGAAGGGAAATCTTCTCTGCCATCAAGTCAACGTGTGTGTCCTTGGGGTTGAACGCCATGAAGAGCAGGCGACTGCCAGACTCGCCCACCTCGATGAGGTTAAACGCCTTCTGGTCCTCCTCGGAGAGATTGGTAGTCGAGTAGAACGCTACGTCATAACCTGCCTCTTCGATTTGCTGGATGCGCTGCCAGTCAATCTTTCCCCAGGGTGACAGGAGGTCATATTCCTGCTGCATGTTGTTCAACTCCAGAGAGAGGGCATTGCGCTGAATGCCGAACTGAGCATACGCCTTGGTTACTTCCTCAATGTTGGTTGAGGCGCCCGTGGTTTGGGCTTCCTCACGGCCCAAGGTGTTGAGCATGTCTTTCTTCAGTTCGTCCAGTTGGATCTTTCTGCTTAACAGACTCTGCAACTGACTGTTGTCGACAGCTTCTTCGCTTTCACGCTGCTTGACGTGAAGCACGCCTTGCTCTCTCAGTTGTTCGAGGAAGGAGTCATATTCCTTGTGATAGACAAGGAACGTGTATTTTGTCATTTTTCCAATCATGCGGTAGCCTCCTTTCTTTTCTCCTGAAGAGACTTCAGAATCTTCTGTGAAGACTTGGAGAGGTTCTCCTCGTCCTCCATGAATCGCTTGATCTTGCGCACGGCTTCCTGGAAACCGGGTATCTGCACCTTCTCGAAGAGGTTCACCTTCTGGGTGGTCTTCTTACGGGCATGTTCCAGCAGATGGAGCTTGGCAAAGACGAACTCGCGTTCCACGGCCGTTTTCGCAAGGCCCTGCAAAAGGTTGATGCCATCGAAGTACCACTTGGGGGAACTGAACAGGCCAAAGGGTTTTACCTCCAGCTCGATGTTGGCGAGGATGGGGACGCGTACGCCCGCAATCTTCTTCACATCAAGTTTTACGTCCTTCAAACTTACGAGCGAGGTGTCGAATTCACCCCAGAGGGCGTACATTCGCTCGTAGCCTGCAATCTGCTGCTGCAGCTTGCGTTCCAGTTCGTCGGCTTCCTCCTTGCATTTCTTGCATTCAAGACGCAGCGCCGTCTCCTTGCTCTTGATGATGGGCAAGGTACGCTGTCGCATCTTGAGCTGCTTCTCAATCTGCTGAAGCGAAGTCTTGTTATATTGAAATTTAATTGCCATATTAGACCCCCTCCCCGCTCCCCCTTGGGGGGAGAGTAGAATGTCTTGTGGGAGGGTTTTCTACTATATAATTAATAAATTTGTTCACACAGACCCTATATCTAACCGCTTCCCTCTAAGGGGAAGGGAGGGGGCCTTACTTCCAATAAATGTCGGTGAACTCCTTCTTGATGTTGACCTCTTCCAGCTTGAAGTACTTCCTGAACAGCGTCCAGGTAACGTCGAGCATCTCCTCGGTGTTGAGGTTGACGTCGATGGCCAGCAGTTGCTTAGCATAGTCCTTGGCGAAGTCGAGGCAGCGGTTGTCGTAGTCGGTCAGGTCGAAACCGTTCTCCAGCTTGGTCTTGGCGTTGGCAGCATCGGCATAAAGACGGATGGCGGCATTCATCACCTGCGAGTGGTCCTTTCGGGTCTTCTTACCTGCAACGAGCTGCTTCAGACGTGAAAGTGAACGGAAGGGGTCGACGATAACCTTGCCCACGTCGCTGTCACGACGCAGATAGAGCTGACCCTCAGTAATATAACCAGTGTTATCGGGTACGGCATGGGTGATGTCGCCACCGCTCAGAGTGGTTACGGCGATGATGGTGATAGAACCGCCACCTACACTTTCGGGGAACTGTACTGCCTTCTCGTAGATCTTAGCCAAGTCAGAGTAAAGTGAACCGGGCATAGAGTCCTTTGACGGAATCTGGTCCATACGGTTGCTCACGATTGACAGAGAGTCAGCGTAAGAACTCATATCGGTCAGCAGGACGAGCACCTTCTCGTGCTTCTCCACGGCGAAGTACTCGGCTGCGGTCAATGCCATGTCGGGAATCAACAGACGCTCAACGGCAGGGTCCTCGGTGGTGTTGATGAATGAGATAATGCGGTCCAGTGCACCTGCTCCTGCAAAGGTGTTGCGGAAGAAGTAGTAGTCATCGTTGGTCATACCCATACCGCCTAGGATGATCTTGTCTGCCTTGGCACGCATGGCAACCATTGCCATTACCTCGTTGAAGGGCTGGTCGGGGTCTGCGAAGAAAGGAATCTTCTGGCCAGATACCAGCGTGTTGTTCAAGTCGATACCGGCGATACCGGTAGCAATCAGTTCGCTGGGCTGCTTACGACGAACGGGGTTTACAGAAGGACCACCGATCTCCACGTCCTTACCTTCAATCTCTGGACCTCCGTCGATGGGTTGGCCGTAAGCGTTGAAGAAACGGCCTGCCAACTGGTCGCTGACCTTCAGAGAAGGAGCCTTGCCCAGGAAGGTTACCTCGGCATTGGTGGGAATGCCACCCGTACCCTCAAACACCTGCAGAGTGACGTCGTCACCCATGATCTTTACCACCTGTGCCAACTTTCCGTTGATGGTGGCCAGCTCGTCATATCCTACGCCCTTTGCCTTCAGTGAGCAAGTGGCCTTAGTGATCTGGCTGATCTGTGTATATACTTTTTGAAATGCTGTACTCATAATATATATATAATGTGCTTAACCGTTCTGAATCATCTCCTCGATCTGCTTCTTGAAGTCGTTGTACTGCTCGCTCTTGTAGACTGAGTAGTTCATCTGCTTGCACAGGTTGATCATCTTCTTGTAGTAGTCAACAACCTCCTGGAAGTTGTCGAAGCTGTGAGTCTCGTCCTCGCAGATGGAAACGACGAGGTTCAGAATCTCCTCCTGACGGTCGAGGGGCGTTACGGCATCCACTTCGTCGAAGGCATCCTGCTGCAAGATGACGTAGTCTATAATCTCAGATTTCCAGAATGTTATGTGGTATTCAACGGGTACGCCGTCATCACCCAAGATGTTAATCTGCTCCGAGATCTCCTTACCACGCTGCATGCGAGTCTTGAGGTCGAGTACTTTGGGAATCCACTCCTCGTTGATGTGCTCTTTGATGTACTCTGCGAATTCAGGGTACTCGAGGTACTTCGAATAGGAATCAATGGGGTTGACGGCGGGGTAGCGCTTCTTGTCGGCACGGTCCTGCTCCAGTCCGTAGAAGCAGCGAGCCACCTTCTTGGTGTTCTCGGTTACGGGTTCCTTCAGGTTACCACCGGCGGGAGACACGGTACCGAGGAAGGTAACGGAACCAACCTTGCCGTTGCGCAGGTAAACGTATCCGGCACGGCCGTAGAAGTTCGAAATCAAGGCACCGAGGTCCATGGGGAATGCGTCGGGACCAGGGAGCTCCTCCATACGGTTTGACATCTCACGAAGTGCCTGTGCCCAACGTGAAGTAGAGTCGGCCATCAGCAGGACACGAAGACCCATTGAACGGTAGTACTCGGCCATGGTCATGGCAGTGTATACGGATGCCTCACGGGCAGCAACGGGCATGTTTGAGGTGTTGGCGATGATGATGGTACGCTCCATCAGCTTGCGGCCGGTGTGGGGGTCAACCAGTTCGGGGAACTCGGTAAAGATTTCCACAACCTCATTGGCACGCTCACCGCAGGCTGCGATGATTACGATGTCGGCCTCGGCCTGCTTTGAGATGGCATGCTGGAGCACAGTCTTACCCGTACCGAAGGGACCGGGAATGAAACCTGTACCACCCTCTACGATGGGGTTGAAGGTGTCGATGGTGCGGACACCTGTCTCGAGCAGCTTGAATGGACGGGGCTTCTCTGCATAGTTGGTCATGGCGAACTTAACAGGCCAGTGCTGAACCATGGTTACGTTTACGTCCTCACCCTTTTCGCCAGTCAGGACAGCGATGGTGTCGTTGATCTTGTACTTGCCGGCAGGCACGATGCTCTTTACGGTAGCCACACCCTTCAGCTGGAAGGGAGCCATGATCTTCAGGGGCTGATGGTTCTCCTCCACCTGGCCCAGCCAGTCGCTCTCCTGCACCTTGTCGCCAACCTTGGCGATGGGCTGGAAGTCCCATTCGCGCTCCTCGTCGAGAGGGTTGGTGTACTGTCCGCGCTTGAGGAAGACACCCTCCATCTTGTCGAGGTCGTTCTGCAGACCGTCGTAGTTGTGACTCAGCATACCGGGACCCAGCTTGATTTCAAGCATGTGACCGGTAAACTCTGCCTCGGCACCTACCTTCAAGCCGCGGGTGCTCTCAAACACCTGCACGTAGGCGTCCTGGCCGACCAACTTGATGACCTCGGCCATCAGTCTGTCGCCGCCTGTTGAAATGTAGCAAATCTCTCCCTGCATCACGGGTCCGTCTACGCGGAGCGTGACCATGTTGGATACGACGCCACTTACAATTCCTTTTGTCATAATGTTCGGCCCCTCTCCCCAGCCCTCCCCAAGGGGAGGGAGTGGTTTGGGGACTTTATTTAAGATTAATATTTATTCTTTTGTAAAGATGATGAAGCTCTTTGTGAAACCCTCAGGAATCTCTTCGAAACCCTTTGGAATCTTTTCGTAAAAACCTCCATGTGGCTCTTCTGTAGCCTCTTCCTCCCCTCTCGGGGGAGGTGGCCCGAGGGCCAGAGAGGGGCTATAGAAACTCTTCCGGCACCTTGGCTTCTCCACGCAAGTCTTCGACGATCTTCGTGAAGGTCGCCTTGCCCTGTACGGGGTCAAGTCGGTCCCAGCGGTCCAGCATCTCCAGTTTGCATAGGTAAGCAAAGACGGTCTCGATGCAGAAGGGGTCGCCAAACGTGTGCTCGTCCAGCCATACCCACTTGAAGGCGTCGATGCGCTTCTCCTTCTCCACGGGGTCCTCTGTCTCTGCAATCTTCATCAATTCAGGTACATAGTCGTACTCGCGCCCCAGGTCAAAGTCCTTTGACTTGTTCATGCGCAGCATCTCGGTAATCTCGTTGTCGCCCAAGATGAAGTCGGCTACGTTCCATCCGTGCTTGCGCGCCAGCAGTGCTGTCAGGATGTTCGTGATGTTGAAGTTCATCTTGAACCACTTGACAACGAACTCGTTCTTTCTCTCGAAGGCGTACTCGTAATAAGCCTTCATGAGTTCGTCTCCCGCAAAGTATCCAGGCTCGTCCTTTCTGGGGTAGTAGGAGTCCATCAGGAACTTAGGCAAGAAGGAGGGGTAGCCCACAATCTTGCGGTCGTCATAGTTGCACTCCTCAATCAGCTTCAGGAGCTCTTCTACCGTGTAGTTGCCAAGCACTTGCAACTCTGCCTCGGGGTTCTTCAGCAGCGTCAGCAGGTTCTGGCAGTCGTGCTTTAGGTATACACAGTAGAGCAACCTCATGTCCGACTTGGACAGTTCCGCCTTGCACATCAGGCGGAAGTCGGCGTAGGAGATCTCCTTGCCATGGCTTCCGTCCATGTTTAGGACGGGTACGTCGGTCATTAAATAATAGTAATTGCCCATGATGAATTGCTTAGAAGAGCATGTCAATCAACTGAGGACGCAGGAAATTCTTGAAGTAGGTCTCGAACTCCTCGGTGCCGAAGTTCACCTTGTAGCTGCCGTCGGCGGGAGCAATGCTGAAGAGAGCCTGCTTGCCGTTGACCTTTTCGATGGTTACGCCCTTGTCCAGCAGTTCCTTTGCCTGTGATGCAAAGTATGCCTTCAGGCTGTCTGCCTCAGAACTGCTGATGACGATGGGTTCGTCGTCCGACCACTTGCTGGCCAGCGCTACGGCAAACTGTCCCAGGAAGTTCTTGTCGGCTGCCAGTCCGGCTACGCTCTGCTTCACGATCTTGTCGGTCATCACGTTGGCAATCTCGCTCTTCAAGGCGTTCAGCGTCTGCCCTGTGTAAAGCTTCAGCTCGCTCTTGGTGTTGGCGTTGATCTCAGCGGCCTTCTTCTGGGCACCAGCCTCAATGGCCGCAGCCTGCTCCTTTGCCTCGGCCACGATCTTCGCAGCCTCTGCCTTGGCCTCTTCAATCAGGCGCTGACCTTCTGCCTGACCTTTCTCTACGCCTTCGCGGTAAATCTTTTCGGTGAGTTCTTGAATTTTTTCCATAAGTATATTTTTGCTTGATTTTATTGATGCATTAATTACGCCACAAAAATACAAAGTTTTTTTCTTTTTGCCAAATGTTGCTAAATAAATTAGGTGGAAAACTGACAAGTTCGTCGGTTTTCCACCCAACATTTTACTTTTTGTGTCAAAATGATAGGTCGTCTGCCTATTCCAGAACCTTCTCCATGAGTAAAAGATCTTGAGGATAAGTAATCTTTATATTCGTTGTCTCGCCCTCCACGACCTTGATGGGTACGTCGGGTAGATAACGGAAAACCACGCCGCAGTCGTCCGTGGTCTGGAACCCGGGGTCTTGTAAAGCCAATTCGTAAGCACGACGTATGGTTTCAAGGCGAAATCCCTGAGGCGTCTGGACGTTGCGTAGGGTGGGGCGGGGCGGTGTCTGACAGATGACGCCCTCCTCGTTGACCTGTATGATGGTATCGGTCGTAGGGATGGCAACATCTACCGCCTTATATTGCTTCAATGCTTCGATGCAATCGGAGATAATTCGCTCCGAAACCAGGGGACGTACGGCATCGTGCAGCAATAGGCAGACGTCCTCTTTCTGTGCGTTGTAGGTATGGATGGCTGCCAGACTGCTGTCGTAGCGTTCCTTCCCTCCTGGGAGTACATGCTTGACCTTGTCATACGACCCTTTCGTGACAATATTTTTCACGTCATCTATGCAGTCTGTCCGGCTTACAATGCAGATCTCGTCCACTTGCGAATGCTGCGCAAAGGCTCGAATGCTCCATTCCAGAATCGTTCGTCCCTTGACCTCCAGAAACTGCTTTGGTCGTTCGCTTCCCATCCTCGAACCGCTGCCTCCGGCTAACAGTACGGCAACTACCTTCATATCGATTAATTATGAACCCAGAGCTATGACTGCGAAGCTTGATGAGACACAGTCGAATAACTATGAACTATGAACTGATTTCACTTTCCCAGTATCTTCTCGGCAAAGCCCATGATGTCATCCTTGTGCTCCTTCAGGGGAGTCTTGTCGATGACATTGGCGATGTCGTCCTTGTGTTCTGCAACCTGCTTCTTCACCTCGTCGATGTCGATATTTTTTGCCAAACTGCTGATGGTTTCCTTCAAGTCCATAATGATTTGTTTTTAGCGTTTATAAATTCGTTACTTTATTCTGTTTTCAACTTATTTCTGCAAAGATAGTCGTTATTGTTGAGATAAACAATTTTTTTTCCGATTCTTTTTGTTGCATGGGTTCATCAAGTGCTCATAGAAATGAGATACTTTAGTTTTTTTTGTCATTTCTAACGTGATTTTTGAAAAAAGTAGCGGCAATTTGGCGCTGCCCTGCGCGAATTTCACACTTTTTAACACTGGTCTACTCGTTTTTTACCCTGATTTTTGAAAAAACTCGGCTGTTTTTTCAAAAATATGAAGTGTGGCGGAAAGTTACCTATACATCCATCACGCCCTTTACATCATGCTATAAATCTGTGTTTTACGATACACATGCAACCTCCTTTTGGGCGGTTCTTCGACCACCCCTTCCTTCACATCCTTCACCCTACCTTCACACTTACCTTCATACCCCATCATCCTCATGCACAATAGGTTACAACAAGTGTGTAGGATGTGAAGGTAAAAAATATAAAATTCCAAGAGAGCGAGCAGAAGCGCACCACACACCCTCACAAAACAAGCGTTGCACGAGTAAAAAAGTCCCACTCCGCCTTCAATTTCTTCCCGCTGCGCCAACCAACCGCCCGCCCTTGGGCAGCCGGTTACTTACCGCTGCGGTATTTTTTAATTTCCGCTGCGGTAATTTTCAACTTCTGCTGCGGTAATTTTCAACTTCTGCGAAGAAGGTTTTGAAGTCATGGTCATAGCTCTTTAGTCGTTTGTCGGGTGAGGTTTTGTGTTTTTTACCGCACATTATTAAATATGTAAGGCATTTTGTGTGCTTTGTACAATCTTTTTTGTACCTTTGCATGCCTAATGGTCTATAATCGTGGAAGAAAAGAATCCTTTGTATGTCGCTTTTGTTGTGGACAGGGATCTGGAGAAGGTCAAGTACACGCTCAGAAACCTAGCTTGCCGCATCGCGGTGGAGCCTGTGCATGCCCATGCTTTTCTTCGCAACGGACGCGATGCCTTCGGCCGCATCTTGGATAAAAAGATGGTGGGAAAACTTGCTGAGATACGTCAGTATCTGCACCAGACGAGGCTCACCTTCGCTTTTGTCAAGACGGTAGGGGAATTCACCTTTGAGGAAGTGCGGCACGATAAGTCCGTGGAGGATTGTATGGCAGATTATCGTCGCAAGTTGATGGAGAAGGGCCTGACGCCGGTTCTTCGTCATCTTGAAAATGATACGTGGGATGATCCCTGGAAGATATGAACGTACTGATTGTCAACACCTCCGACAAGACGGGTGGGGCGGCCATCGCTGCCAACCGCCTGATGGATGCCTTGCAGAGTCATGGCATGAAAGTTCGCATGTTGGTGCGTGATAAGCAGACGCAGAAGCTGGAGGTCAACGCCTTGCCTCGCACCCTTCGCAACAAGCTTCGGTTTGTGTGGGAGCGTGCCGTAATTTGGCTGCACAATGGCTTTAGCATGAATAAGTTGTGGTTGGCTGACATTGCCAACACGGGAACCGACATCACTAAGCTGCCCGAGTTTGAATGGGCCGATGTTGTGCACCTTCATTGGATCAATCAGGGTTTCCTTTCCTGGTCTGATGTGGAGCGCATTGTCAAGAGCGGAAAGCGGGTAGTTTGGACGTTGCATGATCAGTGGGCTTACACCGGCATCTGCCATTACACGGATGGATGTGAACGCTACCAGTCGCATTGCCATCATTGTCCGCTGATGTTTGGGGGCAACGCTGACGCAGATGCTGATGTGAAGGGTGGTAAGGACTTGTCCTACAGACTTTTCGAAAAGAAGATGAAAACCTATCGACTCGTCAACCATATCACGTTCGTTGGTTGCAGCCAATGGATAAGCGACTTGGCCCGCAAAAGTGCTTTGATGCAGGGGCTGCGCGTTGTCCACATTCCCAACACCATCGATCAGCGCATCTTCTGCCCCACCGACAAGACTGCAGCCCGAGTGGTTCATGGGTTGCCTCAGAATAAGCGATTGCTGTTGTTCAGTTCGCTCAAGGTAACGGACAAGCGCAAGGGCATTGACTACCTCATCGAGGCATGCCAGTTGCTGCACCAGCAGCACCCCGAAATGGACGAAAAGATTGGTATAGTGGTAGTTGGCAAACGTGCAGAGTCCATGCAAGGCGCTTTCCCTTATCCACTCTATGCCGTCGACTATATAAGTGACGAGTCTCGCATGGCGCTGCTGTACACGGCTGTCGACGCCTTCATTACCCCATCTTTGCAAGATAACCTGCCCAATACGATTGTGGAGGCCATGTCGGTTGGCACACCATGCGTGGGTTTCCGCGTTGGCGGCATTCCGGAGATGATCAATCATCGTCACGATGGTTATGTGGCAAAACCATGCAATTCGCAGGATCTGGCCGATGGTATCATGTATGTCCTTGATGATGAGAATGCAGCGAAACTTTCTCCGGCAGCGGCCAAGTTTGCTGCACAGACCTATAACCCGAGTCGAATAGCCCGAATGTATGAGGACGTGTATAGTTCATAGTTATTCGACATGCGTCTCATCAAGCTTCGCAGTCACAGTTCAGTTAATTCATTACATAATCTAATTTATCCCATACCCGTCCATCACCCTTCGCGGTAGCGCTCCTCCCCTTTGGGGGAGGCGGGGGGAGAGGGGCCTCTCTTCTTCACTCATGAAACGAACTTATCCTCTCATAACCATAGCCACCGTGACGTTCAACGCTGATGAAGTGCTGGAACGTACTTTCCGCAGCGTTGAAGCGCAGGCCTATCCACGCATCGAACACCTGATCGTAGATGGTGGTTCGACAGACCATACACTTTCGATTGTACGTCAGTATGTGGAGCGCAACACACAACCGCAGCACAATATCCGCATCGTCTCCGAGTCGGACAAGGGGCTGTATGATGCGATGAACAAGGCCATCACTATGTGTGAGGGAGACTATATCGTCTTTTTGAATGCAGGCGATAAGTTGCACGATAATAATACGATAGAAGAACTGGTAAAGACGATAGACTGGGAGCACCGGGGCGCCAATCCTGCCATCGTGTATGGCGAGACGGACCTGGTGGATGCAGACGGAAAGTTCGTTCGGCATCGTCGTCTGCAAGCGCCAGAGAAGTTGACTGCGCATAGTTTCCTGAGCGGAATGCTAGTATGCCACCAGTCTTTTTATGTTCGTACGGACCTGGCAAAGCAGGTCAGGTACGACCTGAGTTACCGTTTTTCGGCCGACTATGATTGGTGTGTTCGACTGTTGCAGCGAGCTGAGCGTCGTCGCATGCGCATCGTTAACACCCATCTTATCCTGACCGATTATCTAAATGAGGGACTCACGACGAAGAATCATCGTAAGTCCCTCATAGAACGTTTCCGTATTATGAAGCGCCACTACGGTACGTTTCATGCTATCGGAGCCCACTTGTGGTTTGTGGTACGTGGGGTAGTGAAGCGCTAATTGTCGTCTTTCGCGGATAAATTTACACCTTTTCCTTTAAACGCTCAACAGGTTTCTTGCGCATCGAAATGGCAGCGGCAGCAATGAGCATCAAAACCAACAGGGCAAGCGCGATGTAGGCAATCGTGTCGGTAGTGTGTACCGATTGAGGATCGAACTTTAACACCACTTTGTGCTGGCCTGCAGGCATCTGGATGGCGCGCAGGACATAGTCAACACGTGCAATCTCCGTCTCCTGCCCGTCGATGGTTGCTGTCCAGCCGGGATAGTAGATGTCGGAGAATACGAGTATGCCACCTTGCTTGCTTGTTACGTCGTATCCCAGTTCATTCGCTTCGTAGGCGGTTAGCTTGGCAAATGCTGTCGTATCGGTCTTTGCCTCGCCCAAAAGACTCTGGTACTGTTTGTTTGCAACGACAGTCTTTCGAGTGTTAATCTTCCCGAGCTCTGCCAACTCGTCGTCAGCATTATCAACATACTTCACCTCGGAAGCAAACCAGGCGTTTCCGTTTGCATAGGGATTTTCTACGGGAACGGGAACCGTGACTTGCTGCTTCTGTCCGTTCTGCTCCACATCTTGACGTGTGGGCAGGATCATGTACTTCATATTCAACATGTTCAGGACGGGGAAGAGTGAATCGCCGTTTACCTGTGTCATGTCTCCATTCACCTTGAATGCCGCGGCTTGTGCCACGTTACCTTCTTGAGCGATATGTGCCTCTATAAGTTCTTGGTAACGACGCAGTTTGGCTGCATGGTAACCGCCAATGCTCTTGTGGTAGCAGGCGGCATCGTTACTGTTGAACGCATTGCTTATGCCCTTTGTCAAATCGAATACACGATAGTAGAGGTCTGGATCCTGCATGATGGCCTCGTCTGCACCTGACTTGGGGAACTGCTGCTGGGTGGTGCGGGGGGTGGTGAACATGCCATCGTTCAGGTAGCGCTTGTTTACACTCCACATGTCGACCAGGCAAAGCACACTCAGAAGGCTCGTACCCAAAATTGCTATGCTTGTTTTCTTAGATACTTTTGTTTTCCCGATAAAGAATATACAAATGCATAGAACAAAAACTATGATACTTTGTATAATTTGGAATGTTATACTAGTATCGGTTTTCAATATAATTAAGATGTTTGTGCAACATGCAATGCAAATAATAACTTTGCTCGGAATTGGTGTTCCCATCTTGTCTTCGGATTTTCTCATATAGAAGACTGTGCCTAGAAGAATAGAAGCACCCAATATGATAACCCAGAAGCTGCGGAGGCAATCGGAGGTAAACATGGCTTTTCGCATGGTTCCAATGCTGGCTAGTATTTGGTCGGCCATGCCGCGGTCCATGTAGCCTTGTGCAACGTATTGGTCGAGGCCTTGCGTGTCGCTCGAAGAGACATACGAACCCATGATGCTGGGGCAAAGCCACAACAACAGGCATACGCCCGCAGTTAAGGCAAGCGAGATGTACAGGCTGTTCATCGTCTTCTTTTCGTGCAGCTTCTCGGGTTGGTCAACCAACTGCTTGAGAGCAAGCAGGCCCAGCAACGGCATGGTAAATTCTGCAATGACCAGGATGCTGGCTACCGTTCGGAACTTGTCGTACATGGGTATGTAGTCCAGGAATAAGTCGGTGACCCACATTAGGTTATGACCCATTGACAGCATTATGCTAAGCAGGGTTGCACCCAACAGACACCATTTCATCGGACCCTTTACAATCAGGAGACCCAGGATGAACATGAACATGACAAAGGCACCAATGTACACGGGACCGCTTGTCCCGGGTTGTTCTCCAAAGTACTGAGGGAACGCCTGATAAATGCCCATGTAGTTCAGATTAGGGTCGGCCTTCTTCATGGCGGTGCTGTTCTCGGACAAGGGAACGCTGGCGCCGCCCTTGGTGTTGGGAATCATGAGTGTCAGCATTTCGTCGCCACCATAGCTCCAGGCTGTGATGTAACTGCGCTCCAATCCGCTGTCGGTCTGGTTTTTAGCGTCCTTGGTCTTGGCGGTCAGCTCACTCTTGCTGCGCATACTTTCCTGAGTGTACTGCCAGGTGTGGAATAGGTTGCTCACGTTCACCAGTACACCCAGCAGGGCGCCGATGCCGAAGCAGCAACTGGCTTTCAACCATGACTTGAAAGATCTCTTCTCTTTAGGAGAAGCAGGGGTGAGGCTCTCGATCAGATACGCCAGCATCATGAAACCGATGACGAACATGAAGTAGTACGTCATCTGCACGTGGTTGCTCAGAATCTGCAGTGCCATGAAGATGCCCGTTACGGCTGTGCCCCACAGGTATTTGCCGCGATAGCACAGCACCATACCGCCTATCGTAGGTGGTATGAAACAGAGTGTCAGCAACTTCCAGATATGGCCGGCTGCAATGATGATGAAATAGTAACTGGAGAATGCCCAAAGGATGGCACCGAGTGCGGCCATCCAACTTTTGAAGTTGAAGGCGCGCAGCATAATGTAGAATCCGAGCAGCATCATGAATACGTAGGATACTACGTCGGGAAGCCACAGTTTGTAGACGTTTTCTGCTTTGGCCAACAAGTCGCTGCTTTCGTATGAGGGAGCCATCTGGTATGTGGGCATGCCGCCAAATATGGTGTTTGTCCAGCGCGTGCGCTCTCCGTTGTGTGTCTCTCTGTAGTGTTGCATCTCCACGCCACTGCCGATGGCACCGCTGTGGTCAACGCCCGTTAGCACCTTCCCTTCTGAGACAGGTGCTAAGAAATACACGAAGGCGATGATGACAAAGGTCACCACCGCCAGCATGTCGGGAAGAAATTTCCGAACCGTTTTCATTACTTACGCAGACCGAGAGCCTTTACGATGGCACGATAACGGTTGATGTCACGCTCCTTCAGGTACTTCAGCAACGCACGACGCTTACCAACCAAACCGGTCAGTGCACGCTCGGTGCTGTGGTCCTTGCGGTTCTGCTTCATGTGCTCAGTCAGGTGGCTGATGCGATAGCTGAACAACGCGATCTGGCTCTCTGCGCTACCAGTGTCGGTAGTGCCCTTGCCGAACTTACCAAAAATCTCTTCTTTCTTTGCTGAATCCAAATACATAATTGTATGGGTTTTGAAATGAAACTTGTTTGCTGAGCAGCAACCACACACTGGCACTGTCTCGCAAATGCGCTGCAAAGTTACGAAATATTTCACAATTAGGCATCTTTGTGCGTATTTATTTGCTTTGAAACGTGTGTTTTGTGCTTCATTTTTGTCTTTTTCGATAAAAATCAGAGTTTTTTCAATCTTTTCATTCTTTTTTCTTGCTTTGTTTTCGTGTTTTTTTCGTATCTTTGCAATATGCTTTAGTGAGTGGTGCCCGCTGTCTGGCAACCGACACCCGCCTCTCTATATATTAAATAATGTAAGAATAAACTATCTCAACCTAATCGTTTCAAGCGATGCATATCGGAGAGATCATACGGCAAAAGGTTAAGGAACGCGGCAAGTCAGTTGTCTGGTTGTCCCGAGAATTGTCTTGCAGTCGCACCAATGTGTACAAGCTCTACGACAAGAGTTCCATTGACACGGACGTTCTCCTCCGTTTGTCCGTCATCTTGAACTGCGATTTCTTTGCTTTTTACTCCCAGGAACTTGGTTTGCGACGGCAACCGCCAAAAACATAAAAATTACGAATACTGTCGCCAATAAAGCGACATGTAAACAAATTCGGTACATAAAATTTCAAAATAATGTGCGAAATATAACTACCTTTGCACAAAATATCTAGGCAAATGCATAGAAAACGACGGAAACTTAACGGCAAAAATGCGGTAAAGTGTTGGATTACAGCGAACTATGGTTCTGAGGTGATTCACGCTCTTTCGTCGTGTTATGATATAGTTATTATGTAATTCTTTTAAAAAAACCAGCAAAACCAATCCGCCAATGAAATTAGAGTATTACGACTAATAACAAGAAAAACCTAAGATTTGAGAAAGAAAACGAGTTAAAATCATAAATAATTTAAGTTTAACATTTAAAGTTTAACAAGTATGAGAATCAAAAATGTTTTGAACGTGCTCTTGCTGTCAGGACTTACTCTTGGCACTTTGAGTACCGTTACGTCTTGTAAGGACTACGACGACGACATTGCAGGCTTGAAGTCTGATCTCACTGCTGAGACTAATGCTCGAGTTGCTCTCGAGAAGAAGGTTGCAGCTGCTGAATCAGCTATCCAGGCTCTGCAGAGTTCAGTTGCTGGTCTTCAGGCAGACTTGAAGACTCTTCAGGGTGACGTAAAGGCAAACAAGGAGGCTATCGCTGAGAACGAAGCTGCTATCGTAGCATTGCAGAAGGCTCAGGCTGCTCTCCAGGCTGCTCTTAACGATTACGCTACCAAGAAGGAGTTGAGCGACGCAGTTGTTGAGCTGAACGCTAACATCGACAAGGCTATTGCTGCTGCTAAGGCTGACCTCGAGGCTGCTATCAACCTGAAGGCTGACAAGGCTGAGGTTGCTGAGCAGATCCAGAAGGTTGCTAACGACCTGACTGCTGTAGACACCAAGTACAGCGTACTGCCCGCTCAGATTGCTGCTAACGCTGCTGAGATTGAGAAGCTGAAGACCGCTCTCGAGGCTCAGGAGAAGGCTCTGGAGGCTGCTAACAAGGCTATCGCTGATGGCGACGCAGCTACTCTCGCTGCTGCTCAGAAGGCTATTGCTGACGCTAAGAAGGAGATCGCCGAAGCTCAGAAGAAGATCACCGACGTTATCGATGCTGCTGCAAAGAAGGCTCAGGCTGACGCTGACAAGGCAAATGCTTCTATCGATGAGGTAAAGGCTAGCCTCGCTAACTATGCTACCAAGGGTGAGCTCGAGGCTATCGAGACTCAGGTAACTACTATCGTTAACACCAACATCAAGAATGTTGAGGATAAGGTAAAGGCTCTCGATGCTAAGATCGAGGTTGTAAGCAAGGCTCTGTCTAACAAGCTCCGCAGCTTGGTATTCATGCCTTACCTCTATGTAGATGGTATCGAGGCTATCGAGTATCCCTACTATGTAGACTCTACCTTGATCAAGGTTGACGTATCTGATATCACTCGTGCCGCTCGTGGTACTCTGATTGATGGTCGCAAGGAGGTTGGTAGCCGTAAGCTCAGCAAGCTGAACGACTATGTACTCAAGACTCCCATCGAGCAGTTCTGGGTATGCCCCAACTGGGCTATCGATTACCACATGAATCCCTCTACCTCTACTACTCAGTATAAGGATATCAAGGGCTTCAACGTACTCGAGACCAAGTCTATCACTCGTGCTAACATTGCTAACGATTATCAGCAGATTACCTCTCCCGAGACTTATCTCGATGGTTCACAGCTGTTCACCAACAATGCTGGTATCCTGAGTGTTGGTATCAACATCAACGAGGCTTCTCTGAAGGCTATCATCGCTCAGAATGGTCCTAAGCACATCGACCAGAATGGTGATGGTGACTTCTGCGACGGTCAGACTGGTGACGTAAGCTATGGCAAGGAGAACATCGTTGCTCTCCAGGTTCAGGCTAAGGACACTGTTATCACCTCTGACTATGCTATGATCTATCCCGAGAAGATCGGTGTTGAGGGTCTGATCTGGAATAGCTATCCTGGCAAGTTCGACATCCGCAAGGCTGCTGGCCTGACTGGTTCAGTTAAGGTTGGTAAGACTGTAGGTGACGAGACTGGTAAGACTACTGGTCACTGGGGTGCTAACGGCTGTAACGAGGAGATCCACGTTTGGAACACTCCCCAGGAGGCTCTGTTGGCTGCTAAGGACGGTAGCAACCTCGTAGAGGTAGCTTGGAACGACGAGAAGGGTGTTGAGCTGCAGAAGTATCTCGGTATCCACGTAGTTCGCGAGACCGTTGAGAACAAGGTTAAGAAGGACGCTACTAAGACCTTCGAGAAGGTTGCCTTCACCAAGAAGGCTGAGGCTTCTGATCACAAGGCTCTCACCTTGGGTCGTCTGGGTCTGACCTATGAGTTCGAGTTGATTGACTACTGTGTAAATGATGTAACCTTCGATAGCCGTTACGCTCACATCGACGCTGCTACCGGTACTATCATCGCTGGTAACGTTGCTGCTGATGGCAAGACCATCGCTAAGGGCGAGGCTGACTGGCAGGCTGAGTCAAGTGTTGACCGCGAGCCTCTGGTACGTGTTATCGTTAAGACCATTGCAACTGACAAGGTTATCCTCGACGGTTATATCCTCTGCCACATCATGCGTGAGCCTCTCCCCGTTCCCGAGGCTGAGATCAAGACTATTGAGCTTGAGACCCGTGACGTGAACTTCGATCTTTGCAACGCTGCTAAGATCTACACTCTGAACTGGTCTGAGTGGAGCAAGTGGATCCTGACCGACGATATGAAGGTTGATGGTCATAGCATGACTAAGGATGAGTTCACTACTTACTACAAGCCCGATGGTACTATCACCAATGGTCCCGATTCAGAGAACACCGTATGGTACACCATGAACCTGTTCACTGATAACAAGGGTACTGCTGTTGCTTACACTGGCAAGATCAATGATGACGAGCAGTGGGGTGATGTAACCGTACAGTGGAACGAGGCTGGCGTTCAGAACCACGAGATTGAGTGGAACATGACTGAGAACGGTCTTGAGTACAACAGCCACGACGGTAAGAATGGCAAGGAGGTTTGGATCCGCTTCACCGCTGTTAGCGAGAAGGCTCCCTACCGCTATGTATACATGAAGATGGGTGTTAACATCGCTCGTTACAACTACAAGTGGGCTAACCTGTCTGACAAGAACGAGAACTACTGGTACAACGCATTCACTGGTGTTAAGGCTGCTAACGAGGCTGCTGCTGAGGGCTTCATCTTCAACAACAAGACTCCTATGAATGAGAAGACTCTCGCTGGCTACGATCCTTACTTCGGCCGTAACTACCTCACTTCATTCGACAAGAATGAGATGTTCGTAGGCGCTGGTCAGGTAACTGTTGGTGAGACCAAGAAGGCTGACATCGCTGCTCAGTCAATCAAGGATGGTGCTACCGATCGCAAGATTGCTAAGTACTTCTTCCTCCCCATCGACATCAAGGTTGGTCCTTACACTATCATCGCTACCTCTGAGAACGTTTGTCCTTGGGAGGGTGTTGCTGAGGCATTCACCTATGCTGATGATGTTAAGTACGATCGTCTCTACTGTAAGTATCACATGCACGTAGATCAGCCCAACTGCATCTGCGACATCCACACTAATCCTTGGGCTACTGCTAACTGGCACAAGCATGCTGGTGGCGACCAGGTATGTACTTGCAAGGACTTCCACGCTCTGGGTCTGAAGACCTATGCTGAGTACCAGGCTGCTGGTGACTTCACTGCAATGCGTCAGGATGTTGAGACCAAGTTCAACAACATTCTCTCTAAGTGCGCTATCGACTATGAGAAGGGTGTATTCTGCAACAATGTTCTGAAGGTTAACGGTACTACTATCGCTATCATGAACCAGGCAACTGGTGCTATCGAGCTGAAGTACAACGATGTAACCAAGAAGGTTCTGAACGAGATCGGCTGGTTGGATGACAACCGTACCAACATTGACAAGGAGATGCGTGCTCTCGTAGCAGTAGCTCGTCCCAATGGTTGTGGTGTTGTAATGCAGGCTGAGAACAACATGTTCCAGATCTCTTGGGAGCGTCCTCTTAACCTCGCTGAGGCTTCTAAGGAGGCTATCGATGCTAAGACCAACGGTAACGTTATCTACTTGGCAGACGTCCTGAACGTATACGACTTCCGTGGTCCTGTTAAGGGTGACATGAACAAGCCTGAGAACGTTTGGATGTGGGCATACTACATGATCGATAAGATCACTGTTGATGTAACTGCAGGTAAGGTTAAGGCAGACCAGGATGGCAAGAACACTTGGGATGCTGAGGTTAACAAGTATGGTGAGCTCTACTCTAACATCGGTCACGCTTCAACTGGTGAGCCTATCAAGGGTACCAGCAAGGGTGCTACTACCTATCGTCTCGATGGTACTGGTGTTACCGGCTTCAACATCTACGATTACAACCTCGCTAGCAAGAGCGTTAAGCTGTATGACTTGATGCACTGCAAGAATCCTCTGGATCACACTGATCACTACGCTGTTGTAGGTGGTATCAAGATTCCTCACAAGGAGGCATTCGGTGTTATCTACTATGATAACAACGGTACCAACGTAAGCAACTTCAAGATTAAGGTTCCCGTTACCATCTCTTACTACTGGGGTGACTTCACCGTTGAGGTTGAGATTCCTATCACCGGTACCGAGGGTAACAACGACGCTAAGCGTAAGTAATCTAAGCTGAAAGATAAATTAATCCTCTTATAGAGAGCGTGCATTCCTTTAAGAGAGTGCACGCTCTCTTCTTCTTTTTACAAATTTAGTATGAAAAAGTTTTCATTTTACACACTCTCTTTCTTCTGTCTATTCTCCCTATTCTCTTGTACGAAGAGCAATCATCAGCAAACTCGTGAAGAGGCTATCATGGAGTTCCAGTCTGGTCTTACTGCTGAGGATTCAACAACCATGCTCAAGATGTGTAACGACTGTATGGAACTGCTGAAGGAGGGCAAGGTTGAAGATGCTTTGAATTCTATGTACGAATATGATGACTCTACATTGACTGCTACTCCTATTTCTGAAGAGTTACGTGTACGTCTTCGTCATCAGTTCGAGATTTTCCCTGTCCTTGATTATAGACTGGACTATTTCTCATTCCAACTTCAGGGATGTAATGATGTCAAGTATATGATTACTTTTGCTGAGGGAGCAACTGAAGAGACTGGAGCCTATGAGACTGGCTTCATGTTCAATCCTGTAAAGATTGAAGATAATTGGTTCCTTTCTGTTAAGCGAAGCGACCAACTGTTTGACAAATCAAAGCAGTAATAAGTATCTATGAAAAAGATTTTTACCCTATTGGCACTCTTCTTGTCACTTGTAGCTAATGCCCAAGTGACAAGAACTGTTGTTTACGACTTCTCAAAACCCACCGAGTTAAACCCACCCATTCAGCCCGTTGATCCTGTTGCACTTGAAATGCGTCTTGTCGATGGCATGGTGTTTACGAATGGAGATGTTAGGCTTAAATTTGACTGTGATAAAGATTGTGATGGAACTCGTATAGACGCTGATACTCAAGATAACTTTAAGCATTATCTTAGAATGTACAGTGGTTCGTACGCCATGTTCGATGCCTCTCCCAATATACTTACCAAAATCGAAATTAAGGGTACGTTGAGTGGTTTCAAACTGGATAGTGGTATTGGTATTTATCAGGAGTATTTGTCAAGTGAGTATTCCAGCATTTGGTCTGGTGACCCCGCAAATCCCACTGCCAACGTTACTTTTTCCAGTCGTAGTGCGCTTCCCTCATTTGTTCATCAAATTAGGGTGACATACTCGATTAAGCAGGATGTCCTTACTCCTGATTTTAATCCCTTCCCTGTTAGCAAGGAATATACTTCTTTGAAAAATTTTGCGCTTGACTTTAGCAAATTCAAAGAAAACGATAAATTGTACACAAGTATTAAGGCCGTAGAGGGTAAGACTGCCAAGGTATCTTCACCTTTATTGGCAGAAGATATTAACATTAGTATTGCCGCCTCTGAGGTTAATCCTAAGCAGGCAGTGTTGACTTTGGCTGAAGAAATCAACGAACCAGGTCAGTACACCATAACTATTCCTGAAGGTGCTATTGCAAGTCAGGATGGGGCATATTATAATCCAGAACTGACTTATACGGTTACCTTAGTTCCTGCCAAGAATACCTTAACCTTAGCTTCTACAGACCCTGCTTATGCAACCACTATTGATCAACTTCCTAACGGTTTTAAGTTGATTTTCAGTGATCATGTAGGTGGCTTTGTTAGTAAGCAGTTGTCTGTCTTCAAGTTGGTAGGCGATAAGCAGCAGCTTGAGACTTATGCAACGCTTCAGCTCGACAACACAAACCAGAATGCTGTTAAGGTTCTGTTTGCACGCGACTTCCCCATTTCAGACGCTGGCATTTATGAGTTGTCAGTTCCCGAAGCTACTGTGTACAACGCTGGTTTCATAGCATCAGCTTCGGATTATGGTGTATCTTCTGGTGCTCGTTACAACCCAGAATTCACCCTGAAGTTCTATGTTAAGGTTACTCCTGGAGAGTGTCCCAATTGTGATGACTGCGATGAGTACTGTACTTGCGCAGAGGAGAAGTGTGACCGTTGCGGCTGTCCCAAACCCAATCCTCTGAAGGAAGAACTGGAGGCCATGAAGGAAGACATGGCACATTTTGTTGCCAGCTTCACTGGCGTAGGCTATCCTACCGCAGGTTCATCTGCACGTACTGCCTTAGATGAACTGATTGCAAAGGAGACTCCCAAGGGAACTGATGACATTACTGCTGACATTGAGAATCTGAAGTCGGCAAAGAATGCCTTCTATGCTTCGACCGAGATTGAGAAGCCTGCCAGTGGCAATACATATATTATATATAATGTAGCTAAGGATGGCAGCAAGACCTACCTGTCTTACGCAAACGGAACTGTTGGTCTTACAGCAGACGCAGAACAAGCACACGTCTTTACCGCTCATGCACAGGAGGACGGCTCTACCGTATTTGAAACTGTTGATGGCAAGTTCCTTCACACGCTTGTTTCCACCAACAAGTATGGCAGCACTTCGACCACCAATGTTACCGATGCCATTTCTGAGGTTAACAAGTTGACGGTTGGCAAGTTTGCAAATGCATCTGTTGACGCTGAGAAGTCATTTGGCTGGGTAACGCTCTATGGCTATCTGGGTGAGCTCAGTGGCGAGAAGGTTTATGCTCATTCTACCATCTATACGCCAACCAAGGCTGTCGAGATGGGTTCTGCAGATGTCTTGTTTACTGACGATCTTTCTTCTGCATTCGTCGTAGAGTACAAGCCAGCTCCCATTGATCCTGTTCTTCGTAAGTACGAGCTGTCTGTACAGCCCGGTCAGGTTGACCTTCTTACCTCTCTTGTTGTGACCTTCCCCGAGATGACAGGCCAAGAGATGACTTACAATAAGGAGAAGGAAATTCGCATGGAGCGTGTTGTTGGTGGCTACACCATTCCCCTTACGGTCTCAAAGGTAGAAGGCAAGGGCAATGCGTTCCAAATCTCGTTTGGTGAGTACAGATATTCTGGTGCTTATAATCTGATTATTCCTGAGGGCGCGTTTACTTGCGATGAGTACTACAATGCAGAAATTGTAGCCGGTTATAACATGGCAAGATCAACCGACTTTAACTATGACTACTTTGCAAGTGGTGATAACTTTATCATGTTAATCAATGACAGAACCGACAAGGAGTGTGTTATTGCAGACATGAACAACATTGTCTTCACCAATCAGTCTTGGAACCACAAGTACATCATTGAAAAGGAGTTTACTTGGGACGAACTGATGATTTATCGCAGTAATGAGTATCCTTGGGCTGCCACCAATGCTGTTCCTCAGGATGTACAGGATGAATTGAAGGCTAAGGCACTGCCTGACCTGAGAAAAATGGCTATTGATTACGCAGAGAAAACGTACGGTGGTTCTGCTGTAATTGATGGTGATGTGCTGCCTGAAATTGTTGCCAAATTCGACCACAACAGCAATCCCGAGAAGTGTACCATCGAAGTAAAGGCCAAGATTAAGGTTATCCTTACTCCCAGAGACTACAAGTTCATGGTACTCGATGAGACCAAGGTGGTAACGCTTAACGACTACAACAACCAGGATAAGGAAGTAATGCGTGGTCATTTGGAACCCGTTACCATGTACATCTCAACTGCGGGCAATACCATGCTTATGTCGCAAGACCAAGTTCTGTTTGACGAGGGTGTTCTGAGCATGTGTTCCGGTGCACGTTTTGTACCCAATAAGGTTCTGTCATCGAGCAACCTGGTTGCAGATCCCCGTTATGGTACCGTATTCCAGTTCCATTTTGCTCCCGAGACCTTCGGTGATGAGAACTACGCAGAGTATCTCAAGAATCCTTCGAATGACAAGAAGCCTTCTTGCCACGTTAATGGTGATTATAACATTGACCGTACTCTCCGTGCATATCCCGAGAAGTTGCCTACCTCTGACAGCAAGCCTATGCTGCCCGATGACAAGTCTATCCAGTTCGCTAACGTAACCAAGACCTCTTTCGTGGCAACTTGGAACGCAGCAACGGACAAGGAGACTGCAGCTGACGCTCTCGTATACAAACTGTATGTGACTGCAAAGGTTGATGGTACGATTTCTACATCAACCTATCAGGTTGTTGGCAAGACTTCTTATGAGATAACTGGTCTGGAAGAGGGCACTACCTACAGTGTTCGCCTGGCCGTATTTGACAGTGCAAACCAAAGTGCAGACTACACTTCTACTCAGGTAACTACCGCTTCTAAAGCAACTCCCGTTCTGCCCGCAGATGCTGAACTCATGTTCGCTGATGTAACAACGAATTCGGTTGTTGTATCTTGGAATGCTGCTACTGACGAGGATTCTGCTGCTGAGACTCTCCTCTACACCCTGACCGTTACCGGTGCTGATGGTACTAAGAAGGAGTTCTCTGGTGCAGGTATGACTTCGGCTACGGTTACCGAACTTGCCGAGGGTGCTACCTATAGCTTCTCTCTGAAGGTAACTGATGAGACCGGTAATAGCACTGTTTATCCTGCTGCAAGCGTTACCACCAAGACGTCGATGGTTCCCGTCTTGCCTGCTGATGCTCAGATTGCAATCAATGGCATTAGCAAGAACTCTGCAGAGATTTCTTGGAACGCAGCAACAGACGAAGACTCAAAGAGCTTGCTCTACGTCCTGACGCTGACTACAACTGACGGCACGAAGATCGAGAAGGCTACCTATGAGACAACATATCTCGTTGATGGCCTGACAGAGGATACTCGCTATGATGTTGCTTTGCGTGTTGAAGATGAGACACATGCTGTAAGCTATCCTTCAACTTCGTTCACGACTCTCTCAGTTGAGACCTATGACCTGATTATCGCAGGCATCGAGGTGACTGAGGACAATAAGGATAATGTGACCTACGACAACCGTGTTGCCTTCGATTCTGCAACTCGTGTACTGTCACTGAAGGGAACTAGCCTTAAGGTGACGGGTGATGGTGCTGGCCTTGTTGTCAAGTCGCCTATCACAATCGAGTTGACTGGTAAGAACAAACTGATTGTTGAGAACAGCGAGAACGCTATCGACCTCTTTGCTGACATGATTATCACTGGTGATGGAAGCCTTGAGGTGGTATCTGCCAAGGGCACAGGTATTGCATACCACGGTGACGTTTGCCTGACCATTGAGAACACCAATGTCACAGTCAATGGTGCTGTTTACGGTATCGGCGCAGCAGACACCAAGGGTGAACTCGTTGTAAAGAACTCAAGCGTTATCGTAGAGGGTGCAGAGGCCGCTATCATTGGTATTGCTTCTTCACCTGTCAGCGAGGAGAACAACAGCGCATTCTTGAATCAGGTTGGCTTCTCTGAGCGCTTCGGTGGTGTCTTCGATCAGGCTACTTTCGACTACGCGAAGAAGGTCGAGATTGCAACCCTTGAGACTGTCGGCCTGAAGCACATCGCCGAGAACGACCAGGAGTCTGCTTCTTACAACCTGGCTGGTCAGCGTGTGGCAAAGGGCTACAAGGGCCTTGTCATCAAGAATGGTCGCAAGCAGGTTCAGAAGTAATCCTGACGATGAACGTGTAATCGGGTGATATTTTTCACCTAATCATATGGAACGTGGACGACGCAAGTTGCCCACGTTCTTTTTTCGCATTTCTACGCCCATACGTTACAATTCTTGCCTTATCTTCCCTGTTTTTTAATTATTATTTGTACCTTTGCAACGTGTTATGAGCGACAGGTCTGGAATACGACCGGCTCCCAAGAATAAGTCTCGAGTATGAAAAGTCTTTTTTTAGGAATATGTATGTTTGCCCTCGGCATTCAGTCCGCTGGTGCGCAGGTCTTTGACGATGTTGATGCCGTTCCCGACGAGCTGGCAGCGAAGCCTGCACTCAAGGATCCCTGGAGCGTTTCTTTCGATGCGACGAGCAATGAGCAAGTCTACGGTCCTTCAGAGTCGATAGAGGGCAGCGAACTGAAAGAATTGAACGTCGACGTGCAGTTGCGTACGCGAGGTGAATACCGAAACGGATGGGGAACCCTGCGTTCGAAGGGTGCAAATCCGGCTTGGTTCGTGAATGAGCGTGCCCGCCTCAACCTGAACTATCGTCAGCAGTACTTGTCGGTTCGCGTCAGCGCTCAGCATGCCGGAGTGTGGGGCGACACCGATATCGAGAACAAGAGCGGAAGCATCAACCTTAACGAGGCATGGGCTCGAGTGCAGTCAAAGCAAGGTCTCTTCGTGCAGGCCGGACGCCAGATCATAAGCTATGACGACGAGCGTATCTTTGGTGCAGAGGACTGGACCTCAACGGGCATCTCGCACGATGCCGTACGCTTTGGCTTGGACACACGCCTCCACAAGGTCCATGGAATCGTCTCCTTCAGCCAGACCTCCGAGAAGAGTATGGGTGGAACCTACTATAAAGGCCCTGCGCCCTACAAGCACATGCAAGCGCTCTGGTACCATTTTGGCGACGATTCTACGCCTTTCCAAGCCTCTCTCTTGGGTGTAAACCAAGGCGTCGAGAACAGTCTCTTGGCCACTCAGCCTTCCACCATCTATACCCAGACAGTTGGAGGTTGGCTGCAGTATCGACCCGGCAAGTTCTGTGTAAAAGGCGAAGGTTACTACCAGATGGGGGAGGACGAGACCGACCATCGCGTCAATGCCTATACCGCAGCCTTCCATGCAGGCTTTCAGCCCAAGTCGTGGGGCGTGGAAGTGGGTGCCGATTATTTGAGTGGTGCCACCGAGAAGGGCGAAAAGACACGCAACTTCACCATGCTCTACGGTTCTACCCACGACTTCTTTGGTGCCATGGACTACTTCACCAACGAGAACAAGTTGCTCTGTGGCCTGCTCGATGTCAACATGAAGGCAAACTGGCGTCCCAATAGGAACCTGTTCATCGACTTGGGCTACCATTACCTGATGACCGGTGTCAAGGTGCCTGGCCTGCATCGTCAGATGGGCAACGAGGTCGACCTGCACTTGGCATGGGAGATGACCAAGGATGCAACCCTGCATGCCGGATACAGCGTCATGATGGCCACCAGTGTCATGCGCATGCTCAAGGGCGGACAGAACAAGAGTTGGCAGGACTGGGCCTGGGTCTCTCTGGAGGTCAGTCCCCGCATCCTTACCCAGTTCTTCCGCCGCTGATTCCCCCTTGTTTGGGTTGATAATTATCAATAGTTAATTGTGAATCCGCAATTTTCAAATTCCCTTTTTTTGAATTTCATTTTTTTGTCGTAACTTTGCACCCGTTTAACGCGGGTGCATCCCGTTTATAAGGTAAAAAGACACATGCAGAACATTCGAAACATCGCGATCATTGCCCATGTAGACCATGGCAAGACGACGCTGGTAGACAAGATGCTGCTGGCCGGAAACCTCTTCCGCGAAAACCAGCAGACAGGTGAGTTGATGCTTGACAACAACGATTTGGAGCGTGAACGTGGTATAACCATCCTCTCCAAAAACGTAAGCATTAACTACAAGGATACCAAGATCAATATCATTGACACTCCGGGTCACAGCGACTTCGGCGGCGAAGTGGAGCGTGTTCTCAACATGGCCGACGGTTGCCTTTTGCTGGTCGACGCATTCGAGGGTCCCATGCCCCAGACGCGTTTCGTGCTGCAGAAAGCGCTTGAGATCGGCCTGAAGCCCGTTGTCGTAATCAACAAGGTTGACAAGCCCAATTGCCGTCCCGAGGAGGTCTATGAGATGGTCTTCGACTTGATGTGCGACCTGGATGCAACCGAGGAGCAGCTCGACTTCCCCGTCATCTATGGTTCGGCCAAGCAGGGCTGGATGGGCGAGGACTGGCAGACTCCGACCGATAACATCACCTATCTGCTCGACGCCATCCTGGAGCACATCCCCGCTCCCGAGCAGTTGGAGGGTACGCCTCAGATGCTCATCACCAGTCTGGACTATAGCACCTACACCGGCCGTATCGCTGTAGGCCGTGTGCATCGTGGCACCATCCGTTCGGGACAGAACATCACCATTGTTCATCGTGATGGAAGTGTCGAGAAGACCAAGATTAAGGAACTGCATACCTTCGAGGGCATGGGCCATTGTGCAGCCGAGTCTGTAAGCTCGGGCGATATCTGCGCTGTCATCGGTCTGTCGAACTTCGAGATTGGCGATACCATCTGCGACTACGAGGAGCCCGAGGCATTGCCCACCATCAGCATTGACGAACCTACCATGTCGATGCTCTTTACCATCAACGACTCTCCCTTCTTCGGCAAGGAGGGTAAGTATTGCACCAGCCGCCACATTGGCGACCGTCTGCAGAAGGAGCTGGAGAAGAACCTTGCCTTGCGTGTGGAAGAGGTTGAGGGCTACACAGACCGCTGGATTGTCTCGGGTCGTGGAGTGCTCCATCTCAGCGTGCTCGTCGAGACCATGCGCCGCGAAGGCTACGAGCTGCAGGTTGGCCAGCCTCAGGTAATCTATAAGCAAATCAATGGCATGAAGTGCGAGCCCATCGAGGAGATGACCATCAACGTTCCCGAGGAGTTTGCCAGCAAGATGATCGATATGGTCACCCGTCGCAAGGGTGAGTTGACCAGCATGGAGGCCCAGGGCGAGCGCGTAAACATCGAGTTCAATATCCCCAGCCGTGGCATCATCGGTCTGCGTACCAATATGCTGACAGCCAGCCAGGGCGAAGCTATCATTGCACACCGCTTCAAGGAGTACCAACCCTACAAGGGCGAGATTGAGCGTCGCGTCAACGGTTCTATGATCTCGCAGGAGAGTGGCAATGCCTATGCCTACGCCATCGACCATCTGCAAGACAGAGGAAAGTTCTTCATCAATCCCCAGCAGCAGGTCTATGCCGGCCAGGTAGTGGGTGAGCACGTCCACGAGAACGACCTTGTCATCAACGTCTGCAAGGCCAAGCAGCTCACCAACGTCCGTGCCAGCGGTACCGACGAAAAGGCTCGCATCATCCCCCCCATCATCTTCTCGCTCGAGGAAGCGCTTGAGTACATCAAGGAGGATGAGTACGTGGAGGTTACTCCTCTCTCCATGCGTATGCGCAAGGTCATCCTCGACCATCTGGAGCGCAAGCGTGCCAAGAACAGAGCAGAGGATTAAGTTTTTGGTTATTAATTAAGCATACCGCTTTTGATGCCTGAGTAGTTACTACTGTGTAACACACGAAGACGATACCTTCGATATTGAAGAACAAAACTAAGAGGTCGTGTCAAAAAGAAACTGACACGACCTCTCTTTTTTTGCTTGCAGCACCAAGAATTTATTCCAGCACCAATGTTTATTTTGCTTCGCTACACTGAATCTGAAGTGTCTTAGCGGGAAGTTGCAATAAGATTACTATCCTATCGCAGCAAGATTACTATCTTATCACAATAAGAACACTATCCTATTACGATAAGAATACTATCCTATTACGATAAGATTACTATCTTATTGCTGTAAGATTACTATCTTATTTCGATAAGAACACTATCTTATTGTTCAATCGTGCTGCGAGACTTTGACATGACACACCCATCAAGCCTGCTTCTGACAGGCATCGCTTGCTTTTTCTTGTATTTGTGTAAATTGTTGTTTCGTGCATTTTTCCAGAAAAATCAGGTTTTGTGGGGTGTTTTTGAGCATAAATGGTTGTTTGAGTAAAGATTTTAAAGCATTTAGACTCTTTCTTACAGAAAATATGTATCTTTGCATTTAAATATTTTTATTTGTTAACTCGAAAATCATAATGTGTATGAAGTTTAACTTGAAAGTACCAAAGTTGAACAGACTTTTCGGCAAGACCCTGACGGCTCTTGCAATGACAGCTTTCTCAACCGCGGCTATGGCCGAAGGAAGTGTAGTCGTTAACAGAACCAATTTCCCCGACGAGAACCTCTACAATTACCTCCTCGAATTCGACGAGGACGGGAACGGCGTGCTCGAAGGTTGGGAATACGAAAGTACCTACTTCTACGGTTTTAACTGCGCGGACGTAGTCAACTTCAAGGGTCTCGAGCTCTTCCCTATCACGCGCCTTAACATCTATTACAATTGGATAGAGGAAAATCCACTTGCCTCCGTGGTAAAGACGATAGACCTCAGCATG
>JAKSLN010000100.1 GCA_024401165.1 Bacteroidaceae bacterium
GATGGTAGTGTCGTGCCCGTTGAGGTTGTAGGTATAAACCCTCGTGCACAGTCTGTCTTTACGTGGAACTCTACCGGCCTTGTGTCCGTCAATTTTAATAAGCAGGTCGCTATTGACGCGATTCAGTTCGTTGCTGGTGACTATGTCTTGCCTATTACTGATAATGTGCATATGGACTCAAGCATCGGTTTCAATATTACCGATGTCTTGAACGATGCCTTGTCTACGGGTAAGTTAAAGTCTGGTGACTCTTTCTTCTTGAAGATTTCCGGTCTGCGAGATGCGCATGACGAAACCAATCTTTACAATGGTACGGGCGAGTTGCTTATTGAATACGTTGCGCCCTATCCACAGCATGGTTTCAAGCGTGCCTATGTTGGTGAAACCGAGTTGCACTATTTGCAGGACAATGATTATCGTTTCCTTTCTTATTATGCCAAGGATGGACAGGATGGTCTCTTCGTATTCGAATTTGATGAAGAGATTGGGAGCGTAAGTGACGTCTATATTACCATGGGTGATTTGGACTTGACTGTTGACGGAAAGTACCATCGCAGCCAATTGCCATACACCATTGAAGGCACGAAGCTGTTGGTTGATGCTCGTGGCAAGTTGCGCACGCTGGCCGTTCTTTTTCCCTCTGTCGTTGATGATGGTGAAGGCAATGTGTACGACACTTTCTCGACAGATCGCCTTACTTTGGGCATCGGAAATATACTTGATATTCATGGGAATGCCTTCCAGTCAGATATTCCCGGCAGCGTAGGCAGCTACTATTTTACCATGGGCTATCAGGAGCTCAATGAGGAGGCTTATCTGGACGGCGACAATGTCTCGGATGGTGATGTGGTTAAAGCCGGTCAAGAGATCAGTTTGTGGTTGAGCAATGCCGATATTCAGTTTGAAAGTTTGTCTATTACCTATTCAAGCATTGTTGAAGACGAAATGGGAGGTGAACCGACCCAAGAGTCCCATGTCGTATATGTCAAAGACTTCGTGATTGAGAAGGATCCCATTCAGGGAGTCATCATTCGTTTTCTGATGCCCGATCTGCCAGGCGTTGCTGATGGAACCAACATCCGTGTTTCACTTGAAAACGCCAATTCTGCTGACGGTATGCCACATACGCTCTACATCGTGTTCGTAGCAGGATTTGGCAATGGTAGCGACACTCCTGTTGAGGATGGCATTCAGCAGTTCAATCTGCAGAAGGCAGGTAAGACCTACCTCTTGAATGGCATGAGTGACAACCATCTGATGCAGCATAAGATTGTAGTTAAGAACGGTAAGAAAGTAGTGCGCTAAGAAATCATGAAGAAGGGTCTATTATACACGCTGCTTGCATCTTTTGCTCTTGCAGGACAAGCTACGCCCCGAAGTCGTGCTGAAGCTATGGCGATAGCAAAGCAATTTGTTGCTCATGCCGAGGTGTTTGCTTCGCTGAAGGATGCCAAGATTTCGCTGGCTAAAGAGTTGTCGTACTCAACTTCCTGTCGCGAGTCATTCGCTCAGGTTAATCCAGATTTTGGCACCTCTCTTTCATCGACCCGCCGCTCTGGGCCTTACGCCCAAAAGGCCAGTAGCACTGAAGCTGCTCCAGCGTCTCCCTCCTTATATATATATAATGTGTCCAACGGACAGGGTTTTGTCATCGTCTCTGCCGACGATAGATTCATCCCCGTGTTAGGATACGGACTTTCCTCGGCTGACGGACAGCAGACAACTGACAATGGACAACTGGTCAGACAGCAGACTTCATCTGACGTACCGCAGACCTCATCTGACGGACAGCAATCGCGACAGGATGAGGATGTCCAAGACATGGTTTTGCCAGATGGTTTCTGCTATTGGCTCGACTTTCTGAATCGTGAGATGGCAGCCGTTTCTCCGTCCTATACCCCGATGATGCGAGCCGCATCTTCAGTCCAGCCGCAAAGCATAGATCCACTTCTGACCACGAAGTGGAACCAGACGACGCCTTACAACAACCTAATTCCTACGTATGCCACAGGTTGTGTGGCCACGGCCACGGCGCAGGTGATGAAATTCTGGAACTATCCCCTGCATGGAACGGGGCGTCACACGAATGCGTATTTCCCCCAGTACTCTGCCGACTTCAGCGCAACCGCCTATGACTGGGCAAACATGAAGGACGAGTACGGAGGCAAGCGTGACACCAAGGCTGAGGTAAATGCCGTAGCCACCTTGATGTACCATCTGGGTGTAGCCACCGATATGTACTGGACGGCAGACAATAGCAGCACCCCCAATATGTATGCCGCCTATGCGCTCGTCAATTATTTCGGGTACAATAAGAACTTGCGCTCGGAGACGCGCGACCACATGAGCCCACAAGCCTGGAAGGAGCTCCTGCTTGAACAGCTTGCCAGTGGACATCCGTTGTGCTATTCCGGAATGACTGCCGAGACAAGCGGTGCCGAGGGCCACTTCTTTGTCTGCGATGGCTACGATGCGTCGACGGACAAGTTCCATTTCAATTGGGGGTGGGGTGGTGTCTACGACGGTTATTTCTGTCTGTCCGCTCTCGACCCTATCGGTGAAGGACAGGCCGGAGCGTTGACCGGTTCCTTTAACTATGCCCAGCAGGTCTTTGTTGATGTACAACCCACGGAAACAGATACTTACGTGGCGCACTTCGATGCCGATGCTGTCTTTCCTTTGGCCAATTATAGCGACCAGACGAAGGTCACGATGCGAGCGCTGCACATAAGCAACAATGCGCTTTCCTTCGCCGGTTCCATCGGACTTGCAGCCTATTCACCCGAAGGCGCACTCCTTCAATATGTTCCCAGTTCCCAGAGTTTCCCTGGTTCCTTGACAACGGGAAAGTCCAATGACCAGCTTGACGTCGAACTGAACCTTGCGGACATGGCCGATGGGACGTATGTGGCTTGCCTGGCAGTTCGCCATAACGAGCATCCCCTCACGCCCTATCCCGTTCGTGCCTTCTACGGCAAGACGACGTTCTATGAAATGACCCTCAAGGAAGGCCATGTCACCTTCGCTCCGTTTGAAGGCCAGTTTATCGTCGATAACGTCACGTCGCCTTCAGTCTTGGAGAAAAAAGACGGACACATCTATAATCTCCAGGGAATCCGAATGCCCGAAACAAAAACTCCTTCCAAGGGAATCTATGTTTCCGGAACAAGAAAATACGTAGTTACTAAACCTTAATAATAATCCCTTACTGAATATGAAGATATTACAGACAATCAGACAGCAATACTCCATTTCTGCTTGTGCGTTGCGAACCCGTGCGCTCCTTTTCCTTGCCATCTTCTTCACGATGGCTGCCTCTGCCCAGCGTATTCCTGTCTACACCCTCAACCCCTATACGCCCAACGACGGTGGCATTCTGGTCAAGATGACAGCCAACGGAAAATGGGGCATCATCCAACTTGGTAATTCGCAAAGTGGAGGTACTGCCACGCCCAAGTTATACGACGCCGATCGCGGAACGGCCATCGAGATTGTCGTCAAAGGCAATGTCTTCGATATTGCCGACGTCAGCGACGACGGCAACATCGTTGTTGGCTCCATGATGGGAAAGCCCGCTTCCTATAACCGTGCGACCGACAAACTCACCTATTTCCCCATGCGTCCTATGTGGATGTACGGAAGCCTGTCCAATGTGACGCCCGACGGCAAATGGGCCGTAGGTTCCTACGACGGTTATAAAGGACAGGTTGAGGACGAAGACTTTGGCAACGACTTCTGCTTTTCGACGCTGCTGGTCAATGTCGAGACTGGCGACACCATTGCCACGCCCGGACTGCCTAAGCTCGACATGGCGCATCTGGATCAGCATGCCATTGTCTTTGACGACATTACGCCCGACGGCCGCTATGCCATTGGCGTGATGAGCTGGTTCATCATGCAGCCCAATTCTGGCTTTACATTTGTCTACGACACCCAGGAGCACACCTACCGGGTGATAGGCTTCACTGAGCATCCGGACCGTGACTGGGAACCCGTGAACGAGAACCTTTTCAATCTCTGCGGCGGGGATATGAGTCCCGACGGACACTGGTTGGCAGGTATGGCCTACATGCGCACCCCCATCGAGGGCAGCCAGTTCTTCCGCGAGTTTGGCATTCCCTATCGTTACGATTTGAATACGAGTAAGTTGGAGTTGCTCGAAGATGTTGACCTGAATGTTGCCAACTGCTTGATTGACAATGCTGGCACTCTCTTCGTCAACCCCGAGATCGGCGGTCCTTTGCGTGATTTCCGAATCTTGTTCCAGGATAAGCATTGGATTTCTCTGTCTCAAATCTGTTCACAGTATTACGGTTTCGACTTTAGCAGCAAGACTGGCTTTGGGCGCACTGGAACCATCGCTGGCATCAGTGGTGACGGTTCTCGCCTCGTCAGCTATCCCGATCCTTTGGGCGAGAGTTATTTCATGGACTTAAATCAACCCATCGAGGAAATATGCGAAAACATCGACCTGCTAAGCAAGTACACCATCACCCCCGTCGACGGCAGCGTCTGCTCGCAGATCTCGACCGTCTCCATCAACTTCGGACGTAGTGTGCAAGTACTCGGAACGGGCAAGAACGTACATCTCTACAAGGCCGATGGCACGAAGGTGTCGGACGGTCTTACGGCCGGCAATCAGGGACTTCAGCTCAAGGCCGGCAGCCTGACGACCGTCAATGCCGTCTTCCGCACCCGCGCCCTTGAGGCAGGAGAAAAGTATTACGTCGTTTTGGATGCTGGTGCCGTTGCTGTTGCCAACGACGCTTCGCGTACGAACAAGGAAATCCGCGTCGACTATGTTGGTCGCGCCAATGGTCCTGTTAAGTCGGTTGAGGTGACACCTGCGAACCATTCCCAGCTGCGTCAGTTGGATGGCGGTTCCTATATCCGCCTCGCCTTCGACTGCCCCATTATGCTGACGGAGAATCCCCATGCCTTCATCCAGCGTTGCGACGATGGAAGCGTGGTGTCGCAGCTCAGCATTGCCCAAGGAAATACGGAGGAGACTATGAATCAGATACTCCTGTACACGAATTCCACCGTCAGCCTGTACGACGGCGTTGAGTACAAGGTCGTTCTGGAGGCCGGTTCGGTTTGCGACTGTTCCATGGCTGAGAGTAGCTACAACGAGCGCGTCGAGATCACCTACCATGGAACCTACGTCCGCGAGTCAGACAACGAGTCCGTTCTCTTTGCCGACGACTTCGAGGACGTTGCCTGGAGCTATGCCAACTGGATGCGCTACGACGGCGACCAGAAGCAACCCAGCGACCTGATGCTCGGCTGGTTCTTCAATGACAAGGACTTCCCCTGGCAGTTCGGCATGGCCGATGACGCATCGCGCTCCAACATGTTTGCCGGTTCTCATTCCATGTACACCCCTGCTGCGCAGAGCGACGACTGGATGATGACCCAGCAGATTCACGTTCCGGAAACCGACAGAACCGTCCTCTCCTTCGACGCCCAGAACTATCTGAGGAAGGCCAACGACGTGCTCAACGTCTACGTCTTCGAGGAAGACTTCGAGATTCCCTATCTTAATGCAGCCTGGATGGAGGATGTGCGCTCCCTGTCGCAGCTCCTTGACCAGATCAAGCTGACGCCCGGCCAAACGGAAGAACTGACTTCTGGCGAGTGGACGCACTACGAATACGACCTTTCAAAGTGGGCTGGCAAGAACATTTACATTGCCTTTGCCAATCAGAATATGAACCAGAGCGCCATTTTCGTTGACAACGTGCTCATTGAGCGCGACCAACTCTATGCGCTTGGCTTCAGCAACGCCAATCGTGTTGTCAATCAAGATGCTATCACGATTGCGGGTCAACTGACCCTCAAGAAGGCAGGCAAGGTGCAGAACGCCACGCTTGTCCTCAAAGATGCAGAGGGTGCAGAGGTTTCACGTGTGGAGTGGACCGATAACGCCGGTCTCGAGGCAAACAAGCCTCTTGCCTTCACCTTCGCTAAGCCCCTCTCGCTCCAGAAGGGCAAGGAGAATGCCTATTCCATCGACGTTGTCCTCGATGGTCAGAAGAGCGTCTACGAAGGCTCCGTCTTCAACCTCGTCTTCGAACCCACCAAGCGTGTTGTGCTGGAGGAGTTGACCGGCATCAACTGTCCCAACTGTCCTCAGGGCATCCTTGGCATCGAGAAGTGCGAGAAGGCCTTTGGCGACCGCTTCATCCCCATCTCCATCCACACCTACACCGGCGACCCCTATGGCAGCGGACTGAGTGCCTATACCCAGTTCCTTGGTCTCATTGCTGCTCCCTCGGCCCGCATTAACCGCACGCCCGACGCCTACATTCCCATCGTAGCCGTTGGCGACAAGGCCTATGACACCCATCCCGTCTATCCCGCTTGGTATGACATCGTAACCCAGGAGTTGCAGCAGATGACGGTTGCCGACCTCGACTTCACCGCCACACTCAGCGCGGACGAGTCGCTCGTTCATTTCGACAGCAGCGTGCGTTACGCCCTCGATGCCGCCAACCAGCAGCTCTCGCTCTTTGTCGTGATGCTTGAGGACGGAATCGTGTCTTATCAGGAAAACAACTTCGGTGCGTTGGAAGACCCCGTCTTTGGCGAATGGGGAGCCGGCGGCCTCTACTCAAGCAGCATGGTCTATCCCGTTGTCCACAATGATGTGGCACGCTCTGTCATTGGCCAGTCCTTCAACGGCACCATCGGCTTGTTCCCCGCCACCCTTGAGTCAGGCAAGACCTATTCGGCCACTTTCTCAAGCAAATGTCCGGAAAACATCCTCAACCTCAACAACGCCCATGCCGTGGCCATCCTCATCGATTCGCAGACGGGTCAGGTCATCAATGCTGCCAAGGCATCTTTGAAGCGTGAGGGAGCCGATGCCGTTTCCTCTCCAACTTCGGAGCGCAGCATGGATGTCTATTCGCTCAGTGGCATGCGCGTGCTGACCGGAGCCTCAAAGCATCAGTTGCGATCACTTCCTGCCGGCATCTATGTTGTTGGAGGCAAGAAAGTTGTCGTCAAGTAAAAGGCCGACTTAGCGTTCATAGAACAGAATAAGAAATAAGAATTCAGTATATTAATGACAATGATGAAACAACTACGTCTTTTGCTGGTGGGGCTCTTTCTCCTCGTCAGCAATCTAAAGGCTGTATCTGGCACGTTCACGATAGTCGACGTACGCAACAACTACCAGTCCTCTGGCAGTTCCGTGGAGTATCTGGTTGCCAGTTTCAGTCTCGAGTTCTCAACCGAGTGCCAGGCAGTTCCGGGCAGCACCATCCTGCTGACGGGAGCAGGCAGCACCTACTTCCCCTCGGCCGTCTATCCCAATTCCTTCTATACATCGCGAGACGGCTCACTCATGTTCCAGTTCTACGGCGGTCAACTGTCCACGGAGGGCGACTACGTCCTCACCATTCCTGCCGGCAGTTTCGTTGCCCCCAACGGCGACACCAACGAGGCGTTCACCGGAACCTGGTCCGTTCGTAAACCCGAGCAGTTCGCTATTACGAAGGTCAGCAACCGCGGCTTCAAGAGTGGCACGACGGTTACCAAACTCGATATGTATTTTGTGGCGCGTGCCGATGTACCCCTCGTCAGTTGCGACGGGTCACGCATCGAGTTAAGGAAAGGTTCTACGCGCATGGGCTACATGAGCAGCCATACCGTTAATGCCGATGGCAGCTACACCTTCTGCAACCCCTCCTGGTTGACCGGTGTTGAGAATGGTCAGAATGTCGGAGAGAACAGCAATCCAGGCACTTGGACACTCGTCTTTGAGCAGGGTGCTTTCCGCGATGCTCAGAACCGTGTTTCTGCACCCTTTGAATGTTCCTGGGTAGTTTCCAGTAGCGCGATAGAGGGTATTCCCGACGATACCCCCGGCGT
>JAKSLN010000101.1 GCA_024401165.1 Bacteroidaceae bacterium
TCCCCGACGACCCCGCCTACTACGAGAAGTTCTACTTCACCCCCGGCGACCTCGGATTCCACCCCATCCAGACCAGCGTCGGCCGACTCGGTGTGCAGGTCTGCTGGGACCAGTGGTACCCCGAGGGAGCACGCCTCATGGCCCTGCAAGGAGCCGAACTGCTCATCTACCCCACCGCCATCGGCTATGAGTCCAGCGACACTACTGAGGAACAGGAGCGCCAGCGCGAGGCCTGGACCACCGTGCAGCGCGGCCACGCCGTAGCCAACGGCCTTCCCGTCATCACCGTCAACCGCACCGGCCACGAGCCAGACCCCAGCGGCCAGACCAACGGCATCCAGTTCTGGGGCAGCAGTTTCGTTGCCGGTCCCCAGGGCGAACTCCTCTACCGCGCCAGCAAGGACCAGGAGGAGAACGTCGTCATCGACGTCGACATGCAGCGCTCCGAGAACGTACGCCGCTGGTGGCCCTTCCTCCGCGACCGCCGCATCGAGTGCTTCGGCGACCTTGCCAAGCGCTTCATAGACTAACCCCAATTATTCATGTAGGAATCACCTCAAAATACGATGAAGAAGTTTTTACGAATCGCCACGCTCCTCGTGGTGTTGCTGCCCCTGATGGCACAAGCCAAGAAAGACCCCAAGTTCCACATCTACCTCTGCTTCGGACAGTCCAACATGGAGGCCGGTGCCACACCTGCCGAACAGGACAAGGACTGGAACGATCCCCGCTTCCAGTTCATGGCAGCCTGCGACATGCCACGCTACGAACGCGTCAAGGGCAACTGGTACACCGCCCTGCCCCCCATCTGCCGCGAGGGCAACAACCTGGGTCCCGTCGACTTCTTCGGTCGTAAGATGATAGAGAACATGCCCCAGGACTACCGCGTCGGCGTCATCAACGTCTCCGTGGCCGGTGCCAAGATCGAACTTTGGGACAAGGACGCCTACAAGGAGTACATCGACAACGAGCGCGACTGGATGAAGGACATCGTCAAGCACTACGACGGCAATCCCTACCAGCGACTCGTCGAGATGGCACGCCTGGCTCAGAAGGACGGCGTCATCAAGGGCATCCTCATCCATCAGGGCGAGTCGAACAGCGACGATCCCGAATGGCCCAACAAGGTGAAGAAGATCTACGACGACCTCTGCCGCGACCTCAAGCTCAAGCCCCAGGACATTCCCCTGCTGGCAGGCGAGCTGAAGAGCCAGGAGATGGACGGCGTGTGCTGGGCCTTCAACGATAAGATCCTGCCCAACCTCCCCAAGGTACTGCCCAACGCCCACATCATCTCCTCCCTCGGTTGCCAGTCCACCGGCGACCAGTTCCACTTCAACACCGAGGGCATGCGACTCATGGGCTACCGCATGGCCGATAAGATGCTGCAGCTCAAGGGCTTCACCAAGAAGCAGGAGCGCGCCGTCAGCCTCACTACAGCCCAGAAGGGCATTACCATCAGTCCCACTCTGAGCGGCATCTTCTTCGAGGACATCAACCAGTCCCTCGACGGAGGCATCTGTGCCCAGCTCATCCAGAACAACTCCTTCCAGGCCTACAACGTACCCCAGGGTCCCGACAATGAGTTCTCCAAGTCCGACACCATCTTCTTCGGATGGACCCTGATTAAGGGCCAAGGCAGTCAAGGCACCGCTCGCACCGTCAGCGACCACCCTCTGCGCCAACTCACTCGCTATTACGACTACGATCCCAACGACCAGTACGACGACGAACTCCGCTACCAGCAGTACTGCGTCCGCTTCGACATCACCGACCCCGGTCAGGGCTTCGGCATCGCAGCCAACGGCTACGGCATCAACCCCTACACCAAGCAGCGCGGAGCCACCTATTCTAATAATACGCAGGTAGCCAGCATCCCCGCCGTGGCCAACCAGAGCTACGACCTCGGCCTCTACCTTCAGGGTGAGAAGTACAATGGTAACATCAAGGTCTATCTCGAAAACAAGGACGGACAAGCAAATTCCAACGTACTGACCTTCAGCAGCATACCTTCCGACTGGAAGAAGTTCCAGGGACAGCTCAAGGCCGAGCGCAGCGAAGACAGCCGCTTGGCCATCGTGGCCGATGCGAAAGGCGTCTTCTACCTCGACTTCGTCACCCTCCTTCCCGAGTCGTCGGCCCTCTGGAACGACGGCAAGAACGGACCCTTCCGCAAGGATCTCCTTCAGGCTCTGGCCGACCTCCATCCCAAGTTCATGCGCTTCCCCGGCGGATGCGCCAGCGAGGGTCCCAACTACTTCGGACAGGTATTCTGGAAGAACAGCATCGGCGACCCCGAGGAGCGCCTGGGCTTCCGCAACCATTGGGGGTACTGGACGTCGCAGTACGTAGGCTTCTACGAGTACTTCCTCATGGCCGAGGCACTCGGTGCCACCCCCCTGCCCGTGCTCAACAACGGTGTCACCTGCCAGTTTGCACGCCACAGCTACATTGCTCCCCTCGAGACCGAGGCCGACCGCAAGCGCTTCCACGACATCTTCGTCAAGGACGCCCTCGACCTCATCGAGTTCTGCAACGGCTCCACCGACACCGAGTGGGGCGCCAAGCGTGCCCAGATGGGTCATCCCGCCCCCTTCAACCTCAAGTACCTTGGCATCGGCAACGAGAACCAGGGCAAGGAGTTCTGGGAACGCTTCGACATCATGTACAAGGCCATCAAGGCACAATACCCCGACATCGTCATCGTCTCCACAGCCGGTGCTGCTGATGCCGGACGCGAGTTCAACGCCAACTACGCCGAGATCGACGCCAAGTACGCTGACACCTACGTCGACGAGCACTACTACAAGAACGACAAATGGTTCTACACCCACCTCGACCGCTACAACGCCGACAAGCAGCGCGGCAACGAGGGCCATGCCTACGACCGTTCCAAGGCAACCCGCGTCTTCGTAGGCGAGTTTGCCAACAACGGCACCAACAATGCCTACGCCTCCACTCTGGCCGAGGCAGCCTATTGGACTGGCCTGGAGCGTAACTCCGACATGGTGGCCATGGCCGCCTACGCTCCGCTCTTCTGCAAGAAAGGCTTCAACAAGTGGGACGCCAACCTCATCTGGTTCGACAACCGCGGCATGTGGCGCTCTTGCAACTATTACTACCAGCGCCTCTTCTCCGAGGGCGGCGACCACGCCCTCCTGATGAGCGACGTCATGGACGGAGCGGTAGCCGACAGCACCATCTTCACGTCTCCCACCATCAATACCCAGACCGGCACCATCTACCTTAAGATTGTCAACAGCGAGGCCTTGGATAAGACGCTCACCCTCAGCCTCGACAACGCCACCCAGTACACCGCGCAGTTCGAGTTCATCACCTCACACGACACCACCCACAAGAACCAGGGCGACCAGAACAGCTACTCCAGCTATGTCGACCCCAATGCCGCATCTGCACCGGCCCGTAGTGGAGCTCCCGGACGTGGTGGCGACCGCGGTCTGCCTCCCGGTGGTTTCCGCTGGCCCGGTTTCGGCGCCCGTCAGTTCAAGTACACCGAGCGTGTAGTGCCCCACACCCGCCAGATCGGTCAGGTGCAGAAGCAGTTCACCATGACCCTCCCCGAGAACTCCGTCGGCCTGCTGAAACTCACACCTGTGAAGTAAGCCATCGGCGGCAAGCATATTTGAGCATCAACTTACTGAACTACGGTCCACACATATCGTCATGAAACTCATCCCCCTACTCCTCCTCGCCTTCTGTCTCAGCACGTCGGCCCAGACGCTCGACGTCATCGGCGACTCTTACGTGCAGAACCACCAGCGCCCCCAGGAGGAGACCTGGCATAGCAAGATGGCACAGCAGCTCGGCTTCACTTACCACAACCTGGGCAAGAACGGAGCCAGCGTGGCCTTCGACCGCACACACGACTTCAACCCTCGCAACCCCAGTCAACGCTGGAACTTCGGACCCGCCCTCTGGGCCAAGACCCACCTCCTTGACCCGCAGGCCGACTATGTCCTCATCATCGGCGGACACAACGATGCCGACAAGATTGGTTCCAGCCGCGACTCCCTCGCCATGTTCTGCGACAGCCTCCAACTCCTCATCGACAACGTCCGCCAACGCTGTCCCAACGCACGCATCGGCTACGTCACCCCCTGGTACTGCCAGGGAGCAGGCTTCAAACCTGTCTGCAAGGCCATACGACGCATCTGCCGCCGCAACCGCATCCCCGTCCTCTGGAACTACACTTCCAAGAGTCCCATCCAGGTGCGCGACGAATCCTTCCGACGCCAGTACTTCCAGCGTCCCAACGACACCGCCCACCTCAATGCCGCCGGCCACGACCTCTTCCTCCCCCACGCCCTCCGTTGGTTCCGCGAGAAGGTCATGAAGCGCGAATAATCCGTGTTAGTTTTTACCCGAAACATGTTCCAGCACTCGCCCAAGCTTGTATTCGACGATTCCATTCGTGCAAGTCGTGTCTGTTACCTCGACAAGGGCTGAATCACGGTCCTTGTGATAACCCACATAAAAGCGGATTACGTCGTAGCGACGAAGGTACCGCTTGCCGTCAGCCTCATCAAGATAGGTGTATTTATTGATGGTTGTTTGCTTAATTTCTCGATATTCACTTGTCTTCCTTCCGTCCAGAATCTCTTGGAAATAACAATCCTTGATATTCAGCGTCAGCACCTTTAGGCCCTCCGTATTGAATGTTGACTCCTTCTTGGTCAGACGTTTTTCAAGGCATTGCAGCTCAGCATTATAGGAGTATTGCGTTATCGACTTGTCTACAATCTTTTGGATAACAAGGTTTATGATTTCAAGAGGAACGACAAACCATTCGGTTGGAACATGCAGGTTGCCCTCCTCATCATAGACCTTCAGTTGGAACTGCACGGCATTGAACACCTGGTGCATAATAGTTTCAAAGATGTGTGAGTTCATATTCACAATCTGTACCGTCTCCACTATCTGCACAGGAGCCATCAGGTAGGTGGGTTCCTTCTCTGCGTTGGCAATACGTTCCTCGACCGAGTTTACCGTAAAGCCTATCTTATACAAATCCTTCACACCTGCAATCTCAGGGTCGGGCGATAGCGACTTTAGCACATAGATGTAGCCCGTCGACCTGTCGCCTTCCGCAAGCGGCTGGTTCGCGAAAGTGTTGTCGATGTTCTCCTGGGTATCTGTCACAGCATAGCCGTCATGCAACACATTTCGTCTCAAGGTTTCAAGGAGAATGTCTGATTCTGTACCGTTCTCGTAGATACACCTCGTACGCCCATCTGCCATTCCGTTGCGTGCCCGCCTTCTGTCAAAGATAGAATGCAGATAGACCAGCATGCCATCCACCACGTAATATTGTCCTGCCTCCAGATTCGCGCTCTTGGAGGTACGCATCAAGGTCCTTCTCCCCTCCTTCAGTTCACGCTGCACCTGTTCGAAGAGCGACTTGTACAGATGAAAGTCCTCACAGGTTTTCCTTTGCGCATAATGGTCAGGTTGCAGGCGCCTACCCTCCATCGCCCGCTTCATGTCTGCGGGCAGATTGAAGAGCGTCAGTTCCTTGTCGCTCACGTCCAGCAACGGGTCGCCAAACAGTTCGTTCAGTTCCTTATCTACATCCATAGTCCCTGTTCCTTAAGTGTGCGCAGAGCCACTGCAAGCAGTTTCTCCTTGATATTCTTGCTGTTCACATCGGGTTCACGACCATTCTCGTCTACCCATGTGCGCAGTTCTTCTATTTTTCTCTGTGTACGGTCATCTGCCGTCACAGCCGCAGCCTTTGGTCTTACGCCATCCAGCAGCGGATCGTCAAAAAGTTCTAATAGTTCTTTTGGCCACTCCATAGTTGTCAAGCCCCCTCTAATACTCCAGCCCCATCATCCTCCTTATCTTCAGGTTTTTGATGATGGTGTATGCTTGTCCCAGTTCGCGCTCCTGCAAGTTTGCAGCATCCTGCGAGGGCAGCTGTCCGTCATGCTCAGTCACCCATTGCTTGAGCGGTCCCTTGAAGAGTCGGATGGCCTCCTCGACCGTCATGTCGAATTTCTGTTCCGCAATGGTGTCCTGGATAATCTTCAGCGTCTCTGCATCCACGTTCTTCGACACTATCTCGTACGCCTTCTGGTAGGGATTAATGGTGTCTATGAGGTTGATGGAGAGCTTGTCGATGTTGATGAACTTGTTCGCCAACTTGATAAGGCGGTTGCCCTCTGACGACTGCTCGTCACCCTCGCGCGGCTGAATCATGCCCGGTGTGATGTCGACGGGGTTGCCCTGGTCGTCCGTGATGTTGTTGCCCTTCACCAGCGTATTCAGCAGGAAGTGCTGGCGCACCTCCTCCACCTCCTCGGGCGTCAGTTCCGGGTAGCGCTTCATGATGACCTTCGGGATGATGTTTTGTGTGATGTTCTCGGCCGTGGTGCTACCGCTGACGGCGCGCACCATCATCTCGTCCTGCAGCACAGCCGCCTGCAGGTCGTCCAACTGCTGCTGTATGATCATCTTCGTCTTCTCCGTCGAGAGCGGTTTCAGCCCCTCCACCACAATGGTGTTCACCAGTGGGTTACCGTCATCGTCGTCATCATCGTCCTTAGCCGTCTTGAACTTCCAGCTCGGGGCCATCACCTGTTCCATCAACAGGCTGGCCGTGATGGCCTTCAAGAAGTCGTTCACAGCCACCTTCACATCAGCTTGCTCGGCGTCGGGCATAGCAATCATGTTGACGAAGCGGGCCGTATCCTTGCCCTCGCTGTCGCGCGTGCAGCGACCGATGATCTGCACCACCTCTGTCAGCGAGCCGCGCACGCCGATGGTCAGGCACATCTCGCACCATGCCCAGTCGAAGCCCTCCTTGGCCGTGCCCAGGGCGATGATGATGTCCATATCGTCAGGTCGCTTCATATTCTGCAGGTAGGCCTGGATGCGGGTGCGCTCGTTGATGTCGTCTTCCACCAAGTCGGCTACCTTGAGCAAACGACCGTCCTGAGTGCGTACCTTATACACACACGTCTGGTAATCCTTCTCCTCCACCTCGCCTATGCGCTTCATTATCTCGGCCACCTCCTCGTACTTCGACCCGCTCGACGCACGCGAGTTGACGCTCGGAATGTGGATGATGGTCTTGCGCCGTGTGTCCAGTATCTCGCCGATGTGCTCCACGTACGAGCCGTGGTAGAAGTGGTAGCCCAGCACCAGGTTCTTCAGGTACTTGTAACCGTTCAACTGCTGATAGTAGTTGTAGGTCACGGGGTAGAACTTCGCCTCGTCCTCGGCACGCAGCACGGGCACGCCGTCGCCACGGAAGTAGCTGCCCGTCATGGCCACAATATGGCCGGTAGAGTTATTGATTACTCGACGTACGATGTCGCCCAGCCCCGAGTCCGCATCGGCGCTGGTGTGGTGAAACTCGTCGATGGCCAACAGGCAGTCGTTGAACTCGTCATCGTGCAACTCCTTCATGCCGTTGCGCAGGGTGGCATGTGCGCACACCAGCACCTTGGCATGGTTTTGTCCACGGAAGAACTCCACAAACCTTCCCGCCTTGTCCTGCTCGTTGCCACCCACGTCGCACAGGTTGAAGTAAGGGGGCACCTTCCAGTCGGCAAAGAAGCCGAACTTCTTCAGATCGGTGTTGGCGAACGAGCGGCCGATGCTCTTCTCCGGCACCGCCACCACCACCTTCCGTATGCCCTGGTGCTCCAGTTTGTCCAGGGCGATGAACATCAGGGCACGGCTCTTGCCACTGGCGGGCGGAGCCTTGATGAGCAGGTACCTCTTGTTACGCGCCTCGTATGCCATGGCTTGCATCTCGCGCATGCCAAGGCTGTTCGTCGTGCTGCTCTGCCCCGTCTGGGCATAGCTGAT
>JAKSLN010000102.1 GCA_024401165.1 Bacteroidaceae bacterium
ACATAGTCGAACTGCTTCTCGCCGCTCTTGCGCAGGTCGGTCTCCACCTCGGTGTAGAGATACTCGTTGATGTGGACTGGCAGTTGCTTGCGGCTGAGGAAGAGGCGCAAGTCGTAGAGGCCGGCGTGCTGGTAGTTGTGGGTGCCAATCTGCTCCAGGTATTCGTGGAGGTCGGCCGTGCGAATGAGCAGGACGGAACCCATGTCGAAGTCGTCACGGATGCTGCCCAACTGATAGTCGATTAGGGGATGCTGGACGGGTGCGCCCTCCTGCACCTCGCCCTCCGGACCGACTGTGTGCGGCGCCGTGTAGTGGTCGGCGTAGCTTAGGGTAGCCTGCGTGTCGCTGGCAATGCTGATCCATCGCTCCAGGGCATGATAACCCATCTTGAGCGTCCACGTCTTGGTGTAGATGAGGGTATAAGGTGCCTTGGCCGTCTCGCCAATATAGCGTATGCACTTGGTGCTGTGGGGTATTTCCTCCAGTTGATGAATGCAGTCAACGAGAGGTTCCTGCTGCAGCATCTCGATGGTCTGGCTGGCTTGCTCTTCACTCTCGAAAGGTATAAAACAATCTATTCCGAGTCTCATAAGCGTGAGAGTTCTTGGGGAGTTCTTGGGAGTCGCTAACTTCCTTTCAACTCCATATTTTCTTTATTTTTTTACAAAGTTATTGTTTTTTTTCTGAAAAAAGGGGCTTCCGTGCGCAAAAATCCGTATATTTGTCTTCGAAAACTCAAAAAACCACGGAAAACATGAAAAACTATTTAGCTGTCGATTTAGGAGCAACAAGTGGACGTACCATCTTGGCAACGTTCGATGGAGAGAAGGTTGAAATGAAGGAGTGGACTCGTTTTGACAATCCACAGATTCCCATGGCAGGGCACGTCTTCTGGGATTTGCCCTATTTGTACAATGAAATACTGAAGAGCCTGAAGAAGGTTGCCGAGCAGCGCGTCAAGATAGAGAGCATCGGCATAGATACCTGGGGCTGCGACTTTGCCTTCTTTGGCAAGCAGGGGCAGCTCGTGGGCATGCCCTTCTGCTACCGCGATCCCCATACGGACGGCAGCATCGAGGCGTTCACCCGCGTTCACATGAATGCCGAGGCGCTGTATAAAAATACGGGCATCCAGTTCATGCCCTTCAACAGTCTGTTCCAGTTGGATACCATGCGTCGTACGGGCATCACCGCGCTGAACGCCGCCGACAAGGTGATGTTCATCCCCGATGCCCTGAGCTACCTGCTTACCGGCAAGTGCATCTGTGAGTATACGGTGGCCAGCACGAGCCAGATGCTCAACCCGAAGACGGGCGACTTGGACGAGCGACTGCTTCGCTTCGTCAACCTCTCCCGTAAGAACTTTGGTCCGATGACAATGCCTGGAACGCTGATTGGCACCCTGGCCGAGCAGGTGAAGCGTGCCACGGGACTGGGCGATATTCCCGTCGTAGCGGTGGCTGGTCACGACACGGCATCAGCCGTTGCCAGTGTGCCTGCCCAGGACAAGAACTACGCATACCTGAGTTGTGGCACATGGTCGCTGCTGGGCATCGAGAGCGAGACGCCCATCATCACCGAGGAGAGCCGCAAGCAGAACTTCACGAACGAGGGTGGCGTGGATGGCACGACGCGCTTCCTGAAGAACATCTGCGGCATGTGGCTGCTGGAGCAGTCGCGTAAGGACTTCAAGAAGGTGCCCAAGAACGTCGGCGAACTCAGCGCACTTTGCCTCGAGAGCCAGTACGACGGTCTCATCAACCCCGATGACGAGATGTTCGCTCATCCCGAGAAGATGACGCAGGCCATCGACGAGTATTGCCGACAGACTCGCCAAGACAAACCCGAAACGCCTGCCGACTACATCCGCTGCATCTTCCGCAGCCTGGCCCTGCGCTACCGTCAGGTCATCGAGTTGCTCCGCAACCTCTCGGATGTCAAGATAGAACACCTACACGTCATCGGCGGCGGCAGCCTGAATGTCTATCTGATGCAGATGGCGGCCGACGCCACCGGTCTGCCCGTCATTGCCGGACCTACTGAGGGCACGGCTTTGGGCAATGTCCTCTTGCAGATACGTGCCGGGGGCGACGTACAAAGCTTGACGGACATGCGTGCCATCTCGGCTCGCAGCGTCGAGACTGTAACCTACCAACCCAATCAGACTCCTGAATGGGAAGAAGCATACGAAAAATTCAAACAGTTAAGATAAACTATGAAAACAGAACTAATTAGCCAGGCATACGCCGTTGCGAAAGAGCGCTATGCCGAGATCGGAGTTGACACCGAAAAGGTGTTGGAACAGTTGCAGAACTTCCACCTCAGCCTGCATTGCTGGCAGGCTGACGACGTCAAGGGTTTTGAGGTGCAGGCTGGTGCCATGAGCGGTGGCATCCAGAGCACGGGCGATTTCCCTGGCGCCGCACGCAACATCGACGAATTGCGTCAAGACATTCTCACGGCCAAGAGTCTCATACCAGGCAGCCACCGTCTCAATCTTCACGAGATCTACGGTGACTTCCAGGGCAAGGTGGTCGACCGCGACGAGGTGACGGTAGAATATTTCCAGAGCTGGATAGAGTGGGCCAAGGAGAACAACACGTTGCTCGACTTCAACTCGTCCTCGTTCTCACATCCCAAGAGTGGTAACCTCACGCTGGCCAATCCCGACGATGCCATCCGCGGCTTCTGGGTAGAGCATACGAAGCGCTGCCGCGACATTGCCAATGCCATGGGTGAGGCGCAGGGTGATCCCTGTATCATGAACCTTTGGGTCCACGACGGTTGCAAGGACGTCAGCGTCAACCACGCTCTCTATCGCAACCTTCTGAAGCAGTCGCTTGATGAGATCTTTGAGAAGAAGCAGCCCATGATGAAGGACTGTATCGAAGGTAAGGTGTTCGGCATCGGTTTGGAGAGCTTCACCGTTGGAAGTCACGACTTCTACACGGCCTATGCTGCCAAGAACGGTCAGCTGCTGACCATCGACACGGGTCATTATCACCCCACCGAGAGTCCTGCTGACAAGGTAAGCGCCGTGCTGCCCTTCATCGACGAGTTAATGCTTCACGTAAGCCGTCCCGTTCGCTGGGACTCTGACCATGTGACCATCATGGACGACCCCACTCAGGATCTCTTCAGCGAAATCGTGCGCGCTGGTGCCCTCGACCGTGTTCACTACGGCCTCGACTTCTTCGACGGCAGCATCAACCGCATCGGTGCCTACGTCATCGGTAGCCGTGCCGCTCAGAAGTGCATGCTGCGCGCCCTGCTCGAACCCCGTGAAACCATCAGCCAGCTTGAACTGGCCGGCGAAGGATACAAGGTGCTGGCGCTCATCGAGGAGCAAAAGGCCATGCCTTGGCAGGCTGTCTACGACGAGTTCTGCCTCCGCAACAACGTTCCCGTTGGTCAGAGCTTCATTCAGGAGATTGACAAGTATGTGGCAGAAGTGACAAGCAAGCGTTGATATGGCAAAAGGAAGTTTGAAAAGCACCCTCGCGGTGTCTTTGAATAATTATCTGGATGCAGGTGCCATCGTGGCTGGAGGCAGCGGCATCACGCTGTGGCAAAACTATCTGGGGCTCTCCGAGATGCACCTTGGCTGGATCAATGCATTGAGTGCCAACGCACTGGGTGCTGCCATCGGCGCCATCGTGGGTGGTGTGCTGGCCGATAAGTTCGGTCGCAAGTTCATCTTCACCTACAATCTGTTGGTCTACATGCTGGGAGTGCTCATCGTGATGCTGTCCGTCAACTTCCCCATGCTGCTGGCGGGCTTCCTCATTACCGGCATCTCCGTCGGCATCGGCGTTCCCGCTTCGTGGACCTACATCAGCGAGAGCAGCGAGGTTCATAACCGCGGACGCAACATCTGTATCTCGCAGATGTCGTGGGGCTTCGGCCCCATGATTATCCTCCTTATGGGTATGCTCTTTGCCCCCGGTGGCTATCTGTATGGTGGCGTGGAATGGATGGCAAATGCCGTGTTGGGCAGCGATGCTGCGGGTCCGGCAGTCGAAGTCTTCAGCTCGCGCTTCGTCTTCTTCACCCTCTTTGTCGTGGCCCTCATCGCATGGACCCTTCAGCGCCAGCTCGAGGAGAGTGCTGAGTTCGAGGCTAACAAGGCTGCTGCCAAGGATAAGGGCGAGTCTACCGGCCTTATCCAGTCGTTCAAGGTGCTGTTTTCCAACAAGACAGCCGTGCGAACTGCCATCTTCCTGGCTGCCATCTACCTGACGTGGAACCTCGTGGCTAGCGTAATGGGTTTCTTCTCGCCCCATATCTGCGAAACGGCAGGCGGTGTCAGCAACGAATATTCCAACTGGATGAACTGCATCCAGTGGGCCACCGTCGTAGTCATCACCTTCGGCGTGTCGTTCATCATCGACCGTGTCAGCCACAAGGCCCTCTACATCTTTGGTCTGCTGGCCGCACTCGCCACCTGGCTGCTCATCGTCACCATCGGTGTCAACGACATCGGTACGCTGTGGGCCTTCGTCATCCTGTGGGGTGTCAATGGCGGCGTATCCGTGCAGATCTTCTATGCCCTGTGGGGTAGCGAACTCTTCCCCGCCAAGTTCCGTGCCGGAGCCCAGGGCCTGATGTTCTTCGTGGTGCGTGGCCTTAGTGCCGCGTGGGGTCTCGCCTTCACCTTCATCTATGATGGTGGCAAGGGCTTCATCCTGGCAGCATGGTGTATGATCGCCTTGCTGATCGTCTCCCTTGTCGTAGGTGTCATCGGTGCCCCCAACACCCGTGGTAAATCGCTCGATGAGATAACGAAGGAACGATACGGAAACATCTAACCGTGCAACCGAATGTTCGAAAAATAGAGTACTCGATTAGTTGAATAGTCGAATAACCGACTAACCATATAACCAGAAATCCGAATAACCGCAAAATGAAATCTATATTAGACGGTCGAACAGGCCTAAAACAAGTAATTGATGACGTTGCCGAGGTAACCGGTTACCTGTGGCAGAAGGGATGGGCCGAGCGTAATGGCGGCAACATCACGGTCAACGTGACTGAATTTGCCGACGATTCTTGGGCAACCATGCCCGCCATAGCACCCGTAAAGCAGATTGGCATGGTGCTTCCCAACCTGAAAGGTAAGTATTTTTATGCCAAAGGAACAGGCAAGCGAATGCGCGACCTGGCACGCTGGCCTATGCAGAACGGTAGCATCATTCGTATCTGCGACGACTGCGCCAGTTACGAAATCATCGCCGACGAGCCCGTCATCCCAACCAGCGAACTCCCCAGCCACCTGGCTCTGCAGGACTATCTGCTGGGAAGTGGAAGCACCTATAAAGCAACGCTACATACCCATCCCATCGAACTCGTTGCCATGTCGCACATCCAGCGCTTCCTCAGGGGCGATGAGATGACTCGCGTCCTCTGGTCCATGATTCCTGAGACGCTCGCCTTCGCCCCCCTCGGCATTGGCATCGTACCCTACGGTCTGCCCGGTTCTGTCGAGTTGGCCGAGGCTACGCTCGAACAGATCAAGACCCACGACGTTGTGCTGTGGGAGAAGCATGGAACCGTGGCCGTTGGCACCGACATCATGGATGCCTTTGACCAGACCGACGTGCTCTGCAAGGCTGCCAACATCTACATGTGTGCCAAGTCCATGGGCAGCGAGCCCGATGGCATGACCGATGAGGCTATGAAGGAGGTGCAGGATGTCTTCAATCTGCCCAAGACGAGACCATGCTAATTATGCGGTTTGACGTATAACCTCATAACCTTAAAACCTCAAAACCTCAAAGAACGTATGAAACGTTTTGCCTTTAAGATGTTCCTCAAGCCTGGCTGTGAGGAAGAATACCAGAAACGCCATGCTGCGCTCTGGCCCGAACTAAAGAAACAAATCAAGGATGCAGGTGTGAGCAACTACAGCATCTATTGGGACAAGGAGACCAACATCCTGTTTGGGTATCAGGAGATTGCCGATGGTGCCAGTAGCACCCAGGACACGTCGAATGGCGTGGATGAGATTACGCAGCGTTGGTGGGACATGATGGCCGACATCATGGAGACCAATCCTGACCATTCGCCCGTCACCATCCCCATCAAGGAGGTTTTCCACCTCGATTGATAGGTCAAGAGACTTCAAAACTAAATAGGGGAATCAATCCTTCGAACGTGAAACGGATTGATTCCCCTTTTTTCTTACTTTCTTTTCTTGCCTTATTTCTTCTCCTTGTCAGTGCCCATGGTATTCTTGCCGCCATATACACTGAAGCGGAAGATGGCACTGAGCATGGCGTACTGGTAGATGGCGTTGTTGCGTGAGTCGCGACGAGAGAAGGCGTCGACTTGGCGGCTGATGTTGGTCTGCTGGTGTAGGATGTCGAACACCTCGGCCTTGAGTGTCAGTGCCTTGCCTTGGAGGAAGGAGTGCGAGATGGAGGCGTTCCACAACAACTCGTTGGTGTTCATGTTGGCCTGTGAATAGCCTCGTCTGCTTACCATGCGAATGTCCGTCACGGCCTGTGTGCCCCAAGGAGCCGTCCATTGCACCTTGCCTCCATAGGAGAAGTTGTAGGTGTCCTGGTTGCCTTGGGGGTTAACGTTGTTGCGGATATGCCCGTAGTTGAGGTCGCCGTTCACCTCGATGAACCACCAGTCGTTGCGGAACGAGGCGTTGGCACCTCCGTTGGCCCACATGTTGCCAGTGATGGACTTGATGTCTAGGTCGTCTACGTTGCCCTCTGCCACGTTGTTGTAGAAACCCACGTTGTGGCTATAGCCCATGCCAGCGTTGGCTCCAGCATTGAAAAGCTTCTTTTCGCCGATGCCCGTGTTCATACCTACGCCGCCGCCCGTGTTCCAGTTACCGTTGATGTTCATAGGCATGGTGGTGCGTACACCGGTCACGGGGTCGTAGGTCGTCTTGTTCGAGATGCTGTTCTGAGTGGTATTGAAGTTCGCCCAAACCCATACTCCGCGCTGAGGCTCGGGCTTGTAGCCGTTGAAGTTGAAGTTCACCTGATGCGAGAAGGATGGCTTCAGGTTGGGATTACCCTTTGAGATGTACAGCGGGTTGGAGTCGTCCTTGATGTCGAGCAGGTTGGTCATTGAGGGCTGCGAGGTGCGTCCTTGATAGCGCAGGCGCAGGTTGGTGTGCTTGTCGAAGTTCCAGCGCAGGTTGGCGCGTGGGGCTATGTTGAAGACACTGCGCTCTACCTCGGGATACTCCTTGCCCATGTACTTGTAGTTGAGGACGGTGTGTTGGGGGTAGGCGTCGATGCCGATGCTGAAGTTATAGCTCTCGCGTACCTGGCGGAACTGTGCGCTGATGGTCTGGTTGTAGTTGCGGTACTCGGAGAACTGGCTCAGCTCGAGTGTGTCGCGCAGCATGTAGTTGGCCTTCTCCATGAACTCCAGCACAGCCGCTATGTCGTAGCGATTGGCCTGGATACTCTGACTCAGGTCGCGGTAGGCATCGGATTCGTAGACGAAGGCTTGACGGTCGTTCTTGTTGTAACTGTAGTTGTAACGGTAGCTGAATTGCAGATAGGTGCGGTCGGCGATGGGCTCGTTGTAGGTCAACTGTATTCCCATGTTGCCGTTCATTGAGGGTGTCTTGTAGTAGCGGTTGTTCTGGCGCATCGTACCTAAAGAATTATAGGTGATGTTGGCGGCCGAAATGTTTTGGTTCTTTCCCTCGGTGTAGTTGCCGTTGAGGCGGATGGTAAGGTTGCGGCCCTTGTTGTTGAACTTGCGGTTGTACTGCAACTCTGCACCGCCTCCATAGACATTCTATAGTTTAGGTTTTGAGTGGCGCATCGCCAGTTTAGTTAGTCTAAAAACA
>JAKSLN010000103.1 GCA_024401165.1 Bacteroidaceae bacterium
AGCGAGAGAAATGCCAAATTTATTTGGTCATTTCCGAGCGAAAGTACTTTCGAGCACAACTCAAAGGTACGAATAAGCGAGAGAAATGCCAAATATATTTGGTCATTTCCGAGCGAAAGTACTTTCGAGCGCAGCTCAAAGGTACGAATAAACGAGAGAAATGCCAAATATAAAGTCAAAACGGGGCATTTGTACGCAAAAAAAGGAGGTTTTTCCGCTCCATAATAGGGATTTTCACTTTGCGTGCAGGCAAAAAATGCCTATCTTTGCACTAGGAAAACCAAAAAACAGTACGATTATGATGACAAACTTTCGCAAGGCAATGATGGCCATGATGCTCATCACCCTCACCACCACCCTGAGTGCTCAAAGATACCAGTCCCTCTACAGCGTCAGAGGCAACAAGGCAATGTTCGATGGCAAGGTCATTCCACAGGCCGACGCCAGCTCTTTCGAGATTCTCGGTTACGGATATGCCAAGGACCGCTCCAACGTCTACCTCGACGGACAGCTGCTCCGCTTCGTCGATCCACGCTCCTTCCGCCTCATTGGCGACGCTGGTCATCCACAGCAAGGGGAGGTTAACGCCGGTCGCGGCCACGATCACATCAGCTCGAGCGAAACCGTGAACGGTCGCGGTCACGACCACTACTACGACAACGGACGCCCCTACCATGCCGAATACCTCGTCACCAACTCCGGCGTCTACTTCGACGGGTGCTATGTCAAGGGTGCCAACTCGTCTTCTTTCAAGGACCTGGGCTACGGCTACGGTCGTGACGCCTTCGATGTTTACTATTTCGGCAACAAGCTCCAGAAGGCCTCGGTAGGCAGCTTCAAGGTCCTCACCGACGGCTATGCCAAGGATGCCTTCAGTGCTTACTATCGCGGTCAGCTCATCGCCGACGCCTCTGGCAGCAGTTTCAAGATTCTGGGTGAAGGCTACACCAAGGACGCCTTCAACGTCTTCTACATGGGACAGAAGGTCAAGGGTGCCCACGGCAGCAGCTTCAAGGTCGACACCAACGGCTATGCCCACGATGCCTTCGAAGTCTACTACTACGGCGTAAAGGTGCAGCGCTAAGCCCTCACACCTGCCTTTTTCGTGCATCAAAAGAAGAAAAGTGCATGCTCTTCCCCGTTTTTTTGCCTAAAAAACAAAAAACTACGAACGATGCCCTCTGTCTATGAACTTTTTTTCGTACCTTTGCATCCGATAAGGCTGCCCAGATGGTGGAATTGGTAGACACGAGGGACTTAAAATCCCTTGGCCATACCGGCCGTACGGGTTCGAGTCCCGTTCCGGGCACCAAAAGAAACCTCTCCAATATGTTGGTTATCAACAATTGGAGAGGTTTTCTCGTATGGGTAGGCGACTACTTGCTATTTGCTTTCGCTTTCGAAGAAACCTTGGCGTGAGAGCAGGTGGTCGAGATTGGCAATGCCGAGGAGTTCGATGGCAGTGACGAGGGCCGTACGCTGCATGTAGTCGCCATTCTGCTTGTTGAGGATGTCACGCTCGGTGTGCCATATCTCTCCGTAGGTGAAGTTGAGGCCGTAGACATCCTTGCAAGTGAAATCGACGGTGGGGACACCACGCATGGCAAAGGCGGAATAGTCAGAGCTTTGCAGACGGGTGGGCTTGCGCTGTGCTTTGCCACGACTGACGGCAAAAGGCCACTGGTCGGTGGAAGTCTCCACAAGAGGCTGGCTCACCTTGACAAAATCGTCGTACATGCAATCGGGGACGCTCACTCCCACGGGAGGCTCGATGCCATAGTCGCGGTTGAAGACACAGCATATCTTGTCGAGCTCCTTACTATGCTGAAGGCAATAGCCATTTGCTCCCCAGATGCCAAACTCCTCGGCGGCCGTGGCAACGAAACGTATGGTACGCTTGGGCTTAGCTCCCGAAACTGCCAACAGGCGTGCCATCTCGAGCAAGGGGGTGATGCCTGTGCCACAATCCACGGCACCGGTTCCGGCATCGTAGGCGTCGAGGTGTCCACAGGCAATGACATATTCGTCGGGGTATTTCGTGCCTTTGATCTCGGCCACGAGATTGTGGTACTTGACGGGTCCCAGCTTGAAGTGGTTGCGAATGTCAAACTCGAGCCAGAAGCGACGACGTTCCTGGGCCAGTTTCTTAATGATGTTGTACTGATATTCATCGAGTTTAATGTCCGGAATGGTAGGCAGGCTGTCAAAGTCGGTCACCAGTTTCTCGTCAATCATATCGCGGTCGTAAAGGGCGGTAAGAGGCACCTTGGAACTCTGTATGAAGCCCAGTACGCCTGCCTCGACCATCTCTTTGTAGAAGAGCGCAGGGTATTCGCGTATCTCTTCTGGCACGTAGGACGTACCATTCTGGTATGCCTCACGGCGCTTCTGGGCATTACGCTCGGCAATCTCCTTGTTCTCGGCCTTGATGTTGTTGCGTATCTGTTCTATCTTGGGCGATCTGCTTATGGCCATGCCGTTGCTGGTGCCCGAGATGAGTACCCAGGCACCTTTGAGCGTACCCTTCATCTTCTCCAGTTCCTGCTCCGTTTTGGGTTCGAGCACCACGTGCCCCATCTGTATGCCGTGTGTTCCACTGGTATAGGAGGGAGTGACAAAGTGAAGGTCGCGCAGTCCGAACTCCTCCGCACCAATGGCACGGCCAAACCAAGGACCGCGGTTGAAGCCGAAGGGCAGTTCGCCGACCTCCTCAAGCCGCACATCCACCCCCCATTTCTTAAACTCGCGCATCATCCACTGCTGGGCGTTTTCGAAGGCATCCGAGCCAATGAGTCGTCCGCCAAAGCGTCCTGTCAGGATGTCAAGGAAATACGCTGCCTTGGGATTGTTCCGGCTCTCGTCCATCATCTTCTGCACAGTACTTTTTTGTGCCATGCCACACACAAAGGCCCAACTAACAAGGACCAAGCTCAAGAAAAGTTTTCTCATCATCGTAGAATTTATTTTTCGACCACAAATATCACACCATTATCGTCTTACTCCTCTTCTTCGTTCTCTTCTTCTGCCGGATCTTTGGCAGGCTCCAGCAAACCTTCGTAGTCGCGCATGGTGTTGGTCATGGCCGAGGGGAAGACGTCCAGCAGGCGCAGCACGCGGTTCCAGCCCACCTGCTTGTCAAACTCCGTGTTCTGGTAGTAGCGCAGCGCCTCCTCATGGGTAGGTACATACTTCACCATACTCTTGTTCTGCTCGCAATAATACAGGTCGTTTAGGGGAACCAGATATACACCAGGCGAACAGGCTTGGTAGGGCTTATCGTCCGACGGTGACTTGGTACACTTGATGTATGCCATATCCTTCAGGGCAGTCATCATATCGTAGTATATCCGTACAAAGGGATTGTCATTGCCTCTCAAACCAACATCCTGGAGATAGATGGCAACTCTTGTCAGGAGGTTCATCAGCGAGTAAGAAGCATAGTTCATCTTGTAGATAAGCCTCTTCACCTCAGCCCATTCCTTGGGCAGATTCTCGTAAGCATACTTCGCGGCGTCCGTCTGAGCAAATCTTATCCACTTGATGACATCGATGGCATAGAATTTATTTTTAGAGAAAAGTCTGACGCCGTCATCCTTCATAAGGCCTGCAATAGTTTTGGGTACGGAGTCAACGGGGATGGTGTTGTCGCCGTGGGAAACCAGGCACTCGGTCATGGCTTTGCGAATGTAGGGCGCATACGTGTCGCCAAGGGCAGGGTACTCAGGGCTCACACAGTCAAACTCAGCGTTGCTTTCATACAGCTCGGCCAGCGTGTCGGTAAACCTCTTCAGTACCGGTGTCAGCAGTCCCAGCTTCGACAGGTTGTACAAGCCCAGGTCAGTGCAGTATGGGTTGTTCGACCCCCACCAGCCGTCGTCGTTACAGTAGTCCACATACTTCTTCAAGGCCTTCACCATGTTCTCCTCGTCATGGCCGGCTATCTTCAGCAGCTTGGTCAGCACACGGTAGTCACCACCAATGCCAGGCTGAGTCTCGAAAGCTGACAGCACATACTTCACGCCCTTGGCATAGCCATACAGGTTCTCGTAGGTACTCATCAAGCAGGCATCCAGGTACATCACGTCCACGTCACCGCCATCCATCAGTGCGTCTGCCAGGGCTTGCACGCTCAGGCTCTTGCCCTTGCAGTCAGAAGGCAGATCCGGATCCTTGAGGTTGTCATCGTTTAAGACGGCACGCGTATCCTTCATGCCATCCCACACCATGCTCCATGCCCCCCCGTGGTTGCTCACGACGAGAATTCTGTGCTTGGCCTTGGGATACTTCTCCTTGCTCCACTTTATGAAGCCGGCCAGCGCCTCCTTGCACGACATGTCGTACTTGGCATCGCCAATGCGCTCCGACCTGATCTTGCTCACCACGCCCGGCAGTTCCTTCTCGTCCAGGGTGGGGTAGCAATTCGTCATCGACAGGAACTGCCCCTTCAGGTGACTGTTCTCATCGGCCGTAAAGCGACGCGTACCTTCAAAGTCCTTATACTCAGCCTTGTGCTGCAGCGAGTCCGACAACTTATATTCGAAGGTCATCTTCACCCTCTCGTCGCAGCCCTCGTCCAGCGCCTGCATGATGTTACCTATGATACCGTCGTCCAGGTTACCGCCACCCACGGCATACATCATCACCAGATAGTCAGGCCCCTCCGCTTCGGGAGCAGAGACAACCTCATTATCATCCTTACACGAGCACAGCAAGCCCATGCACAGCGCCACGAAGGCAAAAAACATAGTTAGCTTTCTCATTATTGATCGTCCTTAATACCGTCTTGTTGTTCAGGGTAAATTTATCAAAGATTTATGTTAATTCTATCAAAGATAGAAGAACTATTTTAACCTGTTTTTAAGTTCCTTAGGTTTCAGGTGGATTTTCCAAGTCCGATTCCAAGGAGCATAGCGACGCCTCCATGAAATCGTTCTAAAATGTTTAGGGTAGATATTCAAGGTTTGATTTTAGAGATAGATTTAAATCCAACCATAAATCGGACTTTGAAAAATCTACCCGAAACGGGCTGAATGTATTTTCGAGGACGTCGCTGCGCTCCTTGAACCTTCGGAAACTTTGAAAAATCTACCCGAAACTAAAGTGACATTGGAAATCAAATCATCACATCAACTCTCAATTATCAATTCTCAATTATCAATTAGTGAAATCATTTCACTCTTTCTCCCATGACATTGTACTTGGCGTTGCCCTTCTTGATGACGATGGTGCCATCCTTGCCAACGTACTTGGTCGCAGAGGGAGCCTCATTGTGCAGGGCATCGATGCCGGTGGACTGGGACAGGATGTAGTCCAGGCCAGCCTTGGCGTTAATCTTGCCATAGCCGCTGCGGTAGGGCTGAGCCTTGCAGAAGTCATCGTAGGTGCTCGTCTTGGAAAGGATGTCGCGCACGTCGTCCAGTGTCAGCTCGGGGTTAGCCTGCAGCCACAGGGCAATGGTGCCGGTCACAACGGGAGTTGCCATCGAGGTACCACCCATGCCGCCAAAACCGTATACCGCATCATTAAAAGCAATCATGGCTGCGAGGTGGGCAGAAGGATACCTCTCGTCATAGCCGTTGTGGTAGGCCGAAACAAGCTCTGCACCGGGAGCCAGCACGTCGGGACGTGGACGGCCAAAGACAGGAGAACGGAAGCTCGAGAAGTCGCAGATGGCACCCAGCTCACCCTCAACAACGGGAACCGACATGTTGGGGTCTCCATTGATTTCTATGGTCTTGCGGCTGTTGTATGCGCCCACGGCAACAACGTGCTCGCTACTTCCCCACATGCTAAGGCTGCACTCGTTGCTGGGCTTCACGTAGCCCTCAGCCTCCTTGAAGGCGTAGTGATTAGCCACGCCGTTAATCTTCATGCCCTGGCTCTTGGTGTATATTTCAGCCTCCACGTAGAAGGGCACTTCCATCAAGTATTTGAAACTGGCAACATTGACGAAGTGACCATTCTTCAAGGGGAATATTGACTGCAATACTTGGTATTGATAATTCTTGCCCGATGGAGTCACGCCTTCCTCCGTCTTTTCGTTGACGGGCGTATTGGGGTCGTAGAAGAACATGGGCATCTCCACGATGGTCTTTCCCTCCATGTCCTTCAGGAAGTATTTCACGGCATACTCTTCGGGGCTGTCGTTGTACAAAGTAATGCCTGCCGTCTCGCTGCCGTAGAACTTCATGCCGAACATCTCCTGTTCTATAGCATAATTGGCACCCCTAACCTTCTGCTGAAGCGTCCACTCGCCATCCTTGACAGGCTTGTCGCATTCGGCCTGGAACGACATTAGCAATTCGGCCTCATTGCCGGCTGCCACACACACAATCTTGCCTCGCATGTCCATAGCCTCCGACATGGCCTCCATGCCCAGGTTGAAGGTGCCGAACTCGTCCTGTATAGGCGACGTTGCACCAATACTGATGTTCACAACAACAGGCTTGCCCATCTCGTCGGCCTTCTGGAAGGCATCGGTAATGGCCTCCAGCACATCCGTATCCTCTTCAGGGTAGTTGTAGAACAACAGGTCGGCCTCGGGAGCCATGCCATACTCCACCTTAAAGGGGTTCTGGGCCGTGAATACGTCTGTCGAGCCAGCTGCCGTACCAGCCACGTGCGTGCCATGGCCATATTTCACCAACTCAATGCCCTTAGACTCCTCCACTATCTTGTCCATGGTCTCGGGCGTATACGTGTTGTCCACCATTATTTTTTCACTCTCCTCATCCCTAACCCTGAGCTTGTACTGGAGGATGCGCGACTTCTTCTGGGCATCGTAGAAGACGGGGTGACCGGGGTCAATCTCCTGGTCTATGACGGCCACGATGACGTCCTTACCCCTGTACGTCAGGTCGGCAGCACCACCCACTACAGGCGTGTTGTGCACCAGGGCAACCGACGAAGCCTCTCTGGCCTTATGGTTGTACAGTTCGCCCTTGCTACCCGTGTCCACCAGCTGCAGGCACTCCAGCTCGCCCAGGGCCTTGAGGCTACCCACGGGCACATCGGCAAACATCAGTCGTCCCACGCGCTTCGTCACCTTAACGCCCAGACGCTCCAGTGCAGCCTCGTCCAGCACCTCATCCTTCTTCACAATTATCGACACGTGTACGGTCCTCTTCAAGGCAGCCACCCGGTTGGCCTTGTCTGCCTGTTCAACACTCATCTTGTGCTTGGCCAGAAACAGGTTGGCAGCTCCCGACAGAGCCGACGTCTGTGCCATGGCGCCGCAGCCCATCAAGACTGCCACTACCGATGTAAGGATTCTCTTCATATTCGTTTAGTCGTTTAGGAAATTAGTCGTTTAGTCGTTTAGGGGATTTGTCGTTTAGGACTGCGCAGCTAACTATGAACTGTGACTGCGAAGCTTGATGAACTTTAGCGAATAACTATGAACTATGACTAGTTATGAAATTCCTCCGCAAAGATACAAACTTTCCTCGAAATGCCATAACTTTTAGGATAAAAGTTTGTTATGCAGGTTTTGTAATCGCGTTTTCTTTGCGGAGGAACTACAAAAAGTGAGCAGAATCAAGCTTGCGCAAGTGTTTACTGAAGGTGCTTCTCGCAACGAAAAAATTCGGAATTATCTTTACAAATCAGTTATTTTAGTACGATTTTACAACTTGTTGATAATTAGTGTGTTGTAATTTGTGCTCGAGTCGTCGAAAAATACCGCTGCAGTATTTTCAAAATCCCGCTGCGGAAATTTTAAAATCGCGCAGCGGAAATTTCCAAAAGGCGCAGCGGTAATTTTTGGGAGTATGTAGTTTCCTGATTTAGGTTGACTACTTGATTGCCTTAACCCTTAGATAAGTT
>JAKSLN010000104.1 GCA_024401165.1 Bacteroidaceae bacterium
CCACACTGGACGAGTACCAGAAGTACTTTGAGAAGGACAAGGCCCTGGAGCGCCGTTTCCAGAGCGTCATGGTGGACGAACCAGGCGTAATGGAGAGCATCAGCATCCTGCGCGGTCTGAAGGAGAGCTACGAGAACCACCATAAGGTACGCATACAGGATGACGCCATCATCGCTGCCGTCGAACTCTCAAACCGCTATATCACAGAGCGTTTCCTGCCCGACAAAGCCATCGACCTCATGGACGAGGCAGCCGCCAAGCTGCGTATGGAGCGCGACTCCGTGCCCGAGGAACTGGACGAGCTGACACGCCGTCTGCGTCAGTTGGAGATTGAGCGAGAGGCCATCCGAAGAGAGAAAGACACGACCTCATCCTCTGCCCTTCCCGAAGGAAGGGAGTCGAAACTCCAGAAGCTGGACAAGGAGATAGAGGCACTACGCCGCGATGAGAACGCCATGCGCCAGCAATGGGAGGCAGAAAAGGCCGAGGCCAACCGCTCGCAGGTACTGAAGGAGCAGATCCAGCAGCTCAAGCACCAGGCCGAGCAGTACGAGCGCGATGGCGACTATGCTCGCGTAGCCGAGATACGCTACTCGAAGCTGCCTGCCATGGAGAAGGAACTGGATACCATCACCAAGGCTGCTCCCACAGACGTGAGCAAGGGGGCAGAAAAGATGCTGAAAGAGGAGGTCACAGCCGACGACATCGCCGACGTAGTGAGCCGCTGGACGGGCATCCCCGTCAGTCGCATGCAGACCTCGGAGCGCGAAAAGCTGCTCCACCTCGAAGAGGAATTGCACAAGCGTGTCGTAGGACAGGAGGAGGCAATCCAGGCCGTCAGCGATGCCGTGCGTCGCAGCCGTGCCGGTCTGCAGGACACGAAGCGTCCCATCGGCAGCTTCATCTTCCTCGGCACCACAGGTGTAGGAAAGACGGAACTGGCCAAGGCGCTGGCCGAATACCTCTTCGACGACGAGACGATGATGACGCGCATCGACATGTCGGAGTACCAGGAGAAGTTCAGCGTAACCCGTCTCATCGGTGCACCTCCAGGATACGTAGGCTATGACGAGGGTGGACAGCTTACCGAAGCCGTACGCCGCAAGCCCTACCAGGTCGTACTCTTCGACGAGATTGAGAAGGCACATCCCGACGTCTTCAACACCCTCCTGCAGGTGCTCGACGATGGTCGACTGACCGACTCAAAGGGCCGCACGGTGAACTTCAAGAACACCATCATCATCATGACGAGCAACCTGGGCAGCCATCTCATCCAGCAGACCATCGACAAGGCGCCGGGGCACGAACTCACACTCGAACTGCAGGAGTCGCTCAACCACCAGCTGATGGACCTCCTGAAGCAGAGCATCCGTCCCGAGTTCCTGAACCGCATCGACGAGACCATCGTCTTCACGCCGCTCAACTGGGGCGAGATCAAGCAGATTGTCCGCCTGCAGATAGGCAGCGTACAGAAGATGCTGCAGCAGAACGGCATCAAGCTGGAACTCTCGGACACAGCCATCGAACTGCTGGCCAACGCCGGCTACGACCCCGACTTCGGAGCCCGTCCCGTCAAGCGAGCCATCCAGCGCCTCCTGCTCAACGACCTCTCCAAGGCCCTCCTTGGTGGCACCATCAACACCCAGCTGCCCATCAAGGTCGAGACCAACAACGAAGCCCTCACGTTCGGCAACTAAAGAATAGTCCAACGACTCTCAACCCTTCACTCAGCAAACTCTACCGCCCAGAACAGCAAAGAGTTATGCCGGGTGAAGGGTTTCTTTATCTCATCACTATCCCTTCACCAAGTCTTTACTTCAAATGTTTTTAATTATGTCCTTTCTTTAAATAATCACAAAAACATTTGGTTGATGTTCAGGAAATAGTTAACTTTGTCGCAGTCACGCAATCTTTTACTAAAGCCTAACAAACAACGTTTTATGATTAAGTGTCCGTTACGAAGGGATTTTATCCGCTACACTTTTGTTGGTCTGTTTCTCTTGACGTGTGTGTGCGCACACGGTCAGATGAGCAAGCTCTCTCCGTTTGTTCGCAGGGTTGTGATGGAGAGGCACTCCATGTCGTCACCCTCAAAGGCGGGGGGAGCGTCAGCCTCGGCACGCGCAAGTCAAAAGGCAAGCCTCATGGCTTTTGTCAAAGCAACAGACATGGAAATACTGAGAAGCGAAGGATGCAGCATACATGCCCTATGGGACGACATCTGCATTGCAAGTATTCCGTTGGACAAGATAAAAACATTGGCCCAGCACAAGGAAGTACTACGCATTGAGGCCGGTCAGTCCTGCAATGTGCAGCTCGACACGACAACAACAATAACCCGTTCCCGAGACCTCTGGTCAAGACCGTTCAACAAGGCAGAGGGCATCACAGGAAAAGGAGTGGTTGTTGGCGTCATGGACATAGGCTTCGACCTTACACATCCCACCTTCTTCTCACAGGACGGAAGCAGATATAGGGTCAAGCAACTTTGGGACATGCTTGACTATTCGGAGGATGGCGAGGCCGTAACCAGACCTGACACAATCTTTTTTGGCATGATGGGCGTCCACCTAGGACGACAGTATATAGGCGAGGAGGCACTACTCGCCCACCAGCACTCTGCCGACGGACTGGGCCTGACACACGGCACACACACCTCGGGAATCGCAGCTGGCAGCGGCTGGAACGGCACAGTCCTATCGCCATACATCGGCACGGCCCCCGATGCAGACATCTGCCTGGTGGCAAATTGCACAAGCGACAACAGTTACCTTGTACCAGAGTACAAACGCGATTACTACACCACTGCCACAGATATGCTGGGATTCAAGTACATCTTTGACTATGCAGAAAGCATGGGACAACCATGTGTGATAAATTACTCCGAAGGTGAGCCAGAGGATGTATACTGGAGCATATTGTATAGCAAGGTACTCACACAAATGACAGGCCCCGGACGCATTATTTGCTCTTCGGCTGGCAACGATGGTAACAATCTGACCTATCTGCCTAAGCCATTGGGTAGAGAGCAGGCCGGCAGTTTCCTTACAGCAAGTTCGTCATCTGCCTTATACACGATGAACTCCACCAACCCCGTAAAATTCAAGCTGACATTCTATGACAGGAACAGCGACGACAGGAAAGAATGGGCTTTCGCCCCAGTCATTCAGCAAGAGTTCACAGAAATAGAAGTGAAAGACACAGTCCTTTTCAAGGATGCTTCCTTTCCTATTTTTCTTAACATCTATAGCTCTATATTCGATGAGACAAAGTATGCCACAGACCTCATCATTCAGGACGAGAGAAATAAAAACATTGGAAAATCTGACATAGAAATATCGATTACTCTTTACGATGCAAGAAACGATGTGGAGATGCGCTATGCTGGTGGTTATTTTTCAACCAGCAACACAGACCCTTCGTTATGCGACGCAAGGAAAGGGCATTGCATCCGCTTCCCCGGATCTGCCGATGAGGTTGTTGCCGTAGGAGCCTCTTCCCATGTCGACAGGAAAATAAACTACAAGGGAGAACTGGTGGACTTCGAAATGTCTACTGATGGAGCACGAGCAACCTACAGCGGTACGGGACCTACGCAAAAAGGAAACATCAAACCAGATGTGATGGCACCTGGCAATTTCATCATCTCTTCCTATAACAGTTTCTTCCTCGAAAAACACCCTGATGATGCAAGATACGACATAGAACACTTCGAATACAACGGGCGGACCTACCCCTGGAGCGCCGATAGCGGAACTTCGATGGCTTGCCCCGTGGTAACAGGTATAATAGCTCAATGGCTACAGGTTTGTCCCACGCTAACACCAACCCAGGTGAAAGATGTATTTGCACACACATGCCGCCATTATGACAACACGTTGACCTATCCGAACAATGAATATGGATACGGAGAGATTGACGCCCTTGCCGGACTGGACTATATCCTAAGCCAATACGCAGGCATAGAGAACACGACATCCGCCACTCTTTCCGAGGCAACTCGCTACTACACAATCGAAGGAATCGCCCTGCCAAGCATTGAGGGAAGGCGCGGAGTCATTATCGTAAAAGATCGGAAAGGAACGCGAAAAATCTACCGCTAATCTCTTTGACTGAAACGCGTTTGCAAAAAGTTTACGTACCGGTAGGAAAAAAGATTCCGTGCAGTGCTGAAAAAGAAATCTCGCTGCGGGAAAAAAAAATCCATGCTGCACGGAAAACTGTTTCGTGCAGCATGGAAGGATAACTCGCCAGTGAGTTTTATTCTGCAGGAAAGCCTTGGGTTACTTACTGCTTCAGCAGGAATTGCTTGAAGCCCTCGAAGTCCTTGCCAATCTCGATGCTCTTCTTCTCGCCCCTCATGAAGGCAGCAAGCTTCTCGGGGATGGCAACATCGCCACCGCAGATCTCGTCGACTACACCCTTGAACTTGGCAGGATGGGCGGTCTCGAGGAATACGCCAGTCTCGCCGGGCTGGAGCATTTCCTTGAGGGCACGGTAGCCACAGGCTCCGTGGGGATCGAGCTGGTAACCAGTCTCCTTGAGGCATTCGCGCATGGTCTCGGCAATCTGCTCGTCGCTGTAGGTGCAGCCGCTGATGTCCTTGCAGATGGCAGCGTGGTCCTGCTTGTAGAGTTCGTAGATGCGGGCAAAGTTGGAGGGGTCGCCCACGTCCATGGCGTTGGCAATGGTCTGCACACTGGCCTTGGGCTCGTACTTGCCCGTCTGGAGGTAGTTGTAGAAGATATCGTTGGCATTGTTGGCCGCGATGAAACGCTTGATGGGCAGTCCCATCTTGGCGCCGAAGAGGGCAGAACAGATGTTGCCGAAGTTGCCCGAAGGAACGCAGACAACAACATCCTTCAGTCCAGCCTTCTTCATCTGTGCGTATGCGTAGAAATAGTAGAAGGACTGGGGCAGGAAGCGGGCCACGTTGATTGAGTTGGCCGAGGTAAGCTTCATGTGGGCGTTGAGCTCGGCATCCATGAAGGCCGACTTGACGAGAGCCTGGCAGTCGTCGAACACGCCATCCACCTCAAGTGCCGTGATGTTTTGGCCAAGGGTGGTGAACTGACACTCCTGAATGGGGCTAACCTTACCCTTGGGGTAGAGAACATAGACGTGAACGCCTGGCACGCCCAGGAAGCCGTTGGCCACGGCCGAACCCGTATCGCCCGAAGTGGCTACGAGGACATTGATCAAAGACCCTCTCTGTCCTTCGGACATCTCCCCCTTTATGGGGAGACTTTGGTTAGCACTTGACTGGCTTTCACCATTCTGAGAATCTCCCTCCCCATTATGGGGGAGGGTTGGGGAGAGGGTCTTCTCCTTGGTAGTAAAATAACCCAGCAATCTCGCCATGAAGCGGGCACCCACATCCTTGAAGGCAAGGGTGGGACCATGGAAGAGCTCGAGGCTGTAGATAGAGTCGGTCACCTTGACTGCGGGAACGTCGAAAGCGAGCGTGTCGCAGACAATCTTGTGGAGGTCCTCCTGAGGGATGTCCTCGCCAAAGAAGGCGTCGGCCACGGTACAGGCAATCTCCTGGAAGGTCATCTTATCGATGTTGTCGAAAAACTCCTGAGGCAGCTGCTTGATTTGCTCGGGCATATAGAGACCGCGATCCTCGGCCAGTCCCTTCACCACCGCCTTCTCCAACGAAGCAAGGGGGGCTTGATGATTGGTGCTGTAATACTGCATAATCCTTTTTCCTTATAATTTGTTACGAATTTGGATGCAAAGTTACAAATAAGTAAGCGAAACGCCAAATTTATTTTGCTATTTGCTCTCACATTCGCATTTTGTCACCTGGATATTTAAATTATGTTCGCGCACGCAACCTGTGTTTACACCACGCCTGAAGTGTTAAATTTATGTTAAAAAGGACAAAACGTGATGTACGTTTCGCAAAACTGTACTACTTTTGCAGTGTCATAGTTAAGTAGTACACCAAAACAACTCGTGATTCATAGCGCATAGTGCATAGTTCAAAGTGCGAAGTTCATAGTTGATTGCTACTTTCCTAAACGACTAAACGACAAGTCTCCTAAACGACTAAACAAACGACTAAACAATAAAAAGAAAAATATGTTAGAAATCAAGAACATTTCGTACGCCTACAAAGGCACAAAGTACGTACAGAAAGACCTCTCACTCAGTTTCAACGAAGGTGGCGTATACGGTCTGCTCGGCAAGAACGGAACGGGCAAGAGTACCCTACTCTACCTCATGATGGGTTTGCTTCGCCCCCAAAATGGTGAGGTGCTGGTGGACGGTCAGAACGTGTGCGACCGCACCCCCGAGACCATGGAGAAGCTCTTCATCGTGCCCGAAGAATACGATATGCCCAACACGACGCTCAGCAACTACGTTAAGGCCATAAGTCCCTTCTACCCCAACTTCGACGAGCAGGTGATGAAGGACTGCCTGGAGGTGTTCGACATGCCCACCGAGGTAAACATGAAGGAGCTGTCGATGGGACAGAAGAAGAAGGTGTACATCTCGCTGGCACTGGCCACGCGCACCAAGATTTTGATGATGGACGAACCCACCAACGGACTGGACATCCCTGCCAAGTCGCAGTTCCGCAAGGCCCTGATGCGCGGCATGACGGACGACCAGATCATCATCATCTCCACCCATCAGGTGCGCGACGTTGAGCAGATTATCGATCACGTGACCATCCTGAACGACAACCAGGTGCTGATGAACGAGGCTCTCGACCCCGAGCAGCCTGTCAACCTCGAAGACTTATTCCTTACTAAAATTGGTGCAAAATGAATACGACAAGACTTATAAACTTCGGAAAATACGACCTTGCTACGAACAAGGTGTTCTATCGCAACATGATGATCATGGCCCTATGCATCGGAGCCGGCGTGAGCGCAATAGGCTTCCTGGGTCGCTACCTCACATGGAAGAGCGCTGCCTATGTGGGCGGTGGCGAGATATTGCAGGTGCTTGGCTATGCCAGCTATACGAACAGTACCGTGACGAACGGCTTCATGGCCGCTGCCATTGGTCTCATGGCCACCATCTTTGCGGGCTGCACCCTCCACGCCCTGAAGACGAAGCAGGGACGCATCAACGAACTGACCCTGCCTGCAAGCAACTCAGAGAAGTACCTCTGGCACGTTGGACTGAGCGTGGGTGGAGGTCTGTTGCTGGCCCTCGCCTCGTTGCTGGCAGCCGACGTCATCAATTACATCCTGCACCTTGCTACCTACGGCAACGACGGCACATTCTCGCTGACCAAGCGCGTATGGGATATCTACACCATCAGCATGCCCGACCTGAATATCCGGATAGAGGAAGGCCCCAGAGCTGGCGAGAGCGTGGAAGAGTTTGAGCTGTTCTGTTCGTACGTAACATGGCTCAAGACGCTGATATTCAGCACTGTCATCATGCAGATCTGTGCCTACATCTATGGCAACTCTGTGAAGTACAAGTACAACATCATCCTGACCTACCTGGCACTGACCGTCATCGGCATTGCCACGATGATTGCCATCGGCACCACCGTCCATCACTTCCAGGACACGCTCAACGACATGGGGATTGACGAAACTCACCGATTTGTTCTCAACTGCATGCGTGGCGGATGCTTGCTCCTGCTCAGCATTGGTGGTTTGCTCATCTGGCGCAGCTACAAGCGCTATTGCAACGCACAGATCACATCAAGACTGAACAAATAGGATATAGGTTATAGGTTATTGGTTATTGGTTATAGATATTTTACCGATAGCAAGCAAAAGAATAGCAAATAGTAAGCAAAAAACAAATGAAAACAAACAGAATATACAGACTGCTGATTGCAGCC
>JAKSLN010000105.1 GCA_024401165.1 Bacteroidaceae bacterium
CTAGTCCCCTAAACGACTAATACATAATTAATAAATAATAAACAAAACAAAATGAAAAAGATTCTTTTCGCCATCCTGTTGATGGCACCCCTGAGCATCTTCGCTCAGAAGTTCGCTCATTTCAACTCGTCTGACATTATCCCCAACATGAAGGAGTATACCAAGGCCATGGATGAGCTGAAGGTGCTCGGTGAGCAGCTCTCGAGCGACCTCAAGATGATCGAGGATGAGTTCAAGACCAAGCTCGACGCTTTCCAGAAGGAGGCTGACAAGTTGCTGGAGAATGTACGCGCTCGTCGCGAGAAGGACCTCCAGGACCTCCAGACTCGCTACCAGCAGAGCATGCAGGACAACCAGCAGGCTTTCCAGAAGGCTGAGGCCGAGAAGATGCAGGCCATCCAGGACCTCGTCATGGCTGCCCTCAAGAAGGTCGGCGAGGCAGGCGGCTACGTGTACGTTGTTGACACCTCGGCTGGTGTTATTCCCTTCGTAAACCCCTCTCTCAGCACCGACATTACCCCCGAGATCAAGAAGGCTCTCGGCATGTAATCCGCGTCGGCAGAGATTTGACATCAAACGCCCTCCCCCATAGCGTGGGGAGGGTTTTACAGTAAAGCGTAAACCTTATGAAAAAAGAGATTTTCAAGAAGTTCCTCTTCCTGCTGCTCATGCTTCCCGTCGGTGCTGCCGCGCAGATCCGCTTCGGATACGTGAACTACACCGAGATTTGTCAGCAGATGCCTCAGTACGAGCAGGCAAAGCAGCAGATGGCCAGTCTCAAGGAAAAGTACGAGCAGGAGGCCGAGCGCGGAGAAAACGAATTCCAGCGCAAGTTCTCCGACTTCCTCCAGGGACAGAAGGACTTCCCCACCATCATCCTCCAGAAGCGCCAGGCCGAGTTGCAGGACGTGCTGGAGCGTGGCATCGCCTTCCGTAAGGAGGCTCAGGAACTGCTCTCCAAGGCAGAGAAGGACCTCATGAACGATGTCTACAACCACCTTAATGCTGCCATCGCTGCCGTTGGCCAGGAACATGGCTATGCTTTTGTCCTCAATGTCGACGGCAACTCAGCACCTTACATCAACCCCCAGATGGGAGACGATGTCACCGACCTCGTACGCGTCAAGCTTGGCATCCTGAAGGAGTTGCCCAATGCACCCCAGACCGTGGAGGAGACCGCTTCCGAGAGCGATGTCGTAGTTGCTCCTGTAGAAACTGAGACTGAGGAGGCCGATCCCGCCGAAGAAGGCGACTCGGCACAGTAAATCTATTTAGTTCAATTGGTCCAATTGGCCAAAAAGTTCCAATAATTCATTTCCCTTGCCCATGTCACCCATAGGAATTTTTGATTCTGGATACGGCGGTCTGACCATATTGCGTCAGATCAAGGCGCTCCTGCCCCAGTACGATTACCTTTATCTTGGTGACAATGCGCGTGCGCCCTATGGATCACGCAGCTTCGAGGTCGTCTACGAGTTCACGCTGCAGGCTGTCCGCCACCTCTTCGACCGCGGTTGCCACCTCGTCATCCTGGGCTGCAACACGGCTTCTGCCAAGGCCCTGCGAACCATCCAGCAAAACGATCTCCCCAAGATAGACTCCGAACGCCGTGTCCTGGGCATCATACGTCCCACAACCGAGGCCATCGGTGGCCTCACGCAGTCGCGCCATGTCGGCGTCGTAGCCACGCCAGGCACCATCCGCAGCAAGACCTATGAAATGGAGATTGCCAAGCTCCACCCCGACATCACCGTCACTGGAGAAGCCTGCCCCATGTGGGTTCCCCTCGTTGAGAATAGCGAGTACGACTCGCCAGGTGCAGACTACTTTGTCGAGAAACGTATTGGCAACCTGATGCGCCACGATCCCGAGATTGACACCATCATTCTTGGATGCACCCACTATCCCCTCCTTATCAATAAGATACTAAAGTTCGCCCCTCGTGGCGTGCGCATCGTCTCGCAGGGCGAATACGTGGCCAATAGCCTCAAGGACTATCTCGAACGTCATCCCCAGATGCAGCAGCGCCTCACGCAGGGGTCTTCCACCCACTTCCTCACTACGGAGGAGGTTACCACCTTCTGTCAGAATGCTTCTATCTTCCTCGGCGACAGCAGCATTGAAGCCGAGCGAATCACGCTGGGGTAGGGAAGGGGACTGTGTTCACGGAATCTCAGATCAAATAGGCATTCTTCTTGTAACTCTCACGGAATTCCGTCGGAGTGATGCCCTTTATCGATTTGAAAGTACGGTTGAAATTTGAAATCGTGTTGAACCCACACTTGTAGCTAATCTCGACCACCGTCTGCGTGCTGTCTGCCAGCAGCAGGGCAGCCTGCCCGATGCGCACCTCATTAATATAGTTGGAAATAGACCGGTTCGTCCTCTGCTTGAAGAAGCGGCTTAGGGCGTTCGGCGTCATGTTCACCATGTCCGACAGCGTCTCCATGCGAATCTCGTCCTGGTAGTGCGTGTCGATGTAGTCCTTCAGCTTTTGGATGCGGCGGCTCGTCACCGGTGTCTCCGTGTGCGAGTAGTGCGACGAAGACAGGCGGTGGTAGTCGTTCGACACCGCCAGGTCGTACAGTAGCGTCATCAGCGTCATCGCGCTGTTGAAGGACGGTTCCGACTTCGAGAGCGCATTCAGGCGCTCGTAGGCAGTCATGATGGCCTTCATGCCAAAGGCAATCCCCACCTTTGCACTCTCAAACATTTCCTTGATGGGTTGGTTGATGCGGCGGTTGAGCCACTGCTCCGAAAACAAGTCTTTCGGTATCTGGATCGTAATCTCGTGAATCGTGTCCGATGAGCACTCGTGCTGTTCCCACACGTGTTCCAGGTTGCAGCCGATGAAGGCCAGGTCGTAGTCTCCCAGTCGTTCTATGTTGTCGCCCACGATGCGCCTTGCCCCCTTGCAGTGCTCCACGAAGTTCAGCTCGTACGCGTCGTGCTTGTGCAGCGGATAGTTGAAGTTGGGTTTATAGCGTTCTTGCAGGTAGTAGCTGTCCTTCTCGCTGATGGGAGGTATCTCGATGATCAGTTTGCTCATGGTTTAGATGTTTCACGTCCCAGGCATCCCTCTTGTCGGCGGCGCCGGAGTTTGTTGTTTATTTAATGCAAAAATAGTAATTTCTTTTCTATCCGGCAAATTTTTCTGCCAAAATCCATTTTTCCTCCTCTTTATGCCTGACGCACTCAAGGCAAACAGCGCACATAAGCGGTGCTGCGTCAGGTTCTCCTTACTGCCCTTGACAGTCCATTGATGCTATTGAAAGTTGGAAAGACGAAGCGCAAATATGCCATTCTTTGCCACTTTGGTGCAGTTTTGGCAAGAATTGAGCAAAAAAAAGTTAAAATTGTGTTATATGTACATCTCTTTGTTTCTCTGTAACTTATGCAAAAAAAGGTTAATTTTTGATAATTTTTGATACACTTGAAATTAAAAATTTTATTAAAATTCTTTCTTGTTTTGTGATTTTATAAGTAACTTTGTGCACATTTTCCTTCATTGCGTGCATGCGCATTCCGGGGAAATGGACAAAAAGCGAATCGATAAACCAAAACGAATGTTGCAAAAAAGGACGTGGCGTTGCTGTCTATTAACCTTATTTAATATATATAAAGATAAACGTATGATGTAGGGTGTCCCAAGCCGCTTTTTCCTCCTTGCAATCCTATCATTAGCAGAGAAATTTAAAACCAATTTTTAGTTAACTTTTTATTTATTACCCAAAAAACTTGCTTATGAAAACAAGAATTTTGTTTTTGTTGACGGTTTGCCTGATGGCTGTTACCACAGCGTTCGGACAAAGCCGTACAGTTAAGGGACAGGTGGTTTCGGCAGCTGATTCGGAACCTCTGTTTGGTGTAGCAATCGTTGAGAAGGGCACTAACAATGGTGTCATCTCCGATCAGGATGGTAAGTTCTCCATCCAGGTCAAGAACGATGCAGTGTTGACCGTTTCTTGCGTAGGCTTCATTGGCCAGCAGGTAAAGGCAACTGGTTCTAACGTAACCATCCGCCTCCAGGAGGACGTTAAGTCTCTGGATGACCTGGTAGTTATCGGTTACGGTGTTCAGAAGAAGAGCGACTTGACTGGTGCTGTTTCTTCAGTTTCTGCCGACGACATCAAGGGTCTCGTTACCTCTGATGCTGCTGCTGCCCTTCAGGGTAAGGCTGCCGGTGTACAGATCATCAACAGCGGTGATCCCGGTTCAGGTGCAGAGATCCGTGTTCGTGGTTACTCTTCAAACTCAGGTAACATCGGTCCCTTGTTGATCGTTGACGGTCTGAAGGTTGACAACATCCAGTACCTCGATCCCTCTATGATCGAGTCTATGGAGATCCTGAAGGACGCTGCTTCTGCTGCCATCTATGGTGCTCAGGCAGGTAACGGTGTTGTTCTGATTACCACCAAGACTGGTGCTTCTCAGGGCGGCAAGTCTCAGGTAACTTACGGTTTCAAGGCTTCTCGCCAGACTCTGGGCAAGAAGGCTGACCTCTTCAACGCACAGCAGTATATTGACTATCAGAAGTACCTCGGTAACCTCGACGACGCTATCTTGAAGTCTAAGAACTACGACGGTACCGATACCGACTGGTACGACGAGGTATTCGAGGGTGGCTGGTCAACTCAGCACAACCTCTCTGTACAGGGTGGCAACCAGCAGGGTCACTTCCTGACCTCTCTGAACATCCTGAACAACAACGGTATGGTTAAGGGTGACAAGGACGTTTACAAGCGTTTCACCGCTCAGATCAACGCTGACTATAACCTCTTCAAGTGGTTGAACGTTTCTACCAACAACTCTATCGAGAAGTGGAGCAGCAAGGGTGTAACCCGTGGTTATCAGTCAATCCTGAACTCAGTAGTTTCTATTGACCCCCTCACCAAGCCCTACTTGCCTGGCAACGCAACTGAGGATATGTTCGGTATCCTGATGTGGCAGAAGCTCCAGGAGGGTGCTGCAGTTCCCATGACTTCTGACGGCATGTACTATGGTACCTCTAAGTTCATCGAGGACGCAACTGGTAACCCCTTGTGGCAGATTGCACGTCGTAACGCTGAGAACAGCGGTCTGACCGTTCGCGGTACTGCTGCTGCTAACCTCAAGCCCTTCAAGACCTTCACCATCACCTCTCGTCTGGGCTATCGCATCAACCAGAGCAACAGCCACGACTACAACCAGCCTTGGTGGTTGAGCTCAATGGCTCACGGTGACAACTATGACATCAGCGCTGCTGCAAACAACGGTCTCTTCTATCAGTGGGAAAACTTTGCTAACTACATGGAGACCTTCGGCAAGCACACTGTAGGCGCCATGGTCGGTATGTCATTCACCAAGACTCACAACGACAACGTAAACGTAAGCTCTAACGGTTCAGAGGGTAAGCCCATCCTCTCAAGCCCCGAGGCAAACTTCCAGTACATCAACTACCTGCTGGCTGACGCTCAGAAGAGTGTAGGCAACGCTCCCAGCGATGCTACCGAGCTGGCTTACTTCGGCCGTCTGTCATACTCTTATGACAACCGCTACTTCCTGCAGGCTAACTTCCGTGCTGACGCCTTCGACTCTTCTAAGCTGTCTAAGACCAACCGTTGGGGTTACTTCCCCTCAGTTTCTGCTGGTTGGACCATCAGCAACGAGAAGTTCATCAAGGACAACGTTTCACAGGACGCTCTCTCATTCTTGAAGCTCCGCGCTTCTTGGGGTCGCAACGGTAACATCAACGTACTGAACGGCTACAAGTACGCTTCTTCTATCGCTCTCAACAGCGTATTCTACCAGTGGAATCCTTCTGCAGGCAACGGTGCACAGGCTCTGGGTTCACAGCCCACCGGTCTTGCTAACCCCGACCTGAGCTGGGAGACTTCAGAGCAGCTCGACCTCGGTCTTGACGCACGTTTCCTGAACAACCGTCTGACCTTCGGTATCGACTACTACAACAAGAACACTAAGGACCTCCTTATCCAGGTTGCTCCTCTGCCCGAGATTGGTGTAGCTTCTTCTGTCGTAAACTCTGGTAAGGTAAACAACAGCGGTCTCGACATCGAGCTCGGCTGGCGCGACCAGATTGGTGACCTCAAGTACTCTGTAAACACCAACTTCTCTACTCTGCACAATGAGGTTAAGGAGGTATCTTCACTCGTTGACCGCATCACCCAGATGGATATGTCGGGCTTCAACAACCAGCTCGTTCCCACCTTCGAGAAGGGCCACAACGTATGGTACTTCCGTGGTTACAAGTATGCTGGTGTAGACAAGGAGACTGGTAAGGCTCAGTACTATGCAAAGGATGGTTCTATCACCAAAGCTCCCTCTGAGGAGGACAAGACCGACCTCGGTTCTGGTATCCCCAACTTCACCTATGGTATCACCCTCGCTCTCGAGTACAAGGGCTTCGACTTCACCGTATTCGGTACTGGTGCTGCTGGCAACAAGATCTACAACATGATGGTTTCTGCTGACCGTCCAATGATCAACGGTGTTAACACCTACTGGTTGAACTCTTGGAAGCAGGCTGGCGACAACGCTAAGTATCCTGACATGAAGTCAGTTGCTACCGACTGGATCTTCTACAGCTCTTCAGCTGCTGTTCACGATGGTTCTTACTTCAAGTTCAAGCAGATTCAGTTGGGTTACACCCTGCCTAAGAGCATCACCAAGAAGGCTCTCATCAGCGACCTCCGTCTCTTCGTATCTCTCGACGACTTCTTCACCATCACCAGCTACATTGGTGCAGATCCCGAGACCTCTTCTTACAACGGCGGTTCTTCACGTGGTATCGATAACGGTATGTATCCTACCTCAAAGAAGCTTACCTTCGGTGCAAGCGTAACTTTCTAATCTAAGAGACCGAGAAATAAGAAAATTAAAAAGAATATTTAATTTGATTATATAATGAAAAAGACATATATTGCAGCTCTCGCAATGGCAGCCGGCTTGCTCGGTTTCTCATCTTGCGCAGATCAGCTGGACATCCCTCAGAAGGGTGTTACTCCCACCGATAATTTCTATGCGTCTGATGCCGATGCAGAGGCTTCTTTGGCAGCCGCTTACGTTGGTTTCATGGGCAATGTAGTAGGCCGTCAGCCTGATATGGGTGGTCCTGGTATCTACACTCCCCTCAAGATCATTACCAACATGCCCGGCGACGATCTGCTGTACGCATCTGGTAACTATGGTGACCACGAGTTCTCTGGCGACATCAACGAGTTCCGTTATGACACCGAGGCTGAGGTTCTCCGCTTCCAGTACTCTGGTATCTACCAGTCAATCTACACCTGCAACCTGGTTATCGCTAACTTTGGTGGCGACAAGGCAACCTCTGACGTAAAGAAGCGTTGTGTTGCCGAGGCTCGCGGTCTGCGTGCCTATAGCTACTTCCTGCTGGCAAACTTGTGGGGTAACACACCTCTCGTTAAGGAGCTGCTTCCTGGTGACGCTCTGCCTACCAACTGTGCAGAGACTCCCGAGGAGGGTCGCAAGCTGTTGCTCGAGTTCGTAGCAAGCGAGTGCGAGGATATCGCAAACGTTCTGCCCGCACGTAAGAACAAGACCGACAAGGATGGTTGCGTTCGCGTAAGCAAGGGTTTTGCTGACGCTCTGGCAGGTGAGGCTTACCTCTTCCTGGGCGAGTGGACCAAGGCAAAGACTTCTCTCAAGAAGGTTATCGACTCTGACAAGTATGATTTGATTCCCGGTGAGAAGTGGGCTGACAACTTCCACATCGAGGGTGACTGCAACGAGGAGAAGGTCTTCGAGATCAACT
>JAKSLN010000106.1 GCA_024401165.1 Bacteroidaceae bacterium
GCTCGGAGCAGTTTGTTCAGTTTCTGCTCTGCCGCATTCCAGTCGCCAATCTCCTGGTAGGGGAAGTCCTGCTTCCTGCCAACGAACTGCTGCAGATACTCCAGAGCAGACAGGATGCGCTTGCCTTCGTTGTTCAGGAAGTCGTTTCCGAGCGTCTTCTGCATTTTGCAGAAGTCGACGAGGTGCTCCAGGTTGTAGATGGAGTAGTGAAACGCCTTGGTTCGCTTGAGTTCCTCGGGTTGTTTTCCGTCATCGTTGATCTGGGGGAGGATGCGCCTTGTGGCAAAGTCCTTGAGGATCTTTTTGCAGATTTTCTTGTCGCCCGTGTATTGTGAGAAATAGAACAGGGTGACGTCGTAGGCCGTGCCATGGTTGTTGGTGGCACGGGCTTCGCCTTGGCCGATTTCGCTCTTCTGCATCCATTTGCTAAACGACTTGAACCATTTCTTGATGGCTTTTGTGCGTTTGCGCCCGATGGGGTTGACGCTGTCCATCAGGCGCATGCTCTCGATGACCTCGACAAAGTTGTAGGCGTCGATGAGGCCGGCGGAGCAGCCTTTGCCGTTGTTGCGTCCCGGAATGAACTGGTTGTACTCAAAGTCGGGGTTCATCCTTGTCTCCTTGTTGATGAACCAGGTGTCGAGCTGCCTGATGTAGGCGTCGTAGAAGGCCTGCTCCTGTGTCAGGTAGTACCCTTTGGCCAAGGCCGCCAGGTTGTCCTTCAAACTTGTGAGTCGTGGCAGGTCGTAGAGCTTGTACTCGGGGTTGTACTGTCCGTCCTTGACGATGTAGGGACCGTCGGGGTTGTCGGGGTTGGGCCAGTAGTAGATGCTTAGTGCCTCGAAGTTGTGCTTGTTGCCCGAGCGTGTCTGTTCCTTGTCTGTCACGGCAACGGGGTCCTTCTTGGCCGCCTGACGCGCCCTGTAGAGCATGTCCTTCGTCTGCTTGTCTTGTGGCAGGTTGCGCAGGCTGTCCAGCTCGGCAATGTCCCAAACGAGGTTTTGCGCCACGGCGTTTGCGGCGCAGAATAAAAGGGCCAGAAGGGTAGTGGTGAGGCGGTTCATGGCTATCTCCAGATGTTGGCAATCCAGTTTGTGACGCGCTTGAAGAAATAGGTAGGCATGAAGACCGTGAAGAGGTAGATGTAGGAGTAGGGCACGGAATACTTGAAGACGTGCTGGTACACCTTGGCGTTGTAGTTAATCAGCTTGAACTTGTTGCGGCTGATGCCCTGTGCCGTCTTGCGGTAGATGGCGAGGGGCTCTACCATGCCGTAGGCCTTTCCGCAGGTCTGCAGGATGGTGAGGAACAGCGCCCAGTCCTGACGCTTGCGAATGGTGGGCATGAAGAACTTGCCGTGAGGCTTGGTGTCGTAGATGGCCGTCAGACAACCTATCTTGTTGTCGTGCTTCAGGCTGCTGAGGGTGAGGACGGAGGGTGCGATGACGATGCCGCGGTGCTCGTCGTCCTCGCCGCAGACCAGATAGCTTGAGAAACTGAGGCAGCACTTCTGCTTCTTCATGAAGGCTATCTGCTTCTCCAGTTTGTCGGGCATCCAGCGGTCGTCGCTGTCACAGAAGGCGATGTACTGGCCGCGTGCCTCCTTGATGCTGTTGTTGCGGGCATAACCGGGACCATTGTTTTCGGGCAGGAGGAACAGGCGCACACGGTCGTCCTTGGCTGCGTATTCTTTCAGTAAATCAATGGTTTCGGAGTCGGTGGAGTGGTCGTCGCTGATGAGCAGTTCGAGGCGTCCGTAGGTTTGGTTTAGGACGCTATCGATGCTTGCGCCAATAAATCTACTGGCGTTGTACGATGGCATGATGACCGAAACCAAATCTTTCTCCATTTGCGCGCGTTTTATATAAAAAACGTGCAAAGGTACAAAAAATTGTGCTTATGGCAAACTTTTTTCCTTCTTTATGACTTTTTTCGTCGTCTGAAAAGAAGGGCGTGACGCTTGAGGTCGGAAAAAACTAGTATTTTCTGAAGACGAGCGTGTTGTTGGGGTAACTGAGCACCAGGTGGTCGCTGTCAAGCCGGTCGATGTGGAAACGACCGTCGGCAGGAACGCCAAAATCCTTCAGGTCTGCCAGGTTGCATTTCCTCTTGTCCATGGCATAGGCAATGTCGCCACATACGATGAGACTGTCGGGCGTGTGGCGAAAGCGGCTGAAATAGCGGTGGTCGTACCCATTGACCGTCGACGTGGTCTTCGAATACTGGATCAACTCGCGGTGTACGCTGTAGTAGATGCTGTCTTTGTTTGTTTTTATTACCTCATTTCCGGTTCTCCACTCCGTCAACTGCCACATGCCTCCTAGGTCGCCGTTATGGTCGCGGAAATCCTCGCAAGACGGCAAGGTGAGGATTGCAAATAAGGCAATTGCCAATGATAAAACTGACGTGATATGTATTCGATTCATTGTCTTACTTTTTTGTTGTTAATCCTCCGCTGTACGAAACGGTTAGCAAGGCACCCTGATTGTTGCCTGTGAGCGATCCCCAGTCCTGGCCGTAGCTGGCTGTGATGGCCAGCCCTTCAATCTTGTGGGGACGATAGGTCACCTCGGCCATGAGGAAGTCGCTGGTGGTAGGATTCTCGCGTGGCACCTTGTAGGTACCGAGGCTCTTTTCGTGGGTGTATAAAATGCGGTATGAAAGGTCGTTGCACGGATTGCCGCTAACGCCGACGTGCTGTGCCGTTATGCGGTTGTCGTAGCAATAGATGTTGTTGTTCTCGTTGTAGATGGGCGAGATGAGCAAGGGAGTGCCCATCACGAATCCTGCGTGCTGGTAGGCTCCGTAGATGCCGTGGCAATAGTAGTCGTCCACTCCTCCGATGGACGGTGTCTTGTCGGTCTTGTTCGAGAAGACGGGACCGGACTGGTCGGTGGTGCGCATGTGTTCAAGTACCACGGTAGAGATGATGGGGTTGGAGGGCAGCTTGATTTCTGCGCCCCAAAGGAAGTCTTTCCAGTCAAAGTCAAAACCCATCATGCTGTGGTCTTCGAAGAAGTGTTCGCCATAGAGGCTTGCGCCCCATCCTTTTCCGTGGTAGTCGAGTCGTGCCTGGTAGGAACCGACGTTGTTGCCCATCACGTTGGGGTTGTCGCCGTCGATGACGTCGCTACCCGTTGGAATGAAGGCCTGCAAGTATTCCTTCACGCCACCCTTCATGGCGTGCGTGGTTTCCAGTTCGCCGTTCTTGTTCTTGATAGGCACGTTCCAGGCCGTACCTCCGAACTGGCAGACCATCTCGACGCCGCCGGTGAAGGTGAGGGGGAACTTCTCCAGGTTGCTGACCCGAAGGTAGCCGGCCTTGCTGTGGTAAAGGGAGTTGTTGGTGTAGCTTCTCGCGTTGTTTCCGTTGTTGAAGTCGCGCTGCCATTGGTTGTCAGCATACCATCCGTAGGCAAGGTGACCTTTCAGGTGAATCCATTGCTTTGTGCCGGGGAATGCAAAGAAGTCCGATGTCTCCACTCTGATCTGGGGCAGAGGACGGGCGTTGGTGCCCAGGACCATGCTGCCCGAACTGAGCTCGTTGTTCTTCATCTCGGCCGGACGCTCCTTCTGCCCGATGCTAAGCCTTACCAGCTTGTATGCGGCTTCAGCATACAATTGTTGTACAAGGAATTTGCTGTCGTATCCGAAGGGGACAACGAGGTCGGCTGCATACCCCAGTCGCCAGTTCCGCTGGCTGTCGGCTTGGGTGTCGCGCTGTATGGAAGCACGCACATATCCGCTGTTATTGTTGATGGATGCCAGACCGTATCGGTTTGCGCTTAACCAGAAGGGAGCGTGCTCGCCGTCACCAAACTGTCCGCTGGCCGTGACTTGGTAGTCGACGTCCTCGCCAAGTCGGGATAACTGGGCATTTACTGCTGTGCATAGCAGGCAACTGGTGATGAGTAGAGAGAATCTGCGTTTATACATTATTTATATTTTGTAGAAGTGCTCTTTTGCTGATAGTGCTTGCAAATTTACGAAAAAACTTTCTTTTTTGTGAAGAATTGTTGGTCTATTTTGAGAAATGCAACCTTTTTTTATTACCTTTGCACGAAAGTGAGCGACAAAAACGCATGATGAAGAAAGAACCGAAAGTGACAATTCTGGTTGGCGACGGCCTCGAACTGCTTGATTTCTACGGCGGCATGAACGATGCCCAACGTGTCGTGGGAGTCTTCTGCGGACTGGCTGTCACGCTCCCTTCCGGACTGACCCGACTGGGCGATGTGGCGGATGTTCCTGCTTATCTGGACGGCCATCCGAATGTCGGCCGGATATTCTGCTCGACCTCCCGGATTGAGGCAGGTTCGGTCCGTTCCATTCAGTCGGCTTGTAAGATGCGTGCCGTCAGTTTCCATGCGGTGCTGCCCGTTGTCAACGAACTTGAGACGAAACTGGTGCCCAAGGTCGTGGACGGGAAGATGACCCTGGCGACAAGGCGCGAACCACTCTCACGTCTGCACAACCGCATCGTTAAGCGTGTGGTGGACTTGCTGCTTACGATTGTGTTCATGCTCACCTTCTTTCCCTTCTTGTACTTCTGCAAGGCCGTGAAGATAAAGCGTGCAAAGCGCGGCCCGTCTTTCCGCTTCGACACGTGCTGCGGTCCCAATGGAAAGGTGTTCCGGCGCGTGTCCTTCGTTGGCGAAGAGCGTTCGTTGGCGCGCTTGTTCAACGTCCTGGCGGGCAAGATGAGTCTGGTGGGTCCCGCATGCTACGTTGTCGATTCCGAGCAAGGGACGGCAGCCTTGCCCAAGCGCTTGGAACGTCGTGAGGTGAAGTCTGGCATGACGGGTTGGGCACAAATTCAGAAGAAAACGGAAGCAGAGCGCGTGGCCGCAGACATTTGGTATGTCGAAAACTGGTCGCTGTGGCTCGACTTGCGCATCTTGCTCAGGTCGATCTTCTGACATCAGAGCGTGTGTTGAAAGTAACAATATTGTAAAAAACATATAAATACTACAAATGGGATTTTTTGGAAAAATATTCGGCAAAAAGAATGCTGAAGAACAGATACGTGTAGGTGGAATGGAGGATTTCATGACGCTCATCCGCGTTTACTATCAGTCGGTGATGGCGGCTCAGATTGGCATTAACAATCTCGGCGCCTTGCCCGACCTGAGAGTGTTCAAGCAGACCTTTCATGTACCTACTGTAAATAATAAGTTGGGACTTGGCGAGAAGAAGCATTGCCAGAAGCTACTCATGGACATGTACGACATGCCCGATTCATTCTTCTCGGAGATAGACGCCAGCGTCAAGAAGCGTTGTAAGAAGCCCCAGGATATTCAAACTTATTTCATTACGTTCCAGGGATTTAGTCAGGACCTGATGATGCTCATGGGCAATCTGATGAAGTGGAAGTTCCGTTTGCCCGGCTTCTTCAAGAACGCCATGCGCCAGATGGTTGCCAAGCAGATTCACGAGATTATGACGAAGCCCACTTGGAAGGACGATGGCGTGCGCCGCACTTGTGTCAACATCCGTCAGTATCAGCAGACGCTGAACTACAGCGAGCAGTGGATGACCGACTATGTGTACACCATTGTCATGCTGGCCAAGAAGGAACCCAAACCCTCCGTTGAGGGATAACGCCTGGCGGCATTTGACGCCGTTTGCTCAGGTTCTCCATGGGAGAGAAAGGCAAAAAAAGTAGAAATTATTTTGTAACTTCGGGTAAAATTATTAATTTTGTCCCCCAAATAGGCATAGAAAGCAGTAATGACAAACGACGAAACTCAGTTGATGAAGTTGCTCGAGACGCGTGTCCGACAACTCATCCTGCGCAATCAGGAACTCCGGACTCAGAACGTCCAGCTCCAGCAGCAGGTGGCAACGAGTGCGGCCCGTTTGAAGAGTCTTGAAGAAGAAAAGAAGCAGATTGCTGCCCAATATGCCGACCTTAAGACAGCGCGAATGCTGCAGCTGAGCGATAACGATACACGCGAAGCAAAGCAGCGAATTGCAAAGCTGGTGAGAGATGTTGACAAATGTATCGCCATACTTAAAGCCGAACGATAATGGCAAACGTCAGTGATACACTATCCATAACCCTGAAACTGGGTGGTCAGATACTTCCTATGACGATAGATAGGAAGGATGAGGAGTTCTACCGTGAGGCCGAAAAGCTCATCAACCAAAGGTTCAACTATTACGCCAATACATATCCCAAATTGGGAAATGAAATGTATCTGACAATGACGGCCCTGGAGGTCGCCGTACAGCTCAAGAGCACAGAGCGGGATGCCAATCTGGGACCCTTGGCTGATTCGTTAAAGGAACTGGTTACGGATATAGAAAAAGCACTTGAGGACAAGTGATTCTCCATTAGTCTTTTGCAGCTGTCGGTTTTGAGTGCAGATAAATTTAAAGGAATAACTAATATTAATTAAAACCGAATAGCTCATATTTATGGAATGGATAATTGCAGGCGTGGCGGTAGTCGCGTCAATTGTATGGGTCGTATGCGCATTCCGCATTCTGATACCCGCTAAAATGAAAAAGCTCACTGCCGAGATAGAAGCGAAGGCAGAAAAGGAGGCAGAAGTTGTAAAACAAAAGAAACTCCTCGAAGTCAAGGAAAAATTCCTCAACAAGAAGGCTGAACTGGAGAAGGAAGTCCAGCAGCGCAATCAGCAGATTCAGCAGGGCGAGAACCGCATTAAGCAGCGCGAGCTGAGCCTGAACCAGCGTCAGGACGAACTGAATCGCAAGAAGCAGGAGGTCGAGAACATGCGTGCTCGCACCGAGCAGCAGCAGAATGCACTTATGCAGCGTGAGGACGACCTGAATCATCGTGAAGCGAGCCTCATTGAGCAGGAGCGTAACAAACTGGAAGAGATCAGCGGACTGAGTGCCGACGAGGCAAAGGAGCAGCTGATTCAGAGTCTGAAGGACGAGGCTCGTACCGCTGCCGCTTCGTATGTAAACGAAATTATGGATGAGGCTAAGCTCAATGCCAACAAGGAGGCTAAGCGCATCATCATCCAGACAATCCAGCGTGTTGCTACTGAGACGGCTGTCGAGAACAGCGTTACCGTATTCCACATTGACAACGACGATGTCAAGGGTCGTGTCATCGGTCGCGAGGGGCGTAACATCCGTGCCCTTGAGGCTGCTACGGGTGTTGAAATCGTTGTGGACGATACGCCCGAGGCAATTGTTATCAGCGCCTTCGACCCCGTACGTCGTGAGATTTGTCGTCTGGCCCTCCATCAGTTGGTTGCCGACGGTCGTATCCACCCTGCCCGCATCGAGGAGGTTGTGGCTAAGGTCAAGAAGCAGATTGAGGAGGAAATCATGGAGACGGGTAAGCGTACGGCCATCGACCTCGGCGTACACGGCTTGCATCCCGAACTGCTCCGCATCATCGGTAAGATGAAGTATCGTAGCTCGTATGGTCAGAACTTGCTGCAGCACTCTCGTGAAACGGCAAATCTTTGTGCCGTGATGGCCGCTGAACTTGGTCTGAATCCCAAGAAGGCAAAACGTGCTGGTCTGTTGCATGATATTGGCAAGGTGCCCGATGAGGATCCCGAAATGCCCCACGCACTCTATGGTGCCAAGTTGGCCGAGCAGTGCAAGGAGAAGCCAGACATCTGCAATGCCATCGGTGCTCACCACGAGGAGATGGAGATG
>JAKSLN010000107.1 GCA_024401165.1 Bacteroidaceae bacterium
TCGAGGGTACCCTTGGTGATATCTGGACTCATCAGACGAGCCTGAATGAGCTGATACTTGATCTCGCAGCTCTTCATGCACTGTGAGCAGGTGTTACCGCAGTGGAAGCCCATGTAGAGGTCCTTGAGGTCAGCACCAGCGAGGCTTGCACCAGCGGGGATAACGTCAGCGGGAACGCTGTTATTGATGTCGAGCAAAGTAGCGGGCTTCTCAGTAGCGCACTCGGCCATAAACTCAGAAAGAGCACCGTAGAGGTCAACCTCGCAAGCTACGGGGATACCACGGCCAGTCAGGCGTGAGTTAACGTAGCAAGGCTCGAACTCGAAGATGGGCTGCCATGCGGGCCAGCACTTGTTAGCGAATACAGCGTACTTGCTGCCGCCCTTCTGGTTCTCGTACCAATCCATCAGGGTAACCTCCAGCTGAGCCATCTTGTTGATAACCTCGGGATACTTGTTACCCTTACCCAGCTCTGCCTCCATATCCTTGGCAACGGCAGCGATGCGTGAGTCGCCATTGTGCTCGTCGAATGACTTCTTCAGGTCGAGCTCAGAGTTCTCCTGTACCTCGATGCCCAGGTCGTACATGGGCTGGATGGGAGCGTTGCAAGCCAGGAAGTCCCAGGGACGGGGACCGAAGCCAATAACCTTCAGGTTCTTTACGCCGATAACAACGCGAGCGATGTTACGGAAGTCAGCGAGTTCCTTAACAGCCTCCTGAGGAGTTACGTTGGGATATTCGGGGATATATACCTTGAGACGACGAAGGCCTACACTGTATGAGAAGTTGAGAACACCGCAGAGAGCGTCGCCACGATCGTTAGCGAGGTTTGCCTTGCCTTCCTCCTTGGCTGCGATAACCATAGCGGGACCACCGAACTTCTGAACGAAGAGTGTGGTGGGACCCTCGGGACCGAAGTTACCGAGGAACATACATACGGCGTTGATGCCATTCTCCTTAGCCCAATCCAGAGCCTTGTAGGTATCAACGTCATTCTCGATGGTTACGGGGCAGTCGTACACCTCGGGCAGACCAGCCTTCTTAACTTCTGCCATTACAGCAGCCAAACGTGCCTGAGTCAAGGCGATAGGGAAGCAGTCGCGGCTAACGCCAACGATACCAAGCTTCACAACAGGTTGATTGATCATTTTAGTTAAAGATTTTAATGGTTTATGTGTTTTTACGAAAATTCTCAATTTTTTCCGTTTACAAATTTACAAACTATTTTCCAACACCACAAGTTTTAGCAAGAAAAAAAGCGAAAAACGTGATTTCTACTGCTCTTTTTTGGTGTTTTGGAGTTTCATTCGTAACTTTGCGGTTGTTTTTGGACGACATTTTTATTAAAAAAAGCAATATTTTTGGTATTTTTTAAGGTAAAAAACTACGAGCGCAATGAAACCGACTGCTATTCTCTTGCTACACTGTCCCGACCGTTTGGGTATCATCACCGAGATGACAAAGTTCATCACCGACAACCATGGCAACATTGTCTATCTTGATCAGTATGTAGATCAGGTTGACCACATGTTCTTCATGCGACTGGAGTGGGAGACGGAGAACTTCCTCATACCCGACGAGAAGATTAGTGAGTACATCGAAACTCTCTACGGCCAGCGTTACGAGATGAAGTTCCATTTATATTTTAATAATGTAAAGCCCCGCATGGCACTTTTTGTCAGCAAGATGTCGCACTGCTTGTACGACCTGCTGGCACGTTATAAAGCGGGCGAACTGAATGTCGAGATTCCTTGTATCGTCAGCAACCACGAAGATCTCCGCTATGTAGCCGAGCAGTTTGGCATCCCTTACCATGTGTGGAGCATCAAGAAGGACTGGTCAAACAAGGCCGAGGTGGAAAAGGCGGAGATGGATATGCTCCGAGAGAATAAGATCAATTTTATTGTGCTGGCACGTTACATGCAGATTATCTCAGACGAGATGATTGCTTCTTACCCTAACCGTATCATCAATATCCACCACTCGTTCCTGCCAGCCTTTATCGGAGCAAAACCCTATCATCAGGCTTATGAGCGCGGAGTGAAGATCATCGGCGCAACCAGTCACTACGTTACGGCAGAACTGGATGCCGGTCCCATCATTGAGCAGGACGTGGTACGCATCACGCATAAGGACACACCTGAGAGTCTCGTCTTGAAAGGCAAGGACTTGGAAAAGATCGTCCTCTCACGTGCCGTTAAGAAGCATATCGAGCGAAAGGTGCTGACATACAAGAACAAGACCATTATCTTCAGTTGATAGATTTGCGTGACAAACAGATACTGCGCATTGCCTTGCCCAGTATCGTGTCGAACATCACCGTCCCGTTGCTGGGCCTCATTGATGTCACCATCACCGGACACATGGGTGGTGCTGCTTTTGTTGGTGCCATTGCTGTGGGCGGCATGCTCTTCAACATCATCTACTGGCTTTTCGTTTTCCTTCGAATGGGAACGAGCGGCATGACGGCTCAGGCATTTGGCGCGCGCAGGTTGACCGAGGTGGTTAGCGTTCTGTTGCGTGCCGTGGCGGTTGCCATGGTCATGTCTGTCCTTTTGCTCAGTCTGCAGGTTCCCGTCCGCGAACTTTCGCTCAGCCTTATCGAACCGTCGGCCGAAGTAGCTTTTCTTGCGCGTACCTATTTTAATATATGTGTGTGGGGAGCACCGGCATCCTTGTTGCTGTTTGTCCTGAATGGATGGTTCCTGGGCATGCAGAATTCCCGTGCCCCAATGGTGATTGCCATTCTGCAGAATGTGGCCAACATCCTGCTGAGTCTGCTGTTTGTTTATGGCTTCGGTATGAAGATAGAAGGCGTGGCTATGGGCACGGTACTTGCCCAGTACGCTGGTCTGCTCGTTGGCCTATTCCTGCTCTTCCGACATTATTGGCGACTGCGCGTCTACCTGCGCATGGATCAGGTCTTCACTCAGGCATCGCTTGTTCGTTTCTTCATGCTCAACAAGGACATCTTCTTCCGCACGCTCTGCCTGATCTTCGTTCACTTCTACTTCATTGCCATGGGTGCAAAGAATGGCGATTCCGCCCTGGCTGTCAATGCGCTAATCATGCAGCTCTTCTTGCTCTACAGTTACATCATGGACGGATTTGCCTTCGCTGGAGAAGCATTAGTGGGAAAAGCAATCGGTGCCCGTGCACGAATCGCCTTCTTTGAAACCCTAAAGCGCCTCTTTGCCTGGGGAACAGTCATGATGCTGCTCTTCACGCTTCTCTATTCGCTTTTCAGTCAGCAGTTTCTGTATCTGTTGTCCGACGATCCTACGGTCGTTAAGGCCTCGGAAGAGTACTACCTTTGGTCGTTGCTGCTCCCCGTCTGCGGCATGGCGACTTTCATTTGGGATGGCATCTATATTGGCGCAACGGCCACGAAGGGGATGCTCCTCTCCATGGCCGTTGGTATGCTAACCTTTTTTGCTTTGAACTACCTCTTTTTGCCCTCGCTTGGCAACCATGGCCTGTGGTTGGCCTTTAATGGTTACATCCTGATGCGAGGCGTTGTCCAGACTATTTGGTTTTCGAGAAATAAGTCTTTCGGAGTGGCATGGTCGTAGTCTGCCCGGTCAGTTCAACCTCTTGCTGCAGTCGGATGTCGCGACAGGAAGCTCCCACTTTGACGATGAACCTTCCTGGAGCAATGTTCCACTGCCGGTTGGCGTAGTAGCCAAACTGCTCGGGAGAGAGTTCGATCGCCACACGCTGTGTCTGTCCTGGCTTTAGGCTGACACGTCCAAAGCCTTGCAACTGAATGGGGCGAATGTTCTGCTTCTCCGTAGTGGGGGAGATGTAGACCTGTGCTACCTCGTCAGCCTCCACTTTTCCCGTGTTCGTGATGTCGAAGGTCAGGTTCACGACGTTGGCACCCGTGGGGACGGACTTGTCGACGGTGAGATTGCTATATTCGAACGTGCTGTAGCTCAGTCCGTAACCGAAGGACCATTCGATGCGTGGGTCCTCCTCTGCCGAGTAGTTGTAGCAGATGGGCTCCTTGATTTCCTCTTTCGGGTAGCTGACGCTGAGTTTTCCCGAGGGCGATACGTTGCCAAGCAGGATGTCGGCTACGGCGTTACCGCCCTCCTCACCAGGATACCATGCCTGCACTACGGCAGCGCAGCGGTCTGCTATCTTTGCTATCACCTGTGGACGACCTCCAAAGACGACAAGGATGACGGGCTTGCCCGTTGCCAGCAAACTCTCCACGTATGCCTCCTGGCGGCCCGGCAGACTGAGTGTCAGTCGTTCGCGATTCTCTCCGCAGAGCAGTACGTTCTCGCCCATGGCGGCTATGATGACGTCGCTCTCAGCAGCCATCTTCAGCGCCTCTCGGGTGTCGATGGGGTCGGGATGCTCCACCTTGCGGTTCAGGATGCGCTTCAGCCACTCTGCGCGCTGGTCTCCGCCGTCTTCAATCCATGTCTCGATGATCTCCGTCCAGTCGCAACCACGGCTATAAGCCAACTCCACGCCCTTGGGCAGTTTCTGCTCCAGCGCATCCTTGAGGTTGACGATTCGGGGATGCATGTCATCTTCGTTCTTTACCTGCCAGAAGTAGCGCATCGACTGGAAGGTGTAGTCGCCCAGCATGGCCCACATCGTGTTCGCGTCCGGACCGGTGAGGAATACGCGAGGTTCTGTCCCATCCTTTGCATAGCATAGAGCCGCAATCTTCTCTTTCGTAAGGGGGAGGATGGGTTCTGCAGCCTTGGATGCCGAGGAGATGGAGTCGTTCTTTAGGAGCACGATGGACTGACAGGCCAGTTTATAGGCTGTCTCACGCTCGGCTGGCGTGTCAAATGCAATCTTTTCCCTACTGAAGAGCACGGGATTCTCGTCCAGCAAGCCCACACGTGCTTTGTACGTAAGGACGTGCTTCACTGCCTCTTCCAGACGCTCCTGACTCACGAGTCCCTTGTCGATGGCTTCTTGCAGGTGCGTGTAGTTTGCACCGTAAGGGAACTCAACGTCGTTGCCTGCATTGATGGCGGCAACGCAGCGTTGCAGCGAGTCTTCAATGCCAACGATCTGGTCAACGGAGTTGTAGTCGCTCACCGTCATGCCGTCAAAGCCTACGTAGTCGCGCAGGATGTCCTGCTGCACCTTCTTGTTTGCGACGCAGTTTGCACCCAGCATAGAGTGATAGCCCGTCATGACTACTTTGCTTCCGGCCAGTCGTATCATCGTCTCATGTGGCAGCAGTATTTCCTCCATCAGTTCCTTCTCGGGTGCATCGCCGCCACCACCGTAACCCAGAAAGTGCTTGCTGCAGGTGCCCACGCCCTTTCGCAAGTCCCCTTGTTGCAGACCTTGCACGAAAGCAGTTCCGAAGACAGCCGAGAGGTAGGCATCCTCGCCGTACGACTCCTCCAAACGGTTGAACGATGGTGTGCGCACGACGTCCACCATGGGCGAGAGTGACAACAGACCGCCAATCTGGCGCAGCGTCTGCCCCGTCTCAAGGGCTTTTTGTTCAGCTAGTTCGGGGTTGAAGGTACAAGCCAGTCCAATCTGCTGCGGGTAGACCGTGGCATCACGCGTGCAAGCACCTGTCAGCACCTCCTCGTGGAAAAGGGCCGGTATGCCGTTGGGCGTGTTCTTCATCAGCCACTCCTGCATCAGGGCCACACGGTCGCGAATCTCATTCGGGTCGGCCGACATTTGGCTGGCAAACTGTGCAAAGTGACCGATGCCGTTCGACAGGTCCCTTCGGCACTTGGCTGTATCCAATTGCCCGTCCTCGGTAAAATAGTCATTCAGGTATGTACTGCGCAGCTGGGCGATGCGTTCCTCTTGCGACATACGCGCGTAGAGTTCATCTACTTGCTGCTCCATGCTCATCTCTCGGTTTGTACAACTAGCCATCATAAGTAGTGATGATATCAGGATTGATAGTTTTTTCATGATACAATAGACATTCCATTTCGTTTTCTCTGGCAAAAGTACAAATTAACTCTCGAATGACCAATAAAAAGATAAATAATGTATAGGCAACCTTTTATATGTGCCCAAAAAAGCGTAAATTTGCGTGTTTTTTAAGAAACGCAATCTATGAAACTGTTTTTCCCCACAGAATACAAACCCCTCATTCGCCTCGCAATCCCTATCCTTATTGGACAGGTTGGCATGACATTGCAGAATCTTGCCGACAACGTCATGGTGGGGCAACATGCAACTGCCGAACTCGCTGCCGCAGGGTTTATCAACAACATGTTTGTCTTGACATTGCTCCTGACCATAGGCTATTCCATGGGTTCTGTGTCGCAGATCGGGGCTTTGTATGCTCAGGGCAGGAGCCAACGAATTGTTGAAGTTCTTCGCAGCAGCGTTGTGACCGACTTCTTGCAAGGACTCCTGATGTGTGCCATCTTGATAGGTCTATATTTCGGACTTCCTTATATGGGGCAGCCAGACGAACTGCTGCCTCTCATGCGGCCCTATCTGCTCATCCAGATTGCTTCGCTCCCCTTCATGGTTGTAAGTGGTGCCTTCAAGCAGTTTACTGACAGCATCAACGATACGTCGGTGGCAATGGCCACGATGCTCATCGGCAACATCTGGAATATCGTGTTCAACTGGTTGCTTATCTTTGGCCATTGGGGCTTCCCCGAGATGGGTATCGAAGGTGCTGCTCTGGCAACCTTCAGTTCGCGTGTCCTCATTCTTGTCCTCACGCTCGGTGTCTTCTTTTTTCGCCCGAAATACAAAGAGTATGTGCGCCTTTGGCATAAAGTCCGCGCCAATCGTCGCGACATGCAAACGCTCAATCGACTGGGGTGGCCCATCTCCATACAGATGGGTCTGGAGGCGGCCTCCTTCACCCTTGTTGCCATTTTTATGGGATGGATGGGGACGAACGTACTTGCCGCCCATCAGGTCATGCTAAGTATCACCAACCTTATTTTCATGTTCTATCTGGGCATTGCCACTGCCGTTGCCATTCGCGTCAGCAATCACAATGGTGCTGGCAACATGCGAGGCGTTCGTCAGGCTGCCATTGCCGGTTGGGAGATGATCTTCTGCCTCGGCATCGTTCTTAGTGCCACGGCCTTCTGCCTCCGTGGCGAGATAGCCACGCTGTTTACTGACAATGTGGAGGTTTCCCGCATCGTCGGAACGCTCATCCTGCCTCTTATCCTGTATCAGTTAGGTGATGGCATCCAGGTTACTTTTGTTAACGGTCTGCGAGGACTGGGCGATGTGAATTGCCTGATAGGCTATGCTGCTTTTGCCTACCTCGTCATCTCCCTGCCCCTCAGTTATCTGTTGGGAATTGTGTTCGGTTGGGGTGCCTTCGGGGTTTGGATGGCCTTCCCTTTTGGCCTTACTACGGCGGCCATTCTCTATTTGCGCCGCTTTCTTAAGGTATCCTTTGACGGGAATTTAAAAAGTGCTGCTACGGTCTCCGAAAAATAGCGCAGCGCCCTCTGAAAAATACCGCTGCGGGATTTTAAAAAAGGCGCAGCGGTAATTAACCGGCTGGCCTAGGGCA
>JAKSLN010000108.1 GCA_024401165.1 Bacteroidaceae bacterium
TTTCTTTCTATAACAGAATCACAGATAACAGATAAACAGTTATTCGTTTTCATGCGGATGGGATGTCACATTGCGTAAATCTGTAGTCAAGAACAAAGTAAATCAAAACTCACAGCAATCGACTTGTTAAATCAATGCAAGGCAATAAATTACATCACAAATGAAGAGGTATTCGTGAGACTCATTCCGCTCCCTTCCATCGTATGTGATTTTTACTGCAAGTTACAGATTCAAAAGAATCCTGAAAAGAAAAAAAAAGTAATGGTAAAAAACAACTGCTGAAGTTATTTTTTTACCATTATTTTTTGGAACTCTCTCTGCAAGACATTCCAACAGCTGTATTGCTGCGTTATTATTTTTTCAAGAGGATATTGACCAATGCGCTTACATCGGAGATGTTCACTTGGTTGTCGCCGTTTACGTCACCCTTGAGACCGGAGTTAGTGCTGGAGTAGAGGGCACGAAAGCAGCCTGGATCCATGATATTGTCAGGGTCTATTTCTTCGATGCGAGGGAAATCCTTCCATCTGTAGGCGTTCTTGTAGGCATCCATAGTACAAATTAAGGATTGATAATTTTGGTTGACCACTCATAAAGATTTTTGGGGACGAAGAACGTCACACTATGCCAGCTCCTTTCCTAGTTCCTTAATCCTCTCCCTGAACGAAGTTACATTCGCCTTTGAGACAGGAAGTACTTTGTCCGTGCTGAACATACTAATCTTATAACCTGCAGAATTTCCAAATACCTGCGTGATAAAGTTAATGTTGACGAGGAAGGCGCGATGGGTGTGTACCATGTAGGGAAAGGAGTCAAGAGTCTCTTCTATGTCTTTCAACGAACTACGCAGGCGCTTCTGACACAGTTCGGAATCATTAAAATATACGATGTTCAGATAATTGCCTACTGACTCTACGTACATGATGTCAAGAGGATTCACAATCAATGATTCTCGATTGTTGCCTTCGATGATGATTTTGTCTGTTACATTGTCTTTGGTTGGGTGTGAGTGTTGCATCTGTTGTTCTGATTCCAGCAGTTGGTTGATCTCCTTCAGTTCGCGCAGGGAGATAAGCATCGCACGAACCTGGCTGATAATCGGCATGGCAATCAGCATAATGCCCAAAGCCCAGATAATACAAGGCAACAACCGGTTGGCAAACCATCGCAGCGTAAACCCACCATCGTAATCAGTCCATGCGTAGTCCCAGTGTTGCCACCCGAAATTATAGAGTACCAAGATCTGATTGAGCAAGGCCGTAGCGGGCAGTATGGCAATGATGCCGGACAACAGGAAATGATTGAACCGGACTTGCAAATCGTCGGAATAGCTGAAAGTCCACCGAAAGACATAGGTGACAATCCATTCGGCAGCGAACGCCATACAGAAGCTCAGTATCGCTTCGTAGGTCAACAGAATGATCAGATCGCGAGTAACCTGAAACTCTCCGAAATAAATGGGGTGCATGGCTATGATCAAGACCATGTATGCTACGGAAACTAAAGCATAATCCACAATCAGTTGTTTGGGTATTTTCTTCATGTTGTTTATTGATGATTTCTTGGCACAAAGGTAATATATACATTTAAACGACCAAACAAATAAACGCTTAAAATTAATTAATTAGGGATATTTGGAAAGGTTTTGGTGATGAATGGAAAAGCAAATCGTGAGTTTTTCGAAACAAAAAGCGAAACTGACATGATGATGGCGACGAACGTTCAATCGTCACAGAGATAGGTAAATATCCCTAACCCTTTCCAGTTATCCCACAGGTTTGGAGCAAGGGGAAAAATAGTCTATCTTTGCGGCACAAATCTGCTCGCAACCTCGCTGAGTGAGACTTGCAAAAACGTTAACAACTTAAATTTTTAATTATGGTAAATAAATTCTTTTCTGCACTCGCTGTACTGTCAGCAATCAGCGCCGGCCTTCAGGCACAGAGCGTCAAGGGTAAGGTCATGGACGAGGAGGGCTGCCCACTGGAATTCGTCAACGTGGTGATGCGCACGCTTCCCGACTCGGCCCTCGTGACTGGCACCATCACAACCGCCGATGGCGCCTTTGAGATGGACGGCCGAGGCGACATCGTGCAGTTCTCGATGATCGGCTTTGAGAAGCTGACGTTGCCCGTGTCCTATTTCAACGATGACGCGATGGTGACGCTCTCGGGCCTCTCGAACACGCTCGACGAGGTGGTGGTGAAGCAGACTTTGCCCAAGACCACGCTCAAGGGCAATGCGCTGGTGACCGACATCGTGGGTTCGGTCCTGGAGCACGAAGGCAATGCGCTGGATGTGCTGGGCAAGGTGCCGGGCATGATCACGATGGGAGGCAACCTCGAGGTCATTGGCCGCGGTGCTCCGATCTATTACATCAACGGGCGCAAGGTGACCGACAATGCCGAACTGCGCAACCTCATGTCGGAGGACATCAAGAGCATCGACGTGATCAGCAACCCTGGTGCAGAATATGGTGGCGAGGTGCGTTGCGTGGTGCGTATCCGCACGGTCAAGCGTCAGGGCGAGGGCTTCAGCTTTGCATTGACTAGTCAGGCCAAGCAGCTTATCTACGACTGCCACGACTGGGAACCCTCGTGGTCGGTGCTCGACCTGAACTATCGCAAGAAAGGTTGGGACTTCTTCGGCAAGCTGGTCTATTGGAACCAGCGCGGCTATCAGCTATCAGACTATAACGGTGGAACCATCTGCAAGGTGGGCGAAAATATTATCGACGATAATCGCCAGGAGGGCATCATCAACTTTTGTAACCATCATGGCGGATGGCAGTATATGGGTGGAGCCAACTGGCAGATCAACGACAAGCATTCACTGGGCTTCCGTGCCGAATGGACAGACAATACCATAGGCAATAATAAGATGCTTATGGACGAAGATGTATTCCGCAACGAAGAGCTGATAGATCACCTCTATGCCACCAATGATGCTCGCAAGACCATGAGCCACAACCTGAACAGCAACCTCTACTACGATGGCACCATCAGCAAGCTGCACATCAACTTCAATGCCGACCTCATGGGCAGCAAGGCGGGAGGAGTGACCGACATCAACGAGACGAGCTGGGCGGGTAAGGCTGCGATGCAGAGCAATTCAGATGCGACGACCACCATGACTGCCGCCAAGTTGGTGCTCGCGTACCCCATCTGGAAGGGCGAACTGCAGGTAGGCACCGAGGATACCTATGTGAAGGCTGACGAAACCTATCAGATCACCCTGGCCACGATCCCTCGCTCTGATGCTTCGATCGAGGAAAACACTCTGGCCGGTTTTGCACAGTATGCAGCCAACCTGCCGTTCGGCCAGCTGACTGCAGGCCTGCGTTACGAGCATGCCGACTTCGACTATTTCGACCTTCTCGATGCTGCCAACAATGTGCATCGCAACAATGACAGCTGGTTCCCATCGTTCAGCTTCTCGACCAAGGTGAAGCAAGTGGGACTCAGCCTGAGCTATACGGGCAAGACCATCCGCCCTCGGTTCCAGACGCTCTCGAAAGAGATCAGCTACGACAATAAGTTCCTCTACCAGACGGGCGATCCGCTCATGAAAAACGAGACGCAGCGCACCCTCTCGCTCAACGCTCAGTGGAAGTGGCTCACCTTCAGCGGTACCTACGAGCGTGTGGACAACAAGGTGTATCAGAAGGGCTATCCCTACAACGACGAAGGTGTGGCGATGGTACAATACACCAATGCCACAGATCCGCTCCATAAACTGAGTGCCTATCTCACAGCAGCACCTTCTATTGGAGTTTGGTATCCGCGCCTGACTGCAGGCATACAGAAACAGTTCTTCGAGACCGACCTCATCGACCCTCGTGCCACGGGTGGCATTCGTCATATCAGCCTGGGCAAGCCGATGTATCTGCTGCAGACCTACAACACCTTCCGCCTGAAGCATAGCTGGACCATCGACCTCGACTATCAGTACATGAGCCCGTTCAATCAGCTCATCTACCTCATCGACAATCCTATCCATGGCTTGGATCTGGCCATTGGCAAGGCATTCCTCAAGAACGATGCGCTCTCGTTCCGCCTCACGTGGAGCGATATCATCAACACCAAGCACGAGCGCGTCATCTCCGACTTCGGCAGCTGCTATGTGAATCAGGACAACCGATACAACTCTTCTGCCCTCACGCTGCGTGTGTCATACCGTTTCAACAGCGCCCAGAACAAGTACAAGGGAACAGGTGCTGGCGAATCGGTTAAGAATAGAATGTAACCCCACTTAATAATAAGAGCATTATGAGAAAAATAATTCTCCTGTTTTTGATTATGCTACCGTACTTTATCGTCAGCAGTTATTGCATGGCGCAGGAAAAGAACAGCAAGAATCGGGAATTAACCATCTACATGCGTGTCAAGGATCATCTTACGCACGATGATATAGACTCTACCCTGACGGCTCGTCTGCTATTGTCAAAAGACAGTTCTTTTGTGGATAGCGCTACGATATCGAAAACCAATTATCAAGGACAACGCTTCACATACGCTCAAGCCGTGCTGAAAGATGCCGGCAATTATCTGATGGAAATAAAAGCCAAGGGCTATGCCGATAAGTATGTAGCAGTTGATATCCCGAAGCTATACAAGAACGAGCAATTTCGTGAACTCAAACCGGCATACCTACGCATAAAACCGAGGAGTCATGAGGTAGAGCTCGGCGAAGTGGTTGTCAAAGCCACCAAACTGAAGTTCTATATGGATGGCGACACGCTGGTGTATAATGCCGATGCTTTCAACCTTTCGGAAGGCTCTATGCTCAGTTCGCTCATCAAGAAGTTGCCGGGAGTGGAACTGAAGGAGGGTGGCGAGATTACGGTCAACGGTCAGCGTGTGGAGTCGATGCTGCTCAATGGCAAGGACTTTATGGATGCCGACCGCGAACTCCTGCTGGAGAATATGCCGGCATATATGGTAAAGAAAATCAAATCGTACGAACGCACTCCTCTTGCTTTGCGTGGAACAAACCAAGAGAAAGCAGTACCAAAGGAACTGGTGCTGGATATCGATCTGAAACGCGACTACCACACGGGATGGATGGCTAATGCCGCAGGAGGAGCAGGAAGCAATCTTTACGATAGCGATGAGGATCGTGACGCGAAATTCATGGGACGTCTGTTTGGCTTGCGCTTCTCCGACAAGTCGCGCCTCTTGCTCTATGGCAATGCCAACAATCTCAACGATGACCATTCCCCAGGCGACAATGGTGACTGGTCGGCACTCAGTCAGACCGAAGGCAAGAAAAAAATATATAGCTCAGGTGCAAGTTATACAGTTGGTAGCGTTGATCATATCCGCTATTATGGTTCGGTGCATCCGTCGTATCAAGAGAAGGATGAGGCAAATAACTCTCTCACAGAACAATTCCTTCAGAATGGCAACACCTTTGGCCGTTCGTTCTATGGTAAGAAGAGTTATGATTTCTCCGTATATTCCAACCATGAGTTCATATATCGCACAACCCAACCAAGTAGGTGGTATAAGAACATATACTTTAATTTCAAACCGCAACTCTACTTTCTCAACTATTCAAACAACATAAGAAGCGGTTTTGCAACATTTACCGAAAATGCTTTCTCCAAGTCGGGAAAGGAATGGATAGATAGTATCTCTGCCCCTAATACTGGAAGTCTGTTGCGTCAGTATGCACTCAATCGCTCTGTGTCGAAAAACCTATCAAAAGGCCACTGGCTTGACACAAGTGGAGACTTCAACTTTGTCTATACCCCAGCACACAATGACATGATTGATTTATATATATCGGGACATTACCAGATAAAGGACAATGCCAACGAAGGTAACGAGGATTATCTGTTAGATTATCCATGTTCGCAGTCACTTTCTACAAGGCAGAAACGATATATGCCACATTCCAATCAAACACAGGAAGTTAACATTATTTCTCAGTTACCAATTCGTCTGACAAAGAACCCGAAACTTCTGCAATATGTAATTCCGTATGTCAAGTTCGGATATAGTCATCAGAAATCCAACAATCCGTTATTTATCAACACGGATAAAGATTCTATGAACAGTATATTCAGCAATACTCTTACGAAACATTGTACACCTGGAATATCATATAATTTGACAAAGATTGGTGAAGACAACAAAATGTCTCGTCTCGCAATTTCGTTATTGGCTCCACACTATCATGAGCGTATGAATCATATACAACAACAAGATACCACAGTTGCAAGAAGTTCACACTTGTTCCAACCGGTAGTATCGTTCCTTCACGTTTATGCTAAACGCGGAAGGCGAATCGAAGCTAATTATTCGATGATAAACAGCATACCTTCGGTTTCGTATCTTGTGCCAACAGTAAACAGTATAGATCCTTTGAACCTAAGATACACAAATCCTCTATTGAAGAATGGGCAAGAACATACCCTGAGTGCAAGTTACAAGGACAAATACGGTAGCAGTACACTCTTCAATAGTAGTCTGAATGTTGTGATTACAGAGAATGCTGTTGCTCAGAGCTTCATCTACGACTATTTGTCTGGAAAGAAAGAGATAAAGCCCGAAAATGTGAATGGCAACTGGAATATGCAGTTCGGCTCAGGCATCGACTTCGCTCTCGACAAAGCAGAGAAATGGCGCTTAAAGGAAAACGCTTCCTATCAATATGTCCATTCTGTTGACATTATCAATAAAGAAAGGTCAGTCGTTGGTTCAAACTATCTCAACAACCAGTTGCAACTGACCTTCAGACCATCTGACAAAATGGATTTTTCTGCTATCACCAATTTGCATTATACACATTCCACATCTGAACGGTCAGAGTTTTCTACAATAAATGCGTTCGACTTCGACTACGGATGTACTGCACAGGTAGAACTTCCATGGCAGATGAAACTCTCGACCGATATCACTATGTATTCACGAAGAGGATATAACGATTCCTCAATGAACACGAATGAATTGGTATGGAATGCACGCCTCACAAAGAGCATAATGCATGGTAACCTGCGAATCAACCTTGATGCTCTCGACATTCTTGGTAATCTCACCAATGTGCGTCGCTCCATTGATGCTCAAGGTCGTACAGAGACATACTACAATATCATCCCATCATATACCCTTTTGCATATAGCGTGGAGGTTCAATCAATAGTCTGTTAAACAAACATCCTAATTTATTTGGATCAAAAAATGCAGAGGATGTTATCTCTGCCTTGTATGTTGTTTCTGGATTTGACGCCCTGGAAACCTGAGTTCGGGATAAGCAGTCGTGCGTTCCCTCTACTTTTGCAGCATGTGGAA
>JAKSLN010000109.1 GCA_024401165.1 Bacteroidaceae bacterium
AACAAGATTGGTAAGGTACGTCGCGCTAAGCTGTACTACCTGCGCAACCTGACCGGTAAGAAGGCACGCATCGCCGAGAAGCGCGTCAACACTAAGGCTGAGGCCTAAGCTCTCAACCCTTACAGAAAAAGGATTCAAAAAGCGCCATTCCACCTCCGGAACGGCGCTTTCCTTTTGTCGTCAGCCAACAGACGAATATGACTATCACACAACATTTTGGAATCCACACGCCTGTTTTGTAGCGACATCCGACACTTTTGCTGCATAAAGTTTGCTTAGTTCAGTGTTTTTATTTATTTTTGCACTTGGAAAAGAAATGTCCAATACTGGACGCAACACACGCAAACAATGAAGCAACTGAAGAAATACCAATCTCCATGCACCAAAGTCATCGAACTGGGAGGAAATGACATTGCTGAGCATGAATATATCCTCATTGTTGGCAGCGGCGACCCCACTGTCAAGGGCAACATCTGGGACCTCGACGACACCGATGCCGAAGACTTTATCAAACTGGATTTAGGAGAAGACGACTTCCTATAAAACTTATAGGAATCAGGCACAGAAAAAAATGTTTTCATCTGCGCCTGTATCCACTGCCTTTTTGAAAAAACAGAAGTCGCAGCAAAGGAACTAACCTTGCTGCGACTTCTTGTATTTTGTCGTTATTCCGAACTTACTTGATGTTGCCAACCTTGATGAGGTACTCGGCAATCTGAACTGCATTGAGAGCAGCACCCTTCTTAATCTGATCGCTGACAAGCCAGAAGGTAAGACCGTTGGGATTGGCAAGGTCCTTGCGCACACGGCCAACGAACACATCGTCGCAGCCCTCATGGAAGAGAGGCATAGGATAAACCTTGCTCTGAGGATCATCCTCGAGCTGCAAGCCGTTTCCGTTCTTGATAGCCTCCTTGAACTGCTCAACGCTAACGGGCTGCTCAGTCTCGGCCCAGATGGCCTCGCTGTGGCAACGGAGCGAAGGAACGCGAACACACATAGCACTCACCTCGCAGTCGGTATGCATGATCTTCTTGGTCTCGTTGTACATCTTCATCTCCTCCTTGGTGTAACCGTTGTCAGTGAAGACGTCAATCTGGGGAATCACATTGAAAGCCAGCTGATAAGCAAACTTGTCAACGGTGGGCTTCTCGCCAGCCAATACCTGACGATACTGCTCATAGAGTTCTGCCATGGCAGCAGCACCTGCACCGCTGGCAGCCTGGTAGCTGCTCACGTGGATACGCTTGATGTGGCTGATGTTTTCCAGCGCCTGCAAAGCCACCACCATCATGATGGTGGTGCAGTTGGGGTTGGCAATGATGTTGCGAGGGCGGTTGAGCGCGTCCTCTGCGTTGCACTCGGGCACAACCAAGGGTACGTCAGCATCCATGCGGAAGGCGCTACTGTTATCAATCATTACAGCGCCATACTTGGTGATGGTCTCGGCGAAATCCTTTGAAGTACCGCCACCTGCGCTGGTGAAGGCAATGTCAACACCCTTGAAATCATCGTTATGCTGCAGCAATTTCACCTCTATCTCCTTACCACGGAAGGTGTACTTGCGACCAGCACTACGCTCGCTGCCGAACAGCAACAGTTCGTCAATGGGGAAATTTCTCTCGTCGAGTACGCGAAGGAACTCCTGTCCTACGGCACCACTTGCACCTACAATTGCAACTTTCATCTTTTTGACAATTAAATTTTATGAAACAAGAGATGAGAATGGGGACATTCAGACTCTCTTTCTTTTTACCTTATTTTATAGATTTACTACAAATTCGGGCGCAAAGGTACAACAAATAATTCATAATTCATAATTCGCAATTCACAATTTGTAATTTCTTGAGCAAAATCAATTGGAATTTGTAAGCGAACGACAGGAAAACATGGAAAAAATTCAATTGACCAATGCTTTGTTCGAATTATGAACAATGTACGCTGAACTATGGACATTTTTTCGTACCTTTGTGGCGAAAAGCAGTTTCGATTAATTTTTAACCTTTAATTTTTCGCATGGCAGCAAGGCTATGCCGCTCGCAACCTGCCCGCTGAAGAATCTTTAAACTTTAATTTTTAATCCTTATTCTACATGTTGAGCATACTTCTTAGCGCCCAAAAGGCATTGGTGACGGACCCCACGTGGATTTTCTTCCTTGTGCTGGTCATCATCCTCTGTGCTCCGCTGCTGCTGCGCCGACTGCGCGTTCCGCCCATCATCGGACTCATCATTGCCGGCATTCTGGTCGGCGAATACGGTTTCAACCTGTTGGACAGAGACAGTTCGTTTGAACTTTTTGGACAGGTGGGCATCTACTACATCATGTTCCTTGCCGGCCTTGAACTCGACATGGGCAGCGTCATCCACTACGGCAAACGAGGTCTGGAGTTCGGAGCGATGACATTCCTCGTCCCCTTCCTCATGGGCTTTGCTGCCAGTCACTGGCTGCTGAACTACGACACAACCACGTCGCTGATGATGGCTTCCCTCTTCTCCTCCCACACCTTGGTAAGTTACCCCATCGTCAACCGCTACGGTGTGGGAAAGCACGGTACGGTGGTAATCTCCGTGGTGGCAACGGCCATCACCACCTTCATGTCGCTGCTCGCTCTGGCCTTTGTCGTGGGCAGCCTCGACCCCGATGCCAACTGGCTGTACTGGATGTTTTTCGCCTTGAAATGTATTGTGTATGGCCTAGTCGTTATCTTTGCCTTCCCATGGATAGCCCGCAGGTTCCTGCGCCACTACAACGACAGCGTGATGCAGTTCGTCTTTGTCCTCTCGCTCGTGTTCCTCAGCGCTGCACTGGCCAAAGTTGCAGGACTGGAAGGACTCCTGGGTGCCTTCCTCTCGGGACTTGTTATCAACCGCCTCATCCCCCACACGTCCCCCCTCATGACGCGTCTTGAGTTCGTGGGCAACGCTCTCTTTATCCCTTATTTCCTCATCGGCGTCGGAATGATCATCGACGTCAAGGTACTCCTAAGCGACATTTCAACCCTAATGGTTGTGGCCGTTGTAGTCATCGTTGCCATGCTCTCCAAATGGATAGCCGCCTGGTTAATGAACAAACGGATGAAGGGAAGCCGCGAGGCACTCACGCTGATGTTCGGACTGAGTTCTGGACACGCTGCCGGCGCACTGGCCATCGTGATGATCGGCACTGAAGTGGGACTGATGGACACCAGTGCACTCAACGCCACCGTGGCCCTCATCCTCTTCTCCTGCATCTTCAGCAGCATTGCCACCAACAAGGGCGCCAGGGAACTGATGATGAACGAAAGCAGCACGGACAAGAACCAAGGTTCCTACCACGGCAAGTGCATGGTTACCTACGACCATCCCGAGACGGTCGACTTCCTGACACAGTTGGCTATTCTGATACGAAACCCTTACATCCACGATAGTCTCATGGGACTCTCCGTCAACTTCGACGAGGAGAACGAGATGGGTGAGGATTCCATCATCGCTATGGAGGAAGGTCGCAATAGTGCGTTGCGCCGCAGCAAGCTCAACCTCGTAGAAGCCAAGCGAATAGCTGCTGCGGCCGACGTCAACATGGTCACGCTGAGTCGCGTAAGTACGAACGTAGCCTCGGGCATCCTCCACACCATGAAGGAACAGGACGTGGGAGAGGTCATCCTGGGAATGCACCTCATTGACGGCAAGGCACCCTCGGGTTCGTTGGGCACGGTTGTCGATGGTGTTCTGGCCGGTTCCCACCGCGAAGTCATGGTTGTCCACATCACCGTCCCACCAGGCACGATACGGCGTCTGCTCGTCTACGTCCCCGAGAAAGCAGAGTACGAGGTGGGATTCTACAAGTGGCTAGAGCACATCTGCCGCATCGGCGAGCAACTGGACTGCCACCTCAACTTCCACGGAGATGCCAAGACGCTCTCCCACATCTCGCAATATCTGGTGATGAAGCATCCGCACGTCCGTTCGGAGAGCCACATCCAGAAAGATTGGGACGAACTGTCACAAAACACAAAGTCACTCTTCAAGAGCGACCTCGTCGTGGTCGTAACATCACGTCCAGGCTTCATCTCCTACTCTACCGTACAAGACGAGTTGCCTCACATGCTGGCTAGCGAACTGCGCGGCATCAGCGTCATGCTCCTCTACCCCGACCAGTATGGCGATCCATCAGAGAACATGACCATCTTTGCCCCCAACGGTGTTGCCGTAACCAAGAAGATTGGCCTACAGTTGGGACGCAAGAAGGGCAAAAAGAAAAAGAAGAAATAACAGCAATATAAAAATGATAAAAGTACGCAACATAACCAAATCCTTCGGCGACCTGCAAGTCCTGAAGGGAATCGACCTCGACATTGCCAAGGGAGAGGTCGTGAGCATCGTCGGTCCCAGCGGAGCGGGCAAGACCACCCTACTGCAGATCATGGGCACACTCGACAAAGCCGATAGTGGTACCATCGAGATTGACGGAGTGGACGTCAGCCACCTGAGTCAGAAGGAGTTGAGTCACTTCCGCAACCAGAAAATAGGCTTTGTCTTCCAGTTCCACCAGCTCTTGCCCGAGTTCACGGCATTGGAAAACATCATGATACCCGCCTTCATTGCGGGAACCGGCAAGAACGAGGCTCGCAAACGCGCAGAAGAACTGCTGGCCTTCATGGGACTTACCGACCGTGCCTCCCACAAACCTAACGAATTGTCGGGTGGTGAAAAGCAGCGCGTCGCCGTTGCCCGCGCACTTATGAACCGTCCTGCCGTCATCATGGCAGACGAACCCAGCGGAAGCCTCGACTCGAAGAACAAGGAAGAACTCCACCGCCTCTTCTTCGACCTGCGCGACAAGATCGGACAAACCTTCGTCATCGTCACACACGACGAGACTCTGGCCACGCTGTCCGACCGCGTTATTCATTTGAAAGATGGTTTCGTTGAACGAGACACACTGACGACTTCAGAAGAAGGATAGAACCAAAAGGATGGAGAAACACCCTATTTAATGACACCTAATACACCAGAATGGGTTTGACATGATTAACTTAGGCAGGACAAATACACTGAAAGTTGTCAAGCAAGTAGACTTTGGACTCTACCTTGACGGAGGCAAGCAACACGGAGAAATTCTCCTTCCCTCCAAATACGTACCCGAAGGCACGCAGATAGGCGATGAAATTAAGGTCTTTCTATACCTCGACCAAGACGAGCGTTTAGTGGCAACCACCGAAAGGCCCTATGCCCAGGTGGGTGACTTCGCCTTCCTGGAGGTTGCATGGGTCAACCAGTTTGGTGCCTTCCTGGACTGGGGACTGATGAAGGACCTCTTCGTACCCTTCCGCGAACAGAAGATGAAGATGCTGAAGGGCAAGAGCTACATCGTACACGTCCACCTCGACGAGGACAGCTACCGCATCATGGCTAGCGCAAAGGTCGACCGCTACATCGACCTCACCTACCCACCCTATCAGGTTGGCGACGAGGTGGAGGTGCTCATCTGGCAGAAGACCGACCTAGGTCTGAAGGTCATCGTCAACAACCGCTACGCAGGCATGCTCTACGACGACCAGATATTCTGCCAACTGCGCACAGGCGATTTCACCAAGGCCTACGTCTCGCAGGTGCGCCCCGACGGCAAAATCGACCTTCGCCTCTCCCCCACCGGACAGGCAGCCGTCAGCGACTTCAGCGACACGCTCCTGCAATACCTAAAAGAGAACGGAGGACACACCATCCTCTGCGACAAGTCGCCTGCCGAGGACATCTACGAAGTCTTTGGCGTAAGCAAGAAGGTCTTCAAGAAAGCCGTCGGCGACCTCTACAAGCGACGCCTCATCACGATAGCGGAAAAGGGGCTTTACCTCGTTGAATAACGCAGGATGCGTGCAAAGGAACATTCTCACCTCCCACAAGCGAGGAGGTTATTAGAAAGCAAAAGGAAGTTAGAGCACTCTAACTTCCTTTATTCTTTATATTACTTCCTGTTATTTCTCTATTTCCTTACTTCCAGGCAGGAACCTTGGTGCCGGGATGATAGACAGCGGCCAGATGCAGTTTGAAGAGCAATGTGCTGTAGGCCGGAACATCGCCAGTCGAGGACTCGCCGTAGGCCAACTCCTGAGGAATGTAGACCATCCAAATATCACCGGGTACCATATACTGTAATGCCGTGCAGAAACCTTCCACCGTTCCGCCAACAGCCATCTTGGCAGGAGCACAAGTCTGTTCGTTGAACTCGCCGAAGTATGACTGGTCGAAAATCAGCATCTGGTCGTACTGACTACCATCGGCCTTCTCGTAGGTCGTGTTCATCAGGTATCCACGATAATCGACGCGAACGGTATCCGTGTAGAGGGGAGATGCGACATTGTCGCCCTGACGGTTACCACTCTTGACAACCTTCACGCAGATGGAATCGACAAGATTGCGAGAGTTATAGCCGGGCGATCTGCGCAACGACTTGAACATGCGCCACTCGCAGTGGTTCTCCCAGTCGTCACCATACTGTGCCTTGGCACGCGCAATAGCTGTGCGAGCCGAGTCGCCCAACTGTTCAAACCAGGCGGCATTGCGCGTCTGCCAGTTTGCATAGGGATCCCACGCATCCTCTTCTTCGTCAGTGCAAGCACTTAGGAAGAGGAATGAGAGAACGACACTCACCCCAACCCTCCACGAGGGAAGGGAGTGAAAAGTATGTCGTGCTGCAGAGAGCAAAGATTTCAATTTATTGAGCATAATAGATTGCCAAGGGTCTTTTTCTAAAGGAAGCCTTACAGCAGGTTCTTCAGCAATGAGGTGATGCTCACCTTATCCTCGATGATGCCACGCAACTCGCTGATAGCAACACGGCGCTGCTCCATGGTGTCGCGATCGCGCAGGGTGACGGTATTGTCCGCCAGAGTCTGCTGGTCAACGGTTACACAGTAGGGACAACCGATGGCGTCCATACGGCGGTAGCGCTTGCCGATCTGGTCCTTCTCCTCGTACTTGCAGTTGAAGTGGAAGCGCAAGTCGTTGATGATCTCCTGAGCCTTCTCGGGCATGCCATCCTTCTTGGTGAGGGGGAAGACAGCCAGTTTGACGGGAGCCAAGGCAGCGGGCAAATGCAGTACAGTACGTGTCTGACCATCGGGCAACTGCTGCTCCTCGTAGCTGTGGCACATGATAGAAAGGAACATACGGTCAAC
>JAKSLN010000011.1 GCA_024401165.1 Bacteroidaceae bacterium
CTTTGTCGTACTTGATTTTACAGGTGAACCACATATTTTACGGTTTTACGGTTTTACGGTTTTTGGGGTTTTGGTTTTTCGATTTTACGATTATACGATTTTTCGATTTTACGATTTTACGATTTTACGATTATACGATTTTACGGTTTTATGGTTTTTTGGATGGCTTGTGGCTGTGGGGATGGGTGGGACGGTTGGCGGGGGTGGGACGGTTGGCGGGTGAGAGGCCGAGGCGGCGGATGAGGTCGGGCCGGCCGAGGCGGTGGAGCTCGGCGATGATCTTGCGCTGCTCCTCGGGCTTGTACCAGAAGAAGAACATGCGCTGGGCTTGCTTGTCGTGGGGACTGCGTGCGCTGAAGATGGGCTGGAGGGTGTAGGGGTGGTAGCCGGTGTACCAGGCTTCGGTGGCGACGGTCATGGGGGTGGGGGTGAAGTCCTGGACTTGCTCGAGCTGGAAGTCGAGGTCGCGCGTGAGGATGGCGAGCTCGGCCATGTCGATGGCGGTGCAGCCGGGGTGCGAGCTGATGAAGTAGGGGATGATCTGCTGGTTGATGTGCTCGCGGCGGCAGATGTCGTCGAAGATGTGCTTGAACTGTGCGAAGAGGCTGAAGGAAGGCTTGCGCATGATGTCGAGGACGCGGTCGCTGGTGTGCTCGGGGGCTACCTTGAGGCGTCCGCTGACGTGGTGGAGGATGAGCTCGCGGGTGTAGTCGCGGGCTGCCTTGCGCAGGGCCTCGTCCTTGTAGTCGTGGAGGAGGAGGTCGTAGCGTACGCCGCTGCCGATGAAGCTTTTCTTGATGGCAGGGAGGGCGTCGACGGCGCGGTAGATGTCGAGGAGGGGGCGGTGGTCGGCGTTGAGGTTGGGGCAGACGTCGGGGTGTATGCAGCTGGGCCGCTTGCAGACCTCGCAGGCCTTGAGGTTGCGCCCGCGCATGCCGTACATGTTGGCGCTGGGTCCGCCGAGGTCGCTGAGGTAGCCCTTGAAGCCCTCCATCTGGGTGACGGCGCGCACCTCGCGCAGGATGCTCTCCTTGGAGCGGTTGACGATGAACTTGCCCTGGTGGGCGGAGATGGTGCAGAAGGCGCAGCCGCCGAAGCAGCCCCGGTGGAGGTTGACGGAGAACTTGATCATGTCGAAGGCGGGGATGCGCTTGCCCTTGTACTTGGGGTGGGGCTGGCGGGTGTAGGGGAGGTCGAAGGAGTGGTCGAGCTCCTGGGTGGTGAGGGGCGGGTAGGGTGCGCTGACGACGGCGTAGCGCCCAGCGGTGGGCTGGATGAGCATCTGGGCGTGTATCTTGTTGCTCTCCTCCTCGATGTGGCGGAAGTTCTCGGCCTGGTGGCGGGGCTCGCGCAGGCAGTCCTCGTAGCTGTGGAGGAGGATGGGGAGGGACTTGTCCTTGCCGTCGTGGGGCTGTGCGATGTCGAGGAGGGGACGGATCTCGTGCTCCTGGTAGAGCATGACGGTCTGGGGGCACTGCTGGGTGGGCTGTGCGGCGTTGTAGGCGCAGGCCTTGCGGAAGGTGGCGCGTGAGATGCAGGCGCGTCCTTCCTCGTCGTAGTGGAGTGTCTCGTCGTACTCGTCGATGAGGGTGAGGAGTCGCTGTACGATGTCGATGGTGTTCTTCTCGCCCATGCCGTAGCTGATCATGTCGGCGTCGCAGTCGCAGAGGATGCTGGGGCGGAGGCGGTCCTGCCAGTAGTCGTAGTGGGAGAGGCGCCGCAGGGAGGCTTCGATGCCGCCGAGGACGACGGGTACGTCGGGGTAGAGGCGGCGTATGCACTCGGTGTAGACGATGGTGGGGTATTCGGGGCGCATGTCGTGGCGTCCGTCGGGGCTGTAGGCGTCTTCCTTGCGCAGGCGGCGTGCGGCGGTGTACTTGTTGACCATGCTGTCCATGCAGCCAGGGGAGATGCCGAAGAAGAGGCGAGGACGGCCGAGGCGCTGGAAGTCGCGCAGGTCGCCGTGCCAGCTGGGCTGGGGTATGATGCCAACGCGCAGTCCTTCTGCCTCGAGCAGTCGTCCGATGACGGCTACGCCGAAGGAGGGATGGTCGACGTAGGCGTCGCCGCTGAGCAGGATGACGTCGAGGTGGTCCCAGCCACGGAGTTCCATCTCGCGGCGGGTGGTGGGGAGGGGGGAGAGTTCATACTGCATAATTGGGAGTTTATGAACTTATTTTATGAGGAACTTGAGGAAGGCGGCCATGAGGGTGCGGCGGGTGTCGTCCTCCTGGATCTGCTCGATGGGGAAGCCGAGGGTGATGGCGCGGTAGTCGGCACCCTGGTAGGCGACGGCGGCGCTGTGGCGGCTGTTGGGGTAGAGGAGGATGGAGAAGGCGGTGCCGGCGGGCTGGAGGACGCTGGTGTAGGCGGTGCTGAGGTGGTGCTCGTTGGGTTGCATGAGTAGGGAGCACTGGGTGTTCATGCCCTCGATGGTGAGGAGGGAGTCGGCGCGCTCGGGTCCGGCGGGGGTGCAGTGGAGGATGCGGCTGGTGAGGTCGCGCTGGCTGTCGGTGTTGAGGTCGGTGCCGAGGTAGGCTCCGCTGAGGAGGAGGGCTCCGCCCTTCTGCGTGTAGTCGTAGAGGATCTTGTCCCAGGCGGGGGTGAGGGTCTGGAAGGTTTGGCGGGTGTATCCGTCGGTGCGCTGTGCGCCCATGATGACGTCGAGGAGCTGGTAGGCCTGTGGCTGGACGGTGCCCTGCTCGAAGGCCAGGCGGCTGGCGGATGAGATGTTGAGGGGACGGCCGGAGGCAATGAAGTCGAGGGCGTGCTGGGTGGGGTAGTCGAAGGTGTTGCCCATGACGAGGGTGCCGACGAGTTCGCTGGAGCTGTAGCCAAGCTGCTTGGAGCGTACGCCCTCGACGGCGGTCTTGCCGAAGTACTGCTGGCGTCCGCAGAGGCCAGGGGTGTGGATGCAGGCTACGCCGGGGTCTTCGTCGAGGCGGAAGCCCTGGAGGCTGTCGTTGACGAAGGAGTAGGGGGCTGCCAGGCGCGTGAAGGCGTTGACGATGAGGGTGTTTGTGGCTCCGGCCTGGGGACTGAGCATGGCGCAGAGCTCCTCGCTGGGCAGGCTGGCTCCGCCCTCGTTGACAGCTTCGACGCGGAAGCGGTAGAGGACGCCGGGCTGGGGGGTGACGAGGCAGGTGGGCTCGGTGACGGGTGTGCCGTTGTCCCAGCCGCCGTCGCCCTGCTTCTGGTAGACGATGTAGCCGGTGGGGCGGGCGGTGGGTTCGAGGGGGTCGTCGGTGGGCCGCCAGGTGAGGCGTATGTGGCGGTTGATGGGTTCGGCCACGGCGGTGAAGGCCTGGACGGGGAGGGGCTGGACGGTGACGGCGTCGGTGCCGTGCATCTGGGCCGTATAGCGCAGGATGGCTTTGTAGACGGCGCGGGAGAGGTGGAACTTGAAGGTGGGGTCGTGTCCGAGGCGGAGGTCGGCGAGGTTCTGGTGGCTGAACATCTCGAGGATGACGCCGGGGATGCGTGGCACGCGTGTCTCGCCGTAGTTCTTGTCCCAGGTGCCTCGCATGGTCCACTTGCCGTAGAGGCGGGTGAGGTCGGTGCGTATCTGCTCGTTGAGCTGGGCGGTGAGGCGTCCGGCGGCCTTGCGCTGGAGCCCGCTGGGATAGAGTCCGTCTTCGAAGTCGGAGGTGTGGAGGGTGAGGGTGCCGATGAAGTCGTTGTCGCGGCTGAATCCGGCATCGCTGTGGAGGGCGAAGGAGAGCTCGAGGGGTACGCAGAGTCCGCTGTCGCCGGGCAGGTAGACGGAGCCTCGGGCGAGGTGGTTGGTGGCCATGGGTCGGGCGTTGATGTCGTCGGCATAGTCGCTGCCGCCCTGGCGTACGGAGTAGACCTCGTAGGGCATGCCGTTCCACTGCTGTGAGTAGCGGGCCGCCTCGAGGTAGCGGGGTAGTCCGCTGAGCTGCGGATTGACGCCGGTGGAGTCGGCACGTGCTATGTTGCCCATTCCGCCGCCGAGTCGCAGGGCGTCGGCTGCCACGGTGCCTCGGTAGTTGCTCTGGTTGGAGAGTTCGACGTAGTTCTGGTTGGAGAGTCCGGGTGTGAAGTCGTAGGTGCCGAGGTAGACCCATGTGCCGCCTCCCATCTGCTGGTTGACGCGTACGTGGGTGGTGATGCCGCCGTGGCAGATGGTGTAGCGTGCGTCGGGGACGTTGGTGTCGAGGCGTGGGTAGCTGACGTAGACGGCGTAGTTGCCGGCCTTGGGCACCTTGGGCGTCCAGCGTGCGGTGGCAGTGCGTCGGCGGTTGGCCTGCGACTCGGCGATGCGTGCCGTTCCCTCCTCGTGGGGGTTCTGTCCGTCGAGATAGACCTCGCGCAGGTGGGCGAAGCCGGTTCCGGCATCCTTCCACTCCTGCTGTCCGTTCCATTCCTCGTAGACGCCGTCGCGGTCGGGATGGTCGTTGTCGACGATGACCTCCTCACGCATCCAGCTGCGCTCGCGGGGTGTCCAGACGATGGCTCCGGCGCGCTCGAGCATGGGGTAGATGAAGGGGACGGCGAAGGTCTGCGTGAAGATGTCTTCGATGGTGCAGAAGATGGTGGGGCGCTGCCAGGCCCACTGGCGCTCGGCGACGTCGAAGTAGCGGCCGTGGCTGGCACAGAGGCTGAGGTGGCGGCCCTGGAGTCCGCGTGTGACGGTGTAGGGGAGGCTGGTGTTGCGCACCCAGGGATTGCCGCGGTACTCGGTGCCTGTCCAGTCGGTCTTCTGGACGAGGGGTCCGTTGGACTGGGTGTAGAGGGTGTCGGCCACGGGCTGGGCGGCGGCGCAGAGGGCAAGGAGGGTGAGGGCAACGGACAGGAGAAGGCGCATTGAGGAGGTTTTTGGGGGGGTGAGGGGGATGGTTTTTCGAAATTTCGAGTTTTCGATAATTCGATAATTCGAGGTTTCGAGGTTTCGAGGTTTCGAGTTTTTTTGAATTTTTTGGAGGAAATCAAACGCTGAAGTGGCGGGGGTGCTTGCCCTGGCAGTCCTTGTAGTAGGCCTTGATTTCTTCGAGCTGGGCGAAGTAGTCGCCGTTGGGGCGGATGGTCTTGGTACACTCGATGGTGCGGTTGGCGTAGTCGAGCTTGTAGAGGAGGATGGGGATGTCGGCCTTGAGGGCGATGTAGTAGAAGCCGCGCTTCCACTCGGTGACGCGCTTGCGGGTTCCCTCGGGCGTGATGCAGAGGTGGAAGGTGGTGCTCTGGCGCGCCACCTGGGCAAGCTGGTCGGTGAGGCTGGCGCTGCGACTGCGGTTGACGGGTATGCCGCCAAGGGCACGCATGAGGCACCCCATGGGCCAGAAGAACCAGGCCTTCTTCATCATGAACTGGCAGCGGGTGCCGTAGGCATAGCTGTGGAGCATGCCGATGATGAAGTCCCAGTTGGAGGTGTGGGGCGCGAGCGCTATGACGTATTTGTCGGGGTGTGGCTGGTCGCACACGACGCGGTAACCGAGCCATCCCTCAAGGATGCGTTTAGAGAGGCGTTGAATCATCCAATGGCGTTTATTTGGTCTATGATCTATCCAATGGCGTTTATTTGGTCTATGATCTCACTGGCCTGGCTGGCCATGTCCTGTCGGAGCTTGGCAAAGAAGGCCTTGGCGGGCATGCCAGGCTGGACGTGGCTGACGCGGCAGATGAGGTCGTCCTGCATCTCGAGGATGCTGAGCATGACGTTGTCGACGTCCTGGAGGTTGACGTTGTTGAAATGGGAGCAGGATACACACTCGGCCAGCAGCTCGCCTGTGAGGTAGTTGATGGTTTTCTTGATTTCTCGCTTGTTTGCCATAATGGTAGATGTTAAATGGGTTGATGGATTTTGTTTCAAAATTACGCTTTTTTTATTTCAAGTGCAAGAATAACGGGGCATTTTGTGTGGAAAGTGAGGGAAAAAAGTTTTTTTATCTTTGAAAACTGCACCTATATTAAAAGAAATGTGTATTTTTGCATAGCATTATTATGAAAGGATAGATTTTTATTCGTTTAGTAATACATAATTTTATATTAAAAACAGAAACAAAAATGGAAAAGAGTGCATTGCAAATTGCAAGAGCCGCTTACCAGCCCAAGCTGCCCAAGGCGCTGCAGGGTCCTGTTAAGGCTCAGGAGGGTGCTGCCACCCAGAGTGTAGGCAACCAGGAGGAGATCAAGGCTTTGTTCCCCAACACATACGGTATGCCCGTTGTTGAGTTCGTTCCCGCAGAGAGCGAGAACAACGCTCCCATCAACGTAGGTATCATCCTCTCTGGTGGTCAGGCTCCTGGCGGTCACAACGTGATCAGCGGTCTGTACGACGGCGTTAAGTCGCTGAACAAGGACAGCAAGCTGTACGGCTTCCTGATGGGTCCTGGCGGTCTGGTTGACCACAAGTACCTGGAGTTCACCGACGAGTACATCGACGAGTACCGCAACACTGGCGGCTTCGACATCATCGGCTCGGGCCGTACGAAGCTGGAGAAGGAGGCACAGTTCGAGAGCGGTATCGAGATCCTGCGCGAGCTGAACATCAAGGCGCTGGTTATCATTGGTGGTGACGACTCGAACACCAACGCTTGCGTGCTGGCTGAGTACTACGCTGCCAAGCAGTATGGCGTACAGGTTATCGGCTGTCCCAAGACCATCGACGGCGACCTGAAGAACGAGCAGATTGAGACCTCGTTCGGTTTCGACACCGCCTGCAAGACCTACTCTGAGCTGGTTGGTAACATCCAGCGCGACTGTAACTCGGCTCGCAAGTACTGGCACTTCATCAAGGTGATGGGCCGTTCAGCAAGCCACATTGCCCTGGAGTGCGCTCTGCAGTGCCAGCCCAACATCTGCCTCGTCAGCGAGGAGGTTGAGGCTAAGCAGATGAGCCTGGACGACGTTGTAGAGTACATCGCAAAGGCAGTAGCCGTACGTGCTGCCGACGGCAACAACTTCGGTACCGTTATCGTTCCCGAGGGTCTGATTGAGTTCATCCCCGCTATCAAGAAGCTGATTGCCCAGCTGAACGAGGTGCTGACCGATCCCGCAACTGGCGAGCCCCGCGAGTTCGAGAACGCTGAGGCACAGATCGAGTTCGTACTGAGCAACATCACCGCCGAGAACAAGGCAGTGCTGGAGTCTCTGCCCGCCGACGTTAAGCGTCAGCTCTGCCTGGACCGTGACCCCCACGGAAACGTACAGGTATCTCTCATCGAGACCGAGAAGCTGCTCTCTGCCATGGTTGCCAAGAAGCTGGCAGAGTGGAAGGCAGCCGGCCAGTACAACGGCAAGTTCAGCGCTCAGCACCACTTCTTCGGTTACGAGGGCCGCTGCGCTGCTCCCTCTAACTACGATGCTGACTACTGCTACAGCCTGGGTTACAACGCAAGCCGCCTGATCAGCAATGGCAAGACCGGCTATATGTCTGTCATCAAGAACACTACGGCTCCTGCTGCCGAGTGGATTGCTGGTGGTGTGCCCATCACCATGATGATGAACATCGAGCGCCGTAACGGTGCCAACAAGCCCGTTATCCGCAAGGCTCTCGTCGAGCTGGACGGTGCTCCCTTCAAGTACTTCGCTGCCAACCGCGAGAAGTGGGCTAAGGAGACTGCCTACGTTTATCCCGGTCCCATCCAGTACTGGGGTCCCTCAGAGGTTTGCGACCAGTGCACCAAGACGCTGGCACTGGAGCAGGCAAAGTAAACTAGACGCTTGCTGATTAAACCAATTGAGTATAGCTGGAAGACAGGCTCGAAAGAGCACTAAGACACAAACTGCTGCCCGACGTAAAACGGTACGTCGCGGCAGCAGTTTTAAACGTACAAAGACGAACTGGTTTGTGCGTTTCGTCTCTCGTTTTCCCCGCTGGGTCATCTGGCTGCTGGGTTCGCTCATCGCGCTGGCATACGTCCTGTTCATCCTACAGGTGGTGCTGCACTTCTCCATGCCCTGGAGAGCGATGTACGGCGATGTGCCCGAACCGGACGGCTATCAGGTGAGAGGCATTGATATCTCTCACTATCAGAAACATATCGACTGGGCCGACCTTCGCGAGGCCAGTCTGCAGGACCATCCTGTGCGCTTTGTCATTATCAAAGCGACGGAGGGATGCGCCATCTTTGACCAGACGTTCAACGACAACTACCACAAGGCACGACAGTACGGATTCGTGCGCGGTGCGTATCATTTCTACATCCCGGGTTCGGATGCCGGCCGTCAGGCAGACTTCTTCATGTCGCAGGCTCATCTGCAGCCGGGCGACCTTCCTCCTGTGCTGGATGTCGAGAAGAGTGGGGGATTGTCTCCTGCCGAATTGCAGGAGGGTGTGCGTACGTGGTTACAACAAGTGGGTAACCATTATGGTGTGAAGCCCATCATCTACACCAACTATGCCTTCAAGATGAAGTATCTGAACACGCCCGAGTTTGATGCCTATCCGTTCTGGATAGCGCACTACTACAAGGATCAGCTTGAATATCAGGGTGATTGGGTGATGTGGCAGTACACGGACTGCGGTCACGTGAAGGGCATCCAGGGTGATGTGGACTGCAACGTCTTCAACGGTGGTCTGAACGACCTTATTCAACTTTGCATCACCGAGGAACAGTATCCGGTGAATTAATTGATTTTCTACATTTTGCCTGCGCGCCAGAGGATGCGTCCCAGGCGAAGCTCGGGTGTGGTGTAGACGTCGCCATACTCGTCGATGGCCTTGTTGAGGGCGTCGGTCTCTGCTCCATCGTAGTACTCGAACAGCTCCTCGATGGCCTCGTCGCCCAGCACCTCCATGCCGAAGTAGTTGAGGTCGAGCTTGGTGCCGTTGGCCAGGATGGATTCTACGTCGTCGAGCACCTCGTCAAAGTCCAGGCTGTGGTTGCTGGCGTAGTCGTCGAGCGCCACGTGGCGGTCGATGGCCTGGATGAGTGCCAGCTTGCGGCTTGAGGTGGTGGACTTGACGGGAGCCTTGGTCTTGACCGAACTGCCGTCGTTGAGGATTTCGGTCACGAAGCCTTCGATGTTGCCCACCTGCTCTACCTCCTCTTTCTCCTCGAGGGTGAAAGAGGTGGGTTTCTTCAGGAACTTCTTGCCCTTGGCGGTGATGGCGATGCCTTCGGAGCGTGACTTGATGTGTCCCTCCTCGATCATCTTCTCCAGCACGGCGTTCCAGTAGTCCTCCTCGTCGTTCTCGTCGCCGCAGCCGAAGTTTTCGGTGTTCTCCAGTCCGCGCTGAGTGATCTGCTTGGTGAGGTTGCCCATCAGGTAATCAACAAGCAACGAGTTGCTGAACGATATCTCCAGTTCGGTGATAGATTTTAATATCTTTACAACAGAATCTTTTCCTTCCATTTTTGTGATTTTTTCGGGCGCAAAGATAGTACAAGTTACGCAATGCACAAAACGATTTAACGAAAAATAATCTTTTTTTTTCTTCTGTTAATTTTTAATATAGTATCTTTGCATATACAAAAAAAAGATTTAGTTCAAAAACGTTCTGTAAAAATGGCGATTCTGGAAGTTTGCTGCACGGATGAGAGGAGCGTGAAGGCGGCGCAAGATGGTGGTGCTCAGCGAGTTGAGTTGTGTGCCGACATCGAGGCGGACGGTCTGACGCCCTCGGACGAACTGATTCGCATGGCTCTTGCTACGGGAATCAGAGTGCACGTCCTGGTTCGTCCTCGCGCGGGTAACTTTATATATAATGTACGTGAGGGAGACGAAATCGTGGATTCCATTCGCCGTGCTGTGGCACTTGGTGCCCATGGAGTGGTGGTCGGTGCCCTGACAGCCGAGGGCGACGTCGACGTGTCGCTGTGCCAGCGTTGCCTGGAGGCGGCGGGAGAGGCCAGCGTGACCTTCCATCGTGCCTTCGACGTATGCCGTGATCCCCTGACGGCCTTCGACACCATCGCCTCGCTGGGCTTCGACCGTCTGCTCACCTCGGGCCATGAAGCCAAGGCGGAGCAGGGCGTGGCCCTGATACGGCAGCTGGTGGAGCGAAGCCATGCGCTGGCCAGCGCGGCAACGTCACGTCTGACGGTGATGCCAGGCAGCGGTGTCAGCTCGAAAAATGCCCGTTCCATTCTGGATGCAACGGGTGCCACGGAGATACATGGCACGTTCCGCGAGCGGGTGGACGGCCAACTGATGACGACAGCAGAAGAAGTAAGAAATACAATTTTACAAATCCTAAAACCAAATTAACTATGAAAAAGGTATTAACAATGCTTGTTGCAGCGATCTTCTCGCTCAACCTACACGCTCAGTGTGAACTCCCCAACACAGCTTTCAAGCATGGCGAGAAGCTGGTCTACGAACTCTACTTCAACTGGAAGATGGTGTGGATGAAGGCAGGAACGGCCATCTTCCTTACCAACAAGGCGAACTACCAGGGGCAGGAGGGCTTCCGCAGCTACCTGATAACCCGCACCAGCACGACCCTCGACAACTACTTCTCGATGCGCGACACGCTGTCGGGAATCTTTACAACCAATAACGTCCCCCTCTATTACCGCAAGGGTGCCTTCGAGGGCGGCAAATACCGCTGCGACGAGGTGTGGTACAAGTATGCCAACGGCAAGACGAACCTGACGCAGCGCTACCAGAACCCCGATGGCAAGGTGACCACGCGCGAGAACCAGTCGAACGAGTGTGTCTACGACATGATGAGCCTGATGCAGCGTGCCCGTTCCATGAAGCCAAGCGACTTCAAGAAAGGCGAGAAGAAATTCTTCAAAATGGCTGATGGTGACGATGTTGTGGATGTCTATGTTGTCTATCAAGGAACCGAGGAGACGGAGCTGAAGTCATCCAAGGATAAGTACCGCTGCATCGTCTTCTCGTTCATGCAGAAGGAGGAGGGTGTCGACAAGGAGATCATCCGCTTCTTCATCACCGACGACGACAACCATCTGCCCGTCCGGCTGGACATGTTCCTGCGCTTCGGAACGGCCAAGGCGTACCTGCTCTCTTCCTCCGGCTTGCGCAATCCCGTCAAGTCGAAACTCTAACTCGAACAGCCGACCTACACGCATACCATGAACCCTAAACACCCATCTTCCCCATGAAGCGCAGCGTCCTATCTCTACTCTTTGCGCTGTGTGCCCTGCTTGCCTCGGCGCAGATAGACAGGCAGGCGCTTGTCAGGCGCAACAGTCCCCACATCACGTCGGTGGACTCGCTGGCTTCGCTGACCGTGGGAAATGGCGAGTTTGCGTTCACGTGCGACGTCACCGGCCTGCAGACGTTTCCTGCCCATTACTCGAAGGGCGTGCCCCTGGGAACTCAGTCGCAGTGGGGGTGGCACTCGTTTCCGAACAAGGGCGGCTATCAGGCCTCGGAGGTGCTGCGGTCCTTTGATTTCGGCAGGGGGGCAGAGGAGTGGTATTCGTGTCAGCTGAAGGATGAGCGGGGCAAGGCGGCATCGGACTATCTGCGTGCTAATCCGCATCGGCTCCATCTCGGAGTGGTCGGCTTTGCCGGCATGAAGATTGCCGACCTGTCTGACATCGACCAGCGACTGGACATGTGGGAGGGCATCCTTCGTTCCTCCTTCAAGTGCCAAGGCAGGCCCGTTCGGGTGCAGACCACGTGTCACCCGACTCAGGACAGGATCGTGGCACAGATTAGCGACGCAGGACAGCATGCAGTGCAGTTTGCCTTTCCCTATCCTACAGGCGTCCACAGCGACGATGCGTGCGACTGGTCAAAGAATAAATCGCATAAAGTTTTATTAGTCAAGAAGAAAGAGGGAGTGTCCGTTTACCGCCACGAGGTAGACGGGCAGTCCTATTTTATTAAGATAATGTGGGAGCATGCTTCCGCACCGGTGCTGAAAGGGAACACCATCCAGGTAAAGCCGACGCAGGCCGACTGGGCGCTATCGTTTGAGTTTACGGCCGAAGAACCCTCGCTAGATGTGGTTGACGTGCCCGCTTCGGTGGAAGAGACAAAGCGCTACTGGACGGACTTCTGGCAGCAGGGAGGCGTCGTTGACTTCTCCCACTGCACCGACAAGCGTGCCAGGGAACTGGAGCGCAGGGTAGTCCTGTCGCAGTATCTGCTGGCCGTGCAGTGTGCCGGCAGTACGCCGCCTCAGGAAACGGGTTTGACCTACAATTCGTGGTTCGGCAAGTTCCACCTGGAGATGATCTGGTGGCATCAGGCACAGTTTGCCCTATGGGGTCATCCCGAACTGTTGTCGAGAACCTTGCCCTGGTACGAGAAGGCGCTGCCCATGGCACGTGAAATTGCTAAACGTCAGGGGTTTGAGGGTGCCAGATGGATGAAGATGACCGACCCTTCAGCGGCAGAGGCACCCTCTAACGTGGGCTCGTTCCTCGTCTGGCAGCAGCCTCACCTGATCTATCTCTGCGAACTTCTTTATCGTGCCACCGCCGACCCTGCCGTGGTGCAAAGATACGCCTCGCTGGTGGAGGAGACGGCACGCTTCATGGCATCCTTTGCCACCTACGACGCCACTTCCGGCCGCTACCTTCTGAAAGGCTGCATCCCGGCCCAAGAGACGCTCAAGGCAGCCGAGACCATCAATCCTCCCTTCGAACTTTCGTACTGGCACTTTGCCCTTTCCGTTGCCCAGCAATGGCGTGAAAGACAGTCTCTTCCACGTAATCAGGAATGGGACAAGATCATTGCCCAGCTGTCGCCTCTCTGTGCAAAAGAGGGAGTCTACGCCGCCAGTGAGGACTCGCCTGCCTATCCTTCCCTCACGGCCGACGGCATCAAGCTCTATTCCGACCACATGGCCGTCCTGGGTGCCTGTGGTGTCTTGCCCCATAGCCGGTTGGTGGATTTGAAGACGATGCAGAACACGCTGCACTGGGTCATGAACAACTGGAACTGGGACAAGACGTGGGGATGGGACTTCCCCATGACTTGCATGGCTGCCGTCAGAATGGGCGAACCTACGCTTGCCCTGGAGGCGCTTCTGAAGGATTGCCGAACGAACACGTATCTGCCTAATGGTCATAATTATCAGGACGATAGACTGCGCTGCTATCTGCCAGGAAATGGCGGGTTGCTCACCGCCGTAGCCTTGATGTGTGCAGGCTATGACGGTTGTGACGAGACGCTCCCCGGTTTTCCGAAGGACGGCAGTTGGGATGTGCGTTTTGAGGGTATCATGCCCTTGCCAGGCGACCCAGTCCGTGCCAAGGAGGACTGGAACGAGGCGCTCTACCGCGAGATTGAGTCGCGTGTCGTCGCGCCCGAATTTCCCGACCGTCTTTTCCCCATTACCCGTTATGGTGCCTCGCTGAAGGCCAGTGCTGCCCACAACCAGCAGTCCATCAACCGCGCCATCGAGGCTTGCTCGAAGGCTGGTGGCGGCTACGTTGTCGTTCCGCGCGGTACGTGGCAGACGGGTGCCATCCGCTTGCTGTCCAACGTCAACCTGCGCATCGAGAAGGACGCCACCTTGCTTTTTGCCTTCGATCCTGCGCTCTATCCCTTGGTGCAAACGCGCTGGGAGGGTCTCGACATCCTGAACTACTCGCCCTGCGTCTATGCCTTCGAAGCCGAAAACGTGGCCATCTCGGGCGGCGGAACGCTGGACGGAAACGGCAGTCGCGAGACCTGGTGGCCCTGGTGTGGCGCCACGAAGTATGGCTATGTGGAAGGCCAGACGGAACAAAGCCAGAGCATGCCCTGGACGGTGAATGCGACGTCGGAAGGTGCTTCCACGATGAATAACACGGAGCTTGCAAGCATCTCGTCGGCCGTCGATTCCACCCTCGGCCGCGACTCGCTGGGCAATGTGCTGTCGAACCGTAACACACTCCTGCAGATGGCAGATCAGGGTGTTCCCGTCGAGAAGCGAATCTTCGGTTATGGACATGGCATGCGCCCTCAGTTGGTTAACTTCTATGCTTGTAAAAACGTTCTGGTCGAGGACGTTACGATGCTTCGCTCGCCCTTCTGGGTGCTGCATCCCACGCTGTCGCGCAATGTGACGGTGCGTCGCTGCCAGTTCATCAACAACGGTCCCAATGGCGACGGGTGCGACCCCGAGTCGTGCGAGGACGTACTCATCGAAGACTGCCTCTTCCGGACGGGTGACGACTGCATTGCCATCAAAAGTGGGCGCAATGCCGACGGACGCCGTGCGAACCGACCTTCGCGCAACATCATCGTGCGCCGCTGCCGCATGGAGGATGGACACGGAGGCGTAGTCATCGGGTCGGAAATCTCGGCTGGCGTACAGAATGTGTTTGCGCATGACTGCCAGATGGATTCGCCCAACCTGGACCGCGTTCTGCGTATCAAGACCAACACCTGTCGAGGGGGAATCGTCGAGGGCATCTACATGCGCGACGTGGAGGTGGGAGAGTGCCGGGAAGCGGTGCTTCGAATCAACCTCGTCTACGAACCCAAGGAACGATCGCAGCGTGGTTTCTACCCCGTGGTGCGCGACGTTCACATGAACCGTGTCAATTGCCATAAATCGCGCTACGGCATACTCCTTAACGGATTGGAGGACCGCAGCAGCATCTATAACGTGTCTGTCATGAACTGCCATTTCACGGGTGTAAAAGAAGACCCCATCCGTATAACAGGTAAGGTACATGACGTGCGCGTGCGTTAAACTTTTGGGATATGAGAAAGTCTATAAATTGAAGAAAACTAATACTTTGTGTTTTTGTCTTTGAGAAAACTATGTACAAAAATCTATTACTCGCAGTGTGTCTGATGGCCTCGGTTGGTGCGTCGGCACAAAAGTCAAGTAACGAACCGCTGAAACTGAACGACCTTGAATATTTCGAACGTCAGGGTGTGAATGTGCTGGTCTACAGCAACACGTTCAACGGTGGTTTCAACGATGAGAAAAATTCTGGTATCGAGGTTATTCACCATGGTGTCCGTACCATTCAGGGCGGTGCCGTCAGACTGAGCAACACGCCAGAGCAGTGGGACCTTGTGCCCAAAATGACGGACCGAAAGGTGGACCGCGAGAAGGGTAGCATCGAGGTGGCACTGCGCTATGATGACTACGACTTTGACAGTCGCGTGGTTGTGACGGCCGTTGGCAAGGGTGTCGAGATTGCCGTCTATCTGGACAAGCCTCTTCCCGAAAAACTGGTGGGTGACGCGGGCTTCAACCTTGAGTTCCTGCCCTCGCAGTACTGGCAGAAGACGTTCATCATGGACGGAAAGCTGAACCGTCTGCCCCGCTACGCTGTAAGTGAGACGGTTACCCGCCCCAACAGCGAGAAACCTCGTCAGTTCAAAGGTTTCAAGACCTATGACGACCGTGGTACCGGCCGTTTTGTTGATCCCCTGCCCATGGCAACGGGTCACTCCATCATCCTTGGCAGCGACACGCCCGAACGCCTGGTTCGCGTCAGCAGCCAGGACAGCGAGCTGAAGTTGTACGACGGACGAATGCTGGCTCAGAACGGATGGTTCGTCCTGCGCAGCGATCTGCCTAAGGGAAAGACGGGCAAGGTCATCACCTGGACTGTCGAGCCCAATGCCATCGACCAGTGGGTGCGTGAGCCCAATATCGGTTTCTCACAGGTGGGCTACATTCCTGAGCAGCCCAAAGTGGCTGTCATCGAGCTTGATAAGGTAGACAAGGTGCAGTCGACAGCCAGTCTCTATCGCGTGATGGAGGATGGCAGTTCGCGCCAGGCCTTCACGGGCAAGGTTGTGGAGTGGGGACGCTTCTACAAGTACAACTATGCCAAGTTTGACTTCTCGGACGTTCGTGAACCTGGTATCTACTACATCAAGTATGGTTCGACCCAGACCAACAACTTCATCATCGACAATTCGGTTTACGACAAGATTACGGACGCCACGACGGACGTGTGGGTGCCCATCCACATGAACCACATGGCCGTGAACGAGGGCTACCGCATGTGGCATGGCGAGCCTTTCAAGGAGGGCTATCTCCAGGCTCCTCCCAGCGATCACTTTGACCTTCATAGTCAGGGCAAGACGACCGACACGAAGTACAAGCCCTACGAGCTGATTCCCGGTTTGAACGTGGGTGGTTTCTTCGATGCGGGTGACTACGACATTGAGACGGGCAGCAACATTAGCGTTGTAGAGAACTTTGTTCGTGCATGGGAACTTTTCAAGAGCAATCGCGACGAGACTTTCGTCGACGAGAAGCAGCGTTATGTTGACCTCCATCGTCCCGATGGTGTGCCCGACATCTTGCAGTTCATCGAACACGGAACGCTCAACCTCGTGGCTCAGGCAGAGCAGATTGGGCATATGGCTTCTACGCTATCTAACTCTGTTCTTGATAATTACCATCATCTGGGCGATATTAGCTCCATCACCGACGGCTTGCACTATGATCCTTCACTCAAACCCTATGAGGTGTCGGCTGATGGCAAATCGAGCGGTACGCCCGACGACATGTGGGCCTTCACCACTCGCAATCCCAGTCTCGACTTCCGTGCAGCCACCATGTTTGCTGCCGCCAGTCGTGCCCTTCAGGGTTACAACGACGAGTTGGCACAGCGTGCCCTCACCCAGTCGAAGCGCTTGATGGCAGAGGCAACTGAACTGATGAAAAACCGTCCTCAGAATGGTCGTGGTGGCAGACGCGGTGGCGACAACATGGGCAGCATGGCAACCAACCTCCAACTGTATGGTGCCACCCATGAGCAGAAATACCTCGACCTGTTCAACCAGCAGATCTGGACTTCGCTTGACCGCAACCTGAACGGTAGCATCCAAACGGCTCTGGATGCCGTTCCCTACATGGATGCGCAGTACAAGGTGAAGCTGCGCCCCTACATCCAGCGCTATCAGCAGTACATCGACAGCCTCGACGTGCAGAACCCCTATGGTGTGCCCATTGGCACGGGTAACTGGGCAGGTGCAAGCGCAGTTCTCTCGTTCGGAACGACGGTCTGCTTTGCCAACCTCTATTTCCCTGATATCGTGCAGAAAAAGGAGATCTACCGTGTGTCAAGCTGGCTCTATGGTTGCCATCCCTATCACAACTACTCATTCGTTGCTACCGTTGGTGCAACCCGTCCCAAGAATGTCTTCTACGGCAACAACCGTGCAGACTTCTCTGCCATCCCCGGCAACGTGGCTCCTGGTGTCCTCTTCCGCAAGCCCGACCACTTCGAGAACTTTGACGACTGGCCATTCCTTTGGGGACAGAACGAGGGTACCATTGCGGGTAATACCCAGTACATTATCTTCGGTTCGGCTTTCAAGAACCAGGTTAAGAAATGATACCAAGCAGAAAGTCCCAGAGTAATCTGGGACTTTCTGCTTACCGTAATGTATTGTCGTATTGTTTCTTATACGGGATAATCCGTGTACTTGTAGCGCTTGATGCTCTTCTTGGGAGTCTTCTCGAACTCGTTCTCGACGATGCGGATGCCGGCAAGTTGGCAGTAGTTGGGCAGGGCGACATTGAGTTCCTTGCGGTTCTGCTCCATGATGGCTTCGAGGTCCTTGGTCGAGAGGTTGAGCTTGGTGGCCTGCTCCATGTCGGGGTAGACGAGACCGTAGAGTTTCTCTCCGCGCTGAATGACGAGGCACTCGTTGACAAGAGCCACGTTGCTGAGCTTGTCCTCAATTTCCTCGGGATAGATGTTCTGTCCGTTGGCACCCAAAAGCATTGTCTTGCAACGGCCCTTGATGGTGACGTTGCCTTCGGCATCCATAACACCGAGGTCGCCGGTATGGTACCAACCCTCTGCGTCGAGCGTGGAGCGAGTAGCCTCCTCGTTCTTGTAGTAACCGAGCATGACATTGGGACCCTTGGCAAGAATCTCGCCTGCGATGTTCTCGGGATCGGGACTGTCGATGCGAACCTGCATGTTCTTCGCTGCCTTACCGCATGAGCCCTTCTTGAACCTCTTCCAGTCTTCGTAGCAGATGATGGGAGCACACTCGGTAGCACCGTAACCGACGGTGTAGTTGAAACCGACGTCCTTCAGCAGAGCCTCAATCTCCTGGTTGAAGGCAGCACCACCGATGATGACCTCGTAGTACTTGCCACCGAAAGCCTCGCGCATGCTCTCGCAAATCTTCTTCTTGATGCGGTCGCCGATGATGGGTACGTTCATCATGAGCTTTACCTTGGGATCCTGAATCTTGGGAAGAACGGCCTTGCGGACAACCTTCTCGATGATGAGGGGCACGCAGATGAGGACGCAGGGCTTGATGTCTGCCAGTGCCTTGAGGAGGATGACGGGACTGGGCATCTTCGTAAGGAAGAAGATGTGCAAACCGTAGATAAACTCGTAGATGAACTCGAAGGCCATGCCGTATTCGTGGGCCATGGGCAACATGCTGAGAATGTTCTGCCCAGGATTGATGTGGGGGCTGAGTACGGCTTGTGCAAAGTCCACGTTACTCCAGACGGCACGGTAGGGAATCATTACGCCCTTTGAGTTGCTGGTCGTGCCGCTTGTGTAGTTGATGAGTGCCAGTTCATCGGGACTGTCCTGATGGTAGCTGATGTGCTGGGCGCGGAAGTTGTTGGGATACTTCTCGCCATAAAGCTTGTTGAGGTTGTTGCGGGCAGCAGAGAGTTGATCGCAGCGGCTGGCGAGAAGGGTGTAGTCGGTGAAAGAGACGCAGCCAAGCAACTGAGGCATTTCGTCGAACTTGAGGTTCTCGAAAATCTGGTCGGTGACGAACAGAATGCGAGACTCGCTATGGTTGACGATGTCCTGGATCTGACTGGGATGGAACTCGTTCAGGATGGGTACAACGACGGCTCCGTAGGTCAGGATGGAGAAGAAGGCTGCTCCCCAGCGTGCAGAGTTGCGACCACAAAGTGCAATCTTTTCGCCTTTCTGGATGCCGCTCGCCTCAAAGAGGATGTGCATCTTTTCGATTACGCGTGCTACGTCTTTGTACTGATAGGTGTAGGCTCCGTAGTCGGACATGGAGGGCATGTCCCAGTGGGACTTTATGCTCTCGGCCACCATTGCATTAAAACTGGGGATTTCCATATTCTAGTAATTTGATTAGTAATTATTGCACAAAGGTAGTGACTTCTGTGCAATAATGCAAGATTTAAGGGTGAAAAATTGCACAAAAAGGCAAATTTTGTGCTTAATATACGCGTGGACCGAAGATTTTGCTTCCAACCCTGACTAAAGTGGAACCTTCCCGAACGGCGATGGGGTAGTCGTCGCTCATTCCCATGGAGCATTCGCAGAAGGCCTCTGAATCGGGGAAGAATTGCTGCCGTGCCTTCTCAAAGTACTGTCGTGCCGTACGGAACTCGTTGGCTATCTGAGTCTCATCGTCGACGTTGCTGGCCATGCACATGATGCCGGCAATCTGGATGTGTGGCATGTCGCACCAGGCTCCTTCGCTCAGCAATTGGTCGCACTCGGCGGGTGTCAGTCCGAACTTGGTCTCCTCCTGTGCCAGGTGCAGCTGCAGCAAGACGCGTATGGTGCGGTTGCAACGTGCTGCCTGCTTCTCAATTTCCTGCAGTAGTCGAAGGCTGTCGACTGCATGGATGAGCGAGACGTAAGGTGCGATGTACTTTACCTTGTTTGTCTGGAGATGGCCGATGAAGTGCCATTCGATATCAGCAGGCAGGACACCCACTTTTTGCTGAAGCTCCTGGACATGACTCTCGCCAAAGACGCGCTGTCCGGCCTCGTAGGCTGTTTGAATCATCTCGGCAGGGTGATACTTGGAGATGGCAACGAGGCGTGTCTGCTTGGGAAGCTCTCGGTTGATTTCCTGTATGGTTGTGGTTATGTGCTGATGAATGTCCATGGGATATTTTCTCTGTTGTTTTACTTCCTTTTTATAATCGATTATACAAAGTTACCTATTTTTTTTGTAATTTTGCAACAGAATGATGAAAAAACACAGAACGATGAGAAAACTTGTCACCTTGCTTTGCTGTATGACCACCTCCATGCTTCTTGCCCAGAATAGAATCGTTGAACTGACCTTCTTGCACACGAGTGACGTGCACGGATCGGTGTTCAGCTACGACTACATGAAACATCGTCAGACACAATCGGGTCTGCCCTTCATCTATGCCTATGCTGACAGTCTGCAGTCGGAACTTGGAGAACGTCTCATCCTGACGGATGGAGGCGACTGCCTGCAAGGCCAACCTGCGGCCTACTACAGCAACTACATTGACACGACCTCCGCGCATGTCATTGCTTCGGTGATGAACCAGATGCACTATGTCTGCACCGCCATGGGTAACCATGACATCGAGACGGGCCATGCTGTTTATGACCGTTGGATTCGCGAACTGAATATGCCGTGTCTGGGCGCCAATGTGATTGATACCCGGACAGGTGAGCCTTACCTTACACCTTATATAATATTAAATAGGGCCGGAGTCCGCATTGCATTTCTCGGCATGGTGACACCCGCCATCCCTTACTGGCTTCCTGAGAATTTATGGGAAAATTTACGTTTCGAAAACATTCCCGAGAGCAGTGAGAAGTGGATGAAGGTGATTCAGGAGCGCGAGAAACCAGACCTCATCGTTGGTGTCTTTCATAGCGGATTCAGCGATGGCATCGCACAGGACGGTTGTTTGGAGAACGCAACGGAGTTGACGGCTCGCACCGTTGACGGTTTTGATTTTATCCTGTATGGACACGATCATCGTGCTGCCATTCAAGATGTTAAGACTGATAATGGAAAGGTTGTCAAGTGCATGGGACCCACAAATGCTGGAACACGTTTTGTTCAGGCGAGTGTTAAACTTACCTACGAAGGGGAGAATCTTGTTGGCAAGGAGATTGATGGCAAGGTGATGTCGACAACAGACTGCTTGCAGTTGCTTGGCAAGAAAGGCTTGCAGAAGGCTCAACTCTTTGAAGCAGATTTTGTGGACGAACGACTGGCATTGGACAACTGGGTCAACAAACCGATAGGTATGCTTACGGAGGACCTGGTTGAAGCAGATGCTTATTTTGGGCCTTCGAAATTTATAGACTTCATCCACCAGATGCAACTTGAACTGACAGGAGCAGACGTGTCGTTTTCGGCTCCGTTATCCTTCAATACGATTCTGAATGCTGGCGAACTTACAGTTAATCATATGTTTAACCTCTACAAGTTTGAGAATATGCTCTATACGATGCGACTTACGGGGCGTGAGATAAAGGGGGCATTGGAGATGAGCTATGGCAAATGGACCGTGCAGATGCAGCGTGCAGAAGACCATATCATGTTGCTGAAGGACGATGACGCGGCAAATGGCAAAAAATCTTCTTTTGTCAACATGACTTTCAATTTTGATTCGGCTGCCGGCATCATCTATGAAGTCGATGTGACGAAGCCGGTGGGAGAGCGCGTCCACATTATTAGCATGGCAGACGGTTCGCCATTCTCGTTCGACAAAGAGTATCGTGTAGCGGTAAATAGCTATCGTGGAAATGGTGGCGGAGAACTGCTGACCGAAGGTGCTGGCATTGCGAGAACCGAACTTCCAGGTCGCATTTTGAAGTCAACCGAAGTGGATCTGCGTTACCACCTGATGCAGCACATCATTAAGAAGGGAACGATAACGCCTACAAGCCTCAATCAGTGGAGATTCGTTCCCGAAGAGTGGGCAAAGCCTGCCATCGAGCGCGACAGAAAGTTGCTGTTTAAATAGTCAGAAGCTATTTCTCTAATAGTCAAAGCAGTTTAAGACATCAAAGTTAACGTGCGTGTTGCTGGTTGGTGACAACGAGCATCTTCGCCTAATTTGTGGTCCTTAAATCGCTTGAAGGACAAGGTAGGTGATGAAGGCCACGTAGCAGAAACACATGACTCCGCCTTCCCAGCGTTCCAGCGCACGCTTGCTGTGACAGAAGATCCACATCAGAAGGCCGCTGCCAACCAGCGCCGTGTATTGTACAATGTCGATGTCGCCAACCTGCATGGGATTGACGCTGGAGCAGACACCCAGTACAAAGAATATGTTGAAGACACAGCTTCCAACAACATTTCCCACGGCCATACCGACTGATCCCTTGCGTGCAGCAATCAAACTTGCGGCAAACTCGGGCAGCGATGTTCCGCCAGCCAGAATGGTCAGGCCAATGACAGTCTCGCTAATGCCAAATGTTCGTGCAAGAGAGGTGCCAGCTTCGACCAGCATTTCTCCACCTCCGACAAGACACGAAAAACCTAATAGCAAGAAAACCAATATCTTCCATGTAGGCATCTCTTCCTTTACTTCATTGTTTTCCTGAGGTTTGTTTTTTGATAGAGAATACGTGTAGGAAAGAAAAATGAGGAAGAAGAGTATCATCACGGCGCCATCGCTGCGTGTCAGTATGTTTTCACTCTGTCCTGTTAACAAAATGTCGTTAGCCAGGAAAAAGAGGGCGAGCGAAGCCAGTATGGTCAGCGGAATATCTTTCCAGATGGTTGTCGCGTTGATACTGATGGGTTTGACGACTGCTACGGCACCGGTAATGACCAATATGTTAAAGAGATTACTGCCAACGATATTGCCGGCAGACATGCCCCCGCTGCCCTGAATGGACGAAAAAAGACTGACGCTGAACTCGGGCAATGAACTGCCCATGGCAACTACGGTCAGTCCGATGACTGTTTCGCTAACGTTCAATCGGCGGGCCAATGCGCTGGAACCATCGGTCAGGCGATCTGCTCCCCACAGGATGATGACTGCACCTGCAACAAGAAAAATTATATCAAGCAGCATAGTTCTAATTTAAGAAATGTGTTGCAAAATTACAAATAAAAACATAAACAGACAACGTAACGATTGTTTTTTATCTAATTTATGTATTTAACAAAAAAAAAGTTGTAAATTTGCGGTAAATTTGTGTAGAAATGAAGAAAACACTATACGTTCCTATTCTTTTTTCATTGCTTTTACTTTCCAACTGCCGTTGTGGAAAGAAGGCAGGCAACGACGTTGACTCACCAGAAAATGATACCGTTGGACAGGTCGAAAATCGCGACTCTACCTTGTGGGGTAGAATGGGTGATGGAACGACAATGAACGTCCTTGAATTTATTACAGATGAGGGAGATACGTTGTATCTCTCAAAAATGTCAGAAGAAACAGAGCAAGAAGGAGAGATGATAGGCTCTGTTAGAAATTTTACTGATCGTTTTGCTGTTACTACCCGTGGTGAGGCCGTAGATGATGGTGCTTCGCTGCTTACGTGCGTCAACGTCTCACAACTCATGGGAACCTGGAAGACGAGTGACATGGTTCTCTCTCTGTATGCGGATGGTACGGCAGGAAATGGCATGGCGAATTATTCCGGTTGGAAGGTGATGAACGGAAAACTCGTTCTCGCAGGAAAAGTAAACACCGAGTATGGAGAAACGGATCGTTTTGATACACTCCAGATCCTTCGTCTTGACGAGGATTCTTTGTTAATGGTCACTCCTCAACACGAGACGATAGCCTTCGGTCGTTAAAGTCCCACTTTTGCATCACAAAAACTTAAAAAACTATCAATATTTCTTAATTATATATTTAAAATCGTTAAAGAGGGAAAAAAACACCTCTTTTGATGACGGAAAATTTCGTTTTTCGTTTTTTATTTGTAAATTTGCGATAGATAAGAAGCAGAAAGTCGATAATAATAACAAAACATAACAGAAATGATGAAATTCAAAACATGGATGATTGCCTTGGCACTTGGTGCAGTAACCACCCCTGCTATGGCACAGTTTGAGGATACTGACGTAAATGATCGTGCAGAATACTCATTCAAGAAGGCTGGAGTTCCTGCTGGTGAAGTAATGGAGGATAGCATTAAGATTGCTCGTGGATACGTTTCAATGTTCCAGCAGAGCATTCAGAATCAGGATTACAAGGATGCCTACGTAAACTGGAAGTGGCTCATGAAGAACACTCCCTTCATCAACAACGGTATTTACGCAGGTAATGCTCCTTACATGTTCTACCAGCTCATCACCAATGAGCAGGATGCAAACCAGAAGCTCGTTTATTTCAACGACATGATGCGAATGTTCGACGACCGCTTGGCTCGCCTCGATTCTATTAACTCTTATAATAAGGTTAAGAATACGAAGGGTGACGTGCTGGCCGTACGTGCTGACTACTACAACTACACTGCTCCCGTTATGGCACAGGCAAAGATTGACTGTGGTTATACCTTGCAGAAGCACTATGGCAACTATGCTGACGCCATCAAGGAAATCAAGGAGAATGGTGGTCGCGAGATTGAGGGTAGCGTGCTTCAAAACTTCATTCTCATCAGCGATGCTTACTTCAAGAACATCCCCAGCCATCGTGAGCAGTATCTGCAGGACTATCTCGATGCTAAGGACGCTTGCGAGAAGATGCTTCAGATGGCAAAGGAGGCTGAGGCTGAGGGCGATACCGCTAAGGCACAGCAGCTTCTGGCTAAGTACGATGCGCCTCTGGCACAGATTGAGACCACTTTCGCAACCAGTGGTGCAGCAGAGCGTGAGCAGGTAATTGCACTTTACGAGAAGACCATCGAGGACAAGAAGGATAACTTGGCTTATCTGCGTTCTGCAATGACCCTGATGTCAAATGCTGACTGCGATGACGCAGACATCTACTACAAGGCAGCTCAGTACGCTTACGCTATTGAACCCACCTTTGAGTCTGCCATCGGTCTTGGTCAGTTCGAACAGAAGAACAACAACCTGACCAAGATGCTTGAGTACTACAACAAGGCTATCGAACTTTGTCAGACCGACGCTACAAGAGGTAACATTTGTCTCCGTATTGCAAGCGCCCTCCGTAAGAGCTCACAGTACACCGGTGCCTTGAACTACCTGGATAAGGCTCGTAATTACAACAATGACATTGCTGGTAAGGCTTACATCCAGCAGGCTACCGTTTACAGCCAGTTGGGTCAGTACAACGAGGCTATCGCTTCTGCACGTAAAGCAACTGCTGCCGACATCACTGTTAGCGGTACTGCTGATCGTCTGATCGCAAGCATTCAGAAGGCTCAGGCTAATGCTGCTGCCAACGCTAAGGCAAAGGCTGAGTACGACAAGTACATGGCTAAGAAGAAGGCAGAGGAAGATTTCTGGAAGGGTAAGTAATCTACTCTCTGATTATAAGAAACAAAAAATGCTGCAGTCAATCTGCAGCATTTTTTTGTAGTAATATTAAATTGATAGAAGAATGTGTGTGTCGCTGTTATTTGCCTTCCTTTGACTTGCAGGTGAACTTCAAGATGCGTCCGCTGCAACCAGGGACAAGCATGTTGATGGGGTCCTGGTCGTTGAAGGGAACAACGAAGTCGTCGCCAGAGAGAAGGCTGGTGGCCTTGAGACGATCCTCTTTCTCGATGTTGAAGTATTCGAAAAGGTGCTCGGGAATCTTGACACCAATCTGTGCATCGTACTTGTCGAAGTTGGCTATGATGAGCAGAATCTCATTTCCACTGCGGCGAATGAAGGCATATTGGGTTGCGGGATTGAATATCTCGCTTCTGGGATTAACGTATGCCAGGTCGAAGAACTCGCCTTCGCGGATGGCTTTCTCCTCGTTACAGAGGGTGAGGACTCTACTGTAGAACTGCTGCAAGGTAACCTCCTTGGGCGTCAGCTGTCGGTTGTCGAACTTGCCTTCGTTTCTCCAGCGGCGGATGGTGTCAACCGTCCAATAGTCAAAGATTGTCGTACGTCCGTCGCGACCGCTGAAACCTTCTGCGTCCATACCTCTTTCGCCCAGTTCCTGGCCGAAATAGATCATCATGGGGTTGGTGCCCATGCAGGCGCTGACGAGCAGGGCAGCACGTCCTTTCTCTGCGTCTCCGGCAAAGAAGTCGCTTGCAAGGCGTTGCTCATCGTGGTTCTCAAGGAAGTTGAGCATGTGTTCCTGAATGTCGCCAACGTTCTGCCAGCACTGGGTGATGCTGCTTGCACAGGAGTAACCGCAGATGACACTACGCAGAGTGTCGTACAGACCAACCTTGTCATACAGATAGTCAAAACCGCCCGTATGTATGTAGTTGCGATACTCGGCAGGATTGTAGACCTCTGCAATGAAGATAATGTTGGGGAACGCCTCCTTTACCTTGGCGATGGCCCAGTGCCAGAACTCTACGGGAACCATCTCTGCCATGTCGCATCGGAAACCGTCAATTCCCTTTGCTGCCCAGTAGAGCAGGATGTTGAGCATCTTGTGCCATGTGCTGGGGATGGGGTCGAAGTGGCAAACTCGCCCGCCTACATAGTCAACACCATAGTTCAACTTTACTGTCTCGTACCAGTCGTTCTGGTGTGCCCATGAACTGAAGTTATCATTGCCGGTTGCCTTGGCGGGCCATTCGTGATAACCGCGAAGGTCAAAGTCGGCATGCAACTCCTCGCCGGGACAGTAATAGAAGTTGTTGCTGGGGTCGAATCCCATGCCTTGGTTGTCCTCGGCACCCAGGTCGGTGACTCCCTCGGGGGCGTTGTCAGATTTGTATCGACGTGCAACGTGGTTGGGGACGAAGTCGAGAATGAACTTCAGGTCTGCCTCATGTGTGCGGCGAACCAGAGCGTCGAACTCTTCCATTCTGGCCAGGCAGCTTGTTGCAAGGTCGGGGTCAACATCGTAGTAGTCACGGATGGCATAGGCAGAACCTGCAATGCCTTTTACTACGCCGGGATGGTCACCTTCTACGCCATAGGCAGAGTAGTCGGTCTGAGTAGTATGCTCAATGATACCGGTGTACCAAATGTGTGTGGCTCCAAGTGCCTTGATCTGCTGAAGGGCACGAGGCGTGAAGTCATTCATCAGGCCACATCCGTTGGTAACCCTGTCTCCCCAGGGCTCACAGGTTCGGCAATCGTTGCCAAACAGGCGTGTGAACACCTGGTAAATGACCATTTTTTCTTTCATCTTTTTACCTTATATTATTTTGATATAGGAAAGCCTATAGGGGAGTCCTTGGTCTGTTCCTTCGAACTCCGCCTACATCTTCTCTATGTCTCTTCTTCTTTACAAACCGCGAGCTGTAACGGCATCGTTGCCCTTGGCAATCTTGCCAATCATGCCTTGCAGAGCCTTGCCGGGACCGCACTCGATGAACTCGGTAGCGCCGGCAGCAATCATGTTCTGAACCTCCTGGGTCCAGCGTACGCTTGCTGTCAGCTGTGCGATGAGGTTCTGCTTGATCTCAGCTGCATCGGTGTGTGCCTGTGCGTCAACGTTCTGGTAAACAGGGCAGATGGGAGTCTTGAACTCCGTCTTTTCAATAGCGGCCTGAAGTTCGTCCTTGGCTGGTTGCATAAGGGGAGAGTGGAATGCGCCACCAACGGGGAGGGGAAGGGCACGCTTTGCGCCAGCAACCTTCAGCTTCTCGCAAGCAGCGTTGACAGCCTCGATGTTACCGCTGATAACGAGCTGGCCTGGGTTGTTGTAGTTGGCAGGAACCACTACGCCGGCCTCGCCGTTAACCTCGGCACAAATCTTCTCGATGGTCTCGTCGTCCAGACCTACGATGGCAGCCATGGTGCTGGGAGCAGCCTCACAGGCCTTCTGCATGGCCATTGCACGAGCATAAACCAACTTGAGACCATCCTCGAAAGTCAACGCACCTGCAGCTGTTAGGGCTGAAAGCTCGCCGAGGGAGTGGCCGGCAACCATAGCGGGCTGGAACTCTTCGCCCAGGCACAGAGCGCTGATGACGCTGTGCAGGAATACGGCAGGCTGGGTAACCTTTGTCTGCTTCAACTCGTCGGCAGTACCCTCGAACATGATGTCGGTGATACGGAAACCGAGAATCTCGTTTGCCTTCTCAAATAATTCTTTTGCAAGAGGATTGTTCTCGTACAGGTCCTTGCCCATACCGCTGAACTGCGCTCCCTGACCGGGAAAAACAAATGCTTTCATTGCGTTTCTGTTTTATAAATACTAATACCTTTATTTGATTTATTCCTTTTTACCTTAATTGCTCATACATTTGAAAAAAAGCAAATTCCCAAATGTGACGCAAAAATACAAAAAAATACAATTGTATCATATAAATAATGTGTTTTTTGTGAAAAATACCCGAATTTCTTGATGTATTTCTTGTTCCTTTGGTCTAATTTGTATAATTTTGTGTATTCGTAGAACAGAAAACACCACTTTTTCATCATGAAAAGAATACTCGTAACTGGAGGCGCCGGGTTCATCGGATCACATCTTTGCAAGCGTCTTGTTGCTGATGGCAACGACGTCCTGTGTATCGATAATTATTATACCGGTTCAAAGGAAAATGTTTGGTCACTAATCGGAAACCCGCATTTCGAGATTATTCGACATGACGTAATCCAACCATTTTGGTGTGAGGTAGATGAAATCTACAACCTGGCTTGTCCTGCTTCGCCCATCCACTACCAGAATGACCCCATCCAGACAACTAAGACTGCCATTTTCGGTGTCTATAATATGTGTGGACTTGCACGTCGTACACATGCAAAGATTCTGCACGCCAGTACGAGTGAGGTTTATGGCGACCCCGCCATTCACCCACAGCCCGAAACCTATTGGGGAAATGTGAACCCCGTGGGCATACGCTCTTGCTATGACGAAGGTAAGCGATGTGCCGAATCGTTGATGATGGACTATCATCGTCTGCACGGCGTTCGTACCAAACTGATCCGCATCTTCAATACCTACGGTCCCAACATGCAAGCCTACGACGGTCGTGTCATCACGAACTTTGTTGTGAGCGCCTTGAAGGGCGAGGACATTACCATCTACGGCGATGGTCAGCAAACGCGCAGTTTCCAGTATGTTGACGACCTGATTGAAGGCATGATTCGCATGATGGACACCGAAGATAGTTTCACTGGTCCTGTCAACATCGGTAACCCCGGAGAGTTCACCATGCTCGAACTGGCAGAGCTCGTGCTGAAACTTACCGGCAGCAAGAGCAAGCTTGTCTTCATGCCACTTCCTCAGGATGACCCCCGTCAGCGTAAACCAGATATCTCGCTGGCAAAGAGTAAGTTGAACTGGGAACCCAAAGTTCCACTTGAAGAGGGCTTGAAGAGAGTGATTGCGTACTTTGAAGGTCGCAAACCAAACTATTAATCCTGCACATTAACTTCTAACATCCATATCTACAAATCTATGCAGAATATAGATCGATACATTAAAGGCTTTACGGATATCGTACCCGAGGACTTTACCATCTTTGCGGTTGACGACGTTATGGCCAACATCATGCTTATCAACATGATGCTCGTCAGAGCAGGTTTCAAGGTGTTGAAGAGTACTGACCCTACCAAGGTAATTGAGATGGCGAAGCAGAATCCGCCAGATTTGTTCCTTTTGGATGTTATGATGCCTCAGCTCAACGGTTGGGAATTGGCCCAAAAGCTTAAGGAAGAAGAGGAACTAAGTGAAATCCCCATCATCTTCCTTACTGCCTTTGAGGACAAAGACAGCATGATGAAAGGTTTTGCCTCTGGTGCATCGGACTACATGACAAAACCTTTCGAGCAGGATATTCTGCTGGCTCGTGTTCGCTCTCAGCTCAAACTAGTTGCTTCGAGAAACGTCATCAAGCAGCAAAATGAGGATTTGAAGAACATCATCTACGGACGCGACAAGATGTACTCTGTTATCGCTCATGACTTGCGTTCTCCTCTTGGAACCATCAAGATGTCACTGAAGGCGCTTGAGGATATCATGCGTGAGACGGGTGTGGATGAGATGCTTACCGAACTGGTTGTTGAGTCGGGCAAGCAGGTAGCAGAATTGTTCAATCTTCTGGATAATCTCTTGAAGTGGACAAAGAGTATGACGGGATCGCTAAAGGTTGTTTATCAGGACTTTGAAGTGTCAACCATTATTACAGGTGTCTTTGATATGTACAAGAGCGTGGCTGCTCAGAAGGGTATTGAACTAGTAGCATCGGGCGAAACAATCAACCCGCGTGTACATGCCGATGTGGACATGTGCAGTACAGTCCTTCGAAACCTTGTCTCCAACGCAGTCAAGTTTACGGAGTCCGGTAAGCATATTTATATCGAACTTTCGATGGAAGAAAACTATGCTGTTGTTAGCGTTCGAGACGAGGGTTGCGGTATGACCGAGGAGGAGCAGGGTCGTCTGTTCAACAAAGATACGCATTTCACCAAGTATGGAACGGCTCGCGAAGAAGGTTCGGGATTGGGTCTCATCCTCTGTAAGAACTTTGCGGACATGAACGGCGGTCAGCTTACGCTGCATTCTACGCCAGGTGTGGGAACAACGTTCAGCTTGCACATCCCTCTTGCTCAGGGCTAGAATTCCGTGCAACCTTGCACGATCTTTTTCCTCAGAAGTTTTATTTGACCGCTGGCGCGAAATAAACTGACCGTAGCACAAATCGAGATTTTGCTACGGTCTTTTCTTTTTTCCTGGAGCGCTTGTTGTGTTGTACGATCGTACAAACAAATCCCACTGCACCTTTTTACTTTTTCCCATCTGTAGTTTGGCAGAAGGTGTAGTGGGATTTTGAACAGGACGTTTTTCTTGTCTGCTTTCTCTGCTTTCTGGATGAAAGGGGACTGTGCAGGTTTGCCTAGAATGTTGAGCGTTATTCTTTAAACGTGATTTTTGAGAAAACGGGATTGTGGTCGGAAAATTCTTTATCGATGGTATAGTAGTCCAGACTCTCCATGTTGTCGGAATGGAAGATGTAGTCAATGCGGAACATACTTTTTGCTCCGCGGTAGGTTGCTCCATAGCCATGTCCTCCCTGTCGGAATCCATCTGTTAGATCACCCTTCAGCGTGTTATAGGTGAAGGAGTAGGGGACGTCGTTGAAGTCGCCACAAAGAATGATGGGATTCTTTGAGTCTCTCTTCTCGTTGGCAATCGTGATGGCTTGTCCTGCCCTGATGTAGGAATGCATCGTGTAGTCGTCGAAGAGGTTGTTGGCTAGATTCTGGTTCATGTTGAGTGTGTTAGGCATTCCTTCGTTAGCATCGGCCGCCTTCTTCAGAGTGCGATTGATGCCGGTCGTTTCCATGTGGACGTTGAAAACTCGGATGGTGTGGTTTTGGTCTACCTTGATGTCTGCCCACATGGCACCGTTGTTGCTCATCTCGAAGGGCATTAGTTTCTGTCCTTTGATAGGAAAGCGGGATAGGATGACGAGGTCGTGACCGATGACTTGGTAGGGATACATGTCCTTGATTTTGTTTGTCACCTTGCTGCCGTCACCAGTCATGGAGTTGTCAAATTCCTGAAGGCAGATAACGTCTGCGTTCTCTTTCTTCAGACTGTTGATGACATCAATGGCGATGACGCCTGTTGCATCTTTGTTGAAACCACGGACATTGTAACTGGCAATGGTAAGTTTTGGGTTTACGCCCTCGGGACTTCCTCCAAACTGGAAGATGGTGCCGATGTAGTTGATGGAAACCACAATGCTGAGAATGGGTATCAAAATGAATTTTGAACGTCGCAAGGCCCAATAAATCAGCATGATGGCGTTTGCGACGATAAGGAATGGCATCACGAGGGTAGTTAGGGCGCGCATGTTGTGTCCCACAGGATTCACCTCTCCACCATAGAGTCCAATCATGGTGAAGATGAAGAGTCCGACTGATGCGAAGAGTGCTATGATGTTAAAGTATTGTTTTACGGCTTTCTTTCCCATTGCTTTTATTGTTTTTAAAGGATTTACTCTTTATGCTCGTTTCGCCTTTTCCCAGGCTCCTGTTCCCTTTTTCTTCTTTATCAGATACTTAATGCCTCCGAATACATTCAGGTTCATGAAGAGGAAGTAGCAGGGAATGAAGGTAAGTTTGTTCTTTTTGCCCTTTTGCTCGTCGCTGTATCCTAGGGTTGCCAGAACGTAAAAGAGGGTTTGTAACGTCCAAAGGGTCAAGTAGACGATCCCTCCAACTTCAAGCGTTAAAATGAGGTTGAGCGGGATGAGGGCCAAAAGGCAGAAGGGGGTAATGCTCCAACGGAGGAAACGGTGGGAGAAAAGTTGGAAGGAGACGATGCCGTACTTGAAGGGATTGAGGAGTGTTTTGAGCTTCCAGATGCTTTGCAATCCTCCGGCAGCAATTCTGACTTTGCGTTTCTTCTCCTCGGCCAGTTCTGCCGATCCAGTTTCGCAGGCGTAGGCTTCCTTGCAGTAGGCAATTTTATATCCTCTCTTGACGATGAGCATTGACATGATAAAGTCGTCGAGGAGCATGTTCAGGTCCATGGGTTCGAACAACTCGGTTCGAATGGCAAATAGTTCGCCTGCAGCTCCCATAGCGCTGTACAGTTCGCTGTCCCATTTCTTCAAGGATGACTCGTATTTCCAGTATACTCCTTCGCCACCAGCCGCGATGCCGTCTTTGGTGCGTACGATGATGCGTTTTTCACCGGCTACGCATCCGACTTTAGGGTTTTGAAAGCATGTTACTATCTCCTTGATTGATTGTGAGTTGAGCTGGGTGTTTGCGTCGGTGAAGATGACCAGTGGCGTCTTGACAAAAGGGATGGCGCGGTTGAGGGCTGCCGTCTTTCCCTTTCTCTCTGGTTTGAAGAGAATGGTTACATCAGGGTATTCTTTGAGTAAGTCGTTGGTGCGGTCGTTGCTGCCATCTGTTGCGAAGACGATGTGAAGTTTGCCTGAAGGGTAGTCAAGTAAGCGGTTGTTCTGCATTTTTTCTCGAATGACGTCCTCTTCATTGTATGCGCAAATCAGGAGCGTCACGTCGGGCCATTCGTTTTCTGTTGGTGGAGAGGTTTTTATTTCTTTTGAGAAAATCCGTTTGATTCGGACCAGAATATAGAGTACGATTCCATATCCTAAATAGGTGTAGAATACGATTCCAAAACAAATCCAAAAGATGGTTTCTATCGATTTCATGGATTTTTACCTTTAATTGTGCAAAATTAACAAATAGCTTTGGTATTTGCAACTTTTTTGCTTAATTTTGTGGTGTATTTGTGATGCTAAATTATGTCCTTTACTCAAAAAATAAAAGAAAGTAGACTTAAACCGTTTTTGTTGTGGATGATGATTAATCCGGTAGAGACGCGCCCTCGCACTTGGCTTCGCCTTTTACGCCCTTTGTTCACGCGTTGTGCCTGGAGTAGTGTAATTCATTTCAACAGCCGGATGGACGTCGTCCCTTTCAATCGTTTTGTTCTTGGCAAACGTAGTATTGTCGAGAGTTTCTCGTGTGTCAACAATGCTGTTGGGGATGTTCTTATCGGCGATTGCAGTCGGGTGGGGCTCAACAACACAATCATCGGCCCTGTTTGCATCGGCAGTCATGTCAATCTGGCTCAGGGTGTGGTGGTTTCTGGTTTAAACCACGGATTTTATGATTCTTCAAAGCGGATTGATGAACAAAAGGTAAAGACGTCACAAATTGTGATTGAGGACGATGTCTGGATCGGTGCAAATTGTGTTATTACCGCGGGTGTACATATAGGTGAGCATAGTGTGATTGGAGCAGGAAGTGTTGTGACAAAGGACATTCCGCCTCACTCTTTGGCGGTTGGTTCACCTGCGAAGGTTATCAAATCGATTTAACGTTCTTCGCTGATTCCGTGTTTGGTGTGGATGAAGTTCTTGGAAGCACCTTTCAAATGTAAGATGTTTGCCATCATTCTGAATACCAACCCAGGGACTGAGATGATGGCCATTACGAGTCTACGGTTGTAGAACTTGCGTGGGATGGCGATGAGTAGTGATATGAAAAGTAATGTGGTTGCAAGTAACCATTTCGTTGCTGCAGAGCAGGAAAAGAGTGCTATAAGGATTGTCAGAATAGGGGTCAGCATGAAACAGAGACTGCGTGGCAACAAGAGTTGCTGAATGAATTTGTCTACATAGTCGATGCGCCCTTCCTTGATGGCTTTGGGGAGTTGTTTTCCCAAAGATTGTAGTGCAGAAATCTGGGCTGCCATCCATCTCTTTCGTTGATTTCCAAAGTTTTCTCTTGACTGCACCTTCTCGTCAAAGACGGGAGTGTCATCTAGATATTTTATGTGTCTTCCTTCAATCAAGAGTTGCTGCTCCAATTCTTTGTCTTCGCCGGCAGTACTCAAAAGGTGGACATGTTTGCTGAACCAGTTGTATTCGAGGCACATACCGGATCCTATGAGTGCAGAGGACATCCTTGCCTTCACGTGGGCAAGCCTGAAGATGGTGTTGTTGATTTCCTCGCTCACGGCATCGAGAAGAGCAACGCTTGTGTTGGTGTTTTTGGCCTGGCGGTGTGCCTGGATGGCTATGGTACTGGGGGCGCAATATTGATTGATGGTTGTGAGGAAGTCAGATTTAACGTTGTTGTCGGCATCAAGAATTACCACGTAGTCGTATTCCTCTGTCGTCTCATCTATGGTCAGTTGAAGGGCCTTTGCCTTGGAACTGTTAGAATATGTTGCAATTAATGTCCTAATCGGTAAAGCGCTTAACATGGCATTTGTCTCATCTGTCATGTGATCCGACACCACCACTACGTCGTACAGTTTCGTAGGGTAGTCCTGCTTAAGGAAAGTTGTGATACTGTTTACGATTACGCTATCTTCTGCATAAGCGGGGAAGATTATAAGGAAACGATTCCTCCTTTCGCTTTGTTTCTCGTAGTTTCGGTTGGGAAGAAGTGAAATGACGGCAAACAAAAATATGTATCCTACTGTAAGAATGATAGGAATGTAGCATACAATTTCTATTATGTCAAAGGTTTGCATCATGTTCACTTTAAGAAGCGGATTTGCGCGAGAACTTTTTTTCGAATTTTTCGAAAATTGATTTTGGAATTAGGATACTCAACGTGCTCTTTAGCAGTATCTTTGGCATGTGGAAGAATGCTCTTGCCCAGCGTTTGTCCTGAACAATGTAATCAGGCGTGGCAAGTGCAAAGGCAAATGTCACGATGAGGAACAGAATCCACCACTTGATAACTAACGAGAAGTATATGAAGGGAAGAAGCAGCGACATAAGGATGATAATGAACATCAGTATGATACGAGGTATCATGACCCAGGAGATTATCTTGTCGATAATGCTTCTATTCCACTTTATGATTGATGGGAATAAGAGCTTTAGATTTTGCCTTAATGAACTGTATTTTGTTTTCATCCAACGTTTACGCTGTTCGATGATTTGCGTGTCAGTTTCAACTGGGCGAACGTAAACGTAGACATCGTCAACGTAGTCAACAAAGATGTTTTGACAAAGTAGCAAGGCTTCAAGGCTCTTGTCTTCATCATACTTGTTGATTTTCTTTGCGTTATTTTTGTACCATGAATAGTCCAATGATAAAGCGGAATCGGTTAATGAACTTGGCATTCCCAACACAACGTGCCCTTTACGGAAGATGCTGTTGTTGATTTCTTCCATTGTTGCAGAGAGAATAGATGCTTCGTTGTTGGTTGCGAGCGGTTTGCGATGCATCTGGAAAAAGTGCTGACCGGACTGCAGTACTTTGTTTGCTTCCGCTAGAAAGTCTGGGGAAACAATCTCGTCTGGATTAATAAAGATCACGTTGTCATAGATCTTCATACTGTGCATGTTTTCAATAGCATAACGCTGTGCATCTCCCTTCGTTCCGTTTTCAAAATTTGTACAGAGTAGGGTGATTGGGTATTGTGCCAACTTGATCTTTTGGAGTGGAGTTAGTCCGTTACCCACAACGATGAGCTCGAAGTTCTTCTTGTCATACTGTTGGTTCAGTATGCTTTTGATTGTTTCCTCGATTCCCTGATCGCCAGCTGATGCTGTGGTGATAATGAGAAACCTGCCGTATCTCTTTGTGATTCCTGGTACCATGCGTTGGTACCAACATGAGGTAATGGAGTACAACAGAATATAACATACCGCGAATGCCGATATGCAAAAGAGTATGATGTCAATTATGCTGATTATTATCCAAAACATTTTTCTATAGATAAAAATCTTTTAACGCTTTTACTATGTTGCAGGCATGTTTGAATTTGCCTGTAACAGCATATTTGGGGGCATGAAACAATAGAGGAACAACCGTGAGGTAAAGATAGCAGGCGTATCTTGTGATTCCTTTTCTGTTTCTTTTGGCAAATAGAAGTCGATTTCGCGTAAGATAGTAATTTTTTGTGGGACTGCCAATACCGACAGCTTTACTTTCTTTGTGAAAAATGGTGCAGGATGGTTCATACCATATTTGATATCCTGCATTAGTGATTTGTTCGCTCCAGTCCATCTCTTCATAATAGAGGAAGTAGCCTTCCCACATTGGCCCTACTTTCTCCAAGATGTCTCGTTTTACTAGCATAGCTGCACCATGGGCAAATGGGGTAGGGTGTGCAGTTTCGTATTGACCTTTGTCTTCCTCATAGCATCCAATCCCCTTGTTTCTCAATGTTATGAGACTTAGTGGGGTGAAACCAGCGAATTGTATAGGTCTTTTCCCCCATGAGAATCGAATCTTTGGACATACCATTCCAATACAACTGTCGCTTTCAATTCTATTGATAAGGTTGCGGAATTCATCTTTTTCAACAAATGTGTCGTTGTTGATGAACATGACGTATCTTCCATGAACGAATGGCAATGCTAAATTGTTGCCGCCTGCGAATCCAAGATTTTCCTTGCTTGAGATTACTTCTATTTCTGGATATTTTTCCTTGATTTTTTTGGATTCAGAATTTAAAGAAGCATTATCGACTACGATAATCTCAAATGTAACATTTCGCAGATTGTTTACTAGTGAATCAATCAATTCACATGTGTCTACAATGCCATTATAGTTTATTGTTACAAATGATATATCGTAATCGTATTTCATCAAGAAACAGTTGAGTTTTCTAACTCTCCATTAAGTAATAACTTGTCTTTTTCCTTTTGCTGTTTGCGCATTCGCTTGTCAATATCTGGTCCAAGGTAGACAATCATCAATTGGCCAAAGAATAGGAAACAGTTGGGGAATTGTAACATAATATGGTTTGCATAACCTGCAACGACCATGGCCGTTGCCCCACTTGTTAATCCCGCTAAAAGACCACGTAACTCCGGATCTCGTATTTTGAAGAATACTATGTAACCGGCATAGAAACACATTCCTAGAAAAGAGAACAAAAACAAGTACTTACCCATGTGTCCATAATGTATGTTGACATAGACCCATGTCGAGTCAGGTGGGACAACGGACAAAAAATAGTTCTTGTTGCTTTCTGGTACATCTCCATTTCTTAAACCTGCTCCTAAACCTAATGGCAGTTCATCTATGTAACGTTTCATGGCAAGTTGATTAACCTCACGAACCGTCATTGATGCTTCATTTTTGTTAAAAGAACTTCGCATTCGGCGTATCATACTGTTACCTTGTCCGATATTGGTGAACATCAATAGTGCTATAAATGCTCCACCGATAATTGACGTTGTAATTAACGACGAAATCCGTTTTGATAATACCGCAAACGAGAGACCTCCAACAGCCAAGACAAAAATACCAGTACGTGTTCCTGAAGCGAGCATTCCATATAATGCACATAAAGTTATGATTGCAAAATAGATTTTCTCCATTTTCTTCTTGCAACTTAAAGTGACTGCTCCAAATATAGCGGTCGTAGCTGCCATGTTGCAACCATAATTTGCTGCATCAGAAAAAAGAGAAAAATAGCGGATGATACCATTTACAAAATGAGTACGTCTTGCTTCAATCAAGAAGATATTTTCTGCATAATCAAAACCAATTTTTTGTTGTATTAAAGTCTTAATCGTACAAATAATAATGCAAATTCCCCAGAATTTATACATCGTCTTGATTTGTTCTTTCTTTACAAAGATTGCAGCACAAATTAGCATTCCGTAAATCACCTGAAAAGCTATTGTCCTGACTTCTGCAAACCATCGAGTGGCGATTGTGTTGTAGTCAATTTCTGAAGATATATTGCCTGCTTCTAGTATGGCATATGTCAACCAAGGAAGATAGAAAATCATCATAACATTTGAGACTCTCTTTGCATTTCCTTCGTTTTTGGCAAGATTCATGGAATGAAAAATGCAAATGAAGTAGAAAATCTCGACAGCAACAGATATTGGGAGTGGAAGTGAATAGTATCTAATCACTCCCATTATAAAGAAGTTAACAACAAAAAGTATGTACCAGGTTGAACATAACTTTCCGTCTTGGGGTATGATTGTTGTTAGCTTCATTTACGGTTGTTATTCTCTGTTGCTGTTAGACCCATTTGTGACATTCTGTAAACAAAGTTCTTGAATGCTGTATACGGAGGCAACTGACCTACATATTCTTCAACTGCATCTCTGCCTGTTTCTGTAAGGTAGACATACAAAGAATCTTGGTTCTCCAACACAGATTTCAAGTGGTCGAGTGCTTTCTGGTCAATGTCTT
>JAKSLN010000110.1 GCA_024401165.1 Bacteroidaceae bacterium
AGTTAAAAGGAAGTTACTTGGTACATTCAACGGGCAAAAACAGATTTGACGCGCTTCAGGGCCTCTGCAAACTTGTCGTCCTTAGCGCAGAGCGAAATACGAACGTAACGACTGCCATTCGAACCGAAGATGAAGCCGGGGGTGATGAAGACGCGGGCCTCGTGGAGCACGCGTTCTGTAAGCTCTTCCACGTTTTCATAGTGCTCGGGGATGCGGCCCCAGAGGAACATACCCACCTGCTCCTTGTCGTACTCGCAGCCCAGGAGCGTCATGATCTCCTCGGCCATGGCGCGGCGGTTGGCATAGGTGGTGATGTTGGCTTGCTGGTGCCAGTCCTCGGTGTTGTCATAGGCCTGTGCGGCAGCGAGCTGCATGGCTCGGAAGGTGCCGGAGTCGATGTTTGACTTCACCTTCAGTATCCACTGGACGAACTGTGCGTTGGTGGCCAGCATGCCGACACGCCATCCTGGCATGTTGTGGCTCTTGGACATGGAGTTGAACTCGATGCAGCAGTCCTTGGCTCCTGGAATCTGGAGGATAGAGAGCTTCTCGCCCTGATTCAGAATGAAAGAGTAGGGGTTGTCGTTGACTACAACGAGGTTGTGACGCTGGGCAAAGGCGACGATGCGCTCGTAGGTCTGGCGCTGTGCCTTGGCTCCTGTGGGCATGTTGGGATAGTTGATCCAGAGGAGCTTAAAGGGGGGCTCTGCCTGTCCGTTGGCAATGTTTGCCTCGTTCTGGCTGACCAGCTGCTCGAGCTGCTCGAAGTCGGGCTGCCACTGCTGGTCGGGCAGAAGGTTGTAGTTGACGATGTCGGCGCCCAGCAGGTTGCTGAGACTAGTATAAGTGGGATAGCCGGGGTTGGGCACGAGCACCTTTTCGCCAGGGTTGACAAAAGCGAGGGTGACGTGGAGGATGCCCTCCTTCGATCCGATGAGTGGCTGTATCTCGGTGGCAGGGTCGAGGTCGACGTCGTACCAGCGCTTGTAGAAGCGGCTCATGGCTCCACGCAGCTCTGGAATGCCGACGGTGGGCTGGTATCCGTGAGCGTTGGGGTTCTGTGCTTCGCTGCAAAGCGTGTCAATCGTCTGCTGGCTGGGAGGCATGTCTGGGCTTCCGATGGCCAGCGAGATGATGTCCTTGCCTTCTGCATTCATCTTGGCTACTTCCTTGCCCTTGCGGCTGAAGTAGTATTCCTGTACGGTATCTAATCTTTTTGCGGGAGTAATCATTGTTGTCAATTTTCAATTTTCAATTGGGTTCATCCTTTGTATTCGCCCAGGATCTTGAGCTCCTCGGTGAGGGGGGCGATGGCGTTGAGCGCCTGTCGGTAACGGAGATAGTCGTTGAACTTGAGGTCGATGTAGAAGAGGTACTGCCACTCCTTGCCAATGATGGGGAGCGACTGTATCTTGGTGAGGTTGAGCTTGTAGAAGCTCAGGACGCTGAGGATGGCGCTGAGGCTTCCTTCCTCGTGTGACAGGCTGAAGACCATGCTGCACTTGTTGGTCTCGTCGATGCGGCGCAGACTCTCTGCCTTGCTGGGAGAAGCGAGCACGAGGAAACGGGTGTAGTTGTGCTTGTTGGTCTCGATACCCACCTCCAGCACCTTCATGTTGTAAATCTTGGCTGCATCCTTGTGGCAGATGGCGGCGTGGCCGCTCAACTTCTTTGCGCTGATGTCGGCTGCTGCGCCGGCGGTGTCGTCAACCTCGACGACCTTCATGCTGGGGTGCTTCTTGAGGAACTCGCGGCACTGCATGAGTGCTACGGGGTGGGAGTTGACCTCCTTGAGGTCGTCCCAGTCCTCGTCGGGGAGGCACATCAGCGAGTGCTGGATGTGGAGCTTGTGCTCTCCGACAATGGTCGCCGTGCCTTCGCGCAGCAGTTCGTAGTTGTGCAGCAGACTGCCGGCAATGGTGTTCTCGATGGCAACGAGTGCTATGACCTCGTCGTCGTTCTTAAGGTGCTCGAAGACTTGCTCGAAGGTGTCGCACTCCAGCAGTTCGATGTCTTCTCCTTCGAAGTACTGATGCGAGGCGATGTCGTGGAACGAGCCTTTGATGCCTTGTATTGCAATTTTTTTCATATACCTTATTATAACTAGAACATCCCGCTCCTTTGGGGGAAGCGGGACGCCTTATTTCTTTCTGTTTGTTTCTTTTAGTCTATCGTGCATGACTTCCCGCTTCACTTCATCTGGTAAAGTAAAAGTAAAAATAGGAATAAAAGTATGCGCGGTTGATACCTGTCATGTTTGATTCTTTTGTTAAATCTCCGCAAAATTACACATTTTGTTGCAAACTGCCATGCTTTTTCGTTGTTTTTTTGAAAAAGAATGTAAAATTTGTTGCATTTTGTTGCTATTCGTCGCGCTTTGGTGTCTGTTTCTTCTTGTTGCGGCGCAGTCCGAAGATGTCGGAGAGGCGGTTGAAATCTTTCTTTATCAGCAGACCGATGCCCTGGGTCGTGAGGGCCGATTTTGTAAAGTATCGGTCGTTGGTCTCGCTGTATGCCTTGAGGATGACATTGCCGGATTTGTTGAGCAGGTACTGAATGTCGAAGTCGCCGATGAAATTGCTGGCAGCAACGGGATTGTCGCGATAGCCGAAGTTGCCGTTTATGAGCAGGCGGTTGTTGAGCAGGCGTCCAGAAAGCATGCCTTCTACATCCAGGTCGCTCCATCCCATGGTTCCCGTGGAGAGATTAGCACCGAAGTTCCAGTTGGTGTTGTTGGTGACGCGGTTGAACATCTGGTTGAGTTGGTCGGATAGGGTGGAACTTAGGAGCGAGTTCATGGCCGTCTCGCTCTGGGTCTGGGTTCCAGAGTAGTCGTAGGTGTAGAAGCGTCCTATACCGAGCAGGTAGATGACCTGCATGTTGCGTTCCTCCTCGGTGCTGATGAGCGAGCGGACCATGCGGCGCTCGTCCTCATTGACGTTGGGGATGTCGAAGTCGAAGGTAACACGTGGGTCGCCGGCTTGTCCGCCGATGTTCATGATGCAGTCCACACGTACGTTGGAGTTGGAGAAGGTTCCCTTGGCGGAAAGGTCGTTGAGCGAGACGCTGGGGACGGTGTAGGCTGCCTGCAGGTTGAGGTCGGCGCTGAAGGGGGCTCCTCCGAAGACGATGGTTCCGCCCTGACGGAAGCGGAAGTCCTTGTGGATGACGTCCTGTATGGTCATTTGATAGGTTCCATGGTCGACGTGGTAGGTGCCGTACATCTGGAACTTACCTTTATTATAATAGGTAGCATAGAGGTTGTTGCAGTTGCCAAAGAGCGAGATGCAGTCGCTGGTACGTGCGTCCATGAGGAGGCGGAGCTCGGCATCGGGCGTGAGGTGCATGTTGAAGTTAATGTAGAGGTCGCCCGCCATCTCTTTGCCTTCCACGCCCTTGGCTCCATTGCCTTTGAGCTGCTCTTGCAGTTGTTCGGCTCGGTTGACGAAGGTGATAAACTTGGCCTTCGTGATGGTCTCGGGGCCGGATGCGTTGTAGGTGAACGAGGAGCGCCCCACGGGGGTGGCGTCGATGTTGATGTCGGTGCGTCCGGGATAGCCGGTCAGCTTTACGTTTCCGGTTGCGTAGATGGTGGCGTAGAACGTCTCGTCGCCAAAGTCGCGCTTGTCATATCCGAGCAGGTGGTTGGCGTCGAAGTTGAAGTCGAAGCGCATGCGACGGAAGTGCTCGTGCGTCACCTTGCCGTTGGCAATGACTGAATGTTCCTTCATCCCTGGGCGTCCCTCGCGGTCGTATGCCTTGACCTGGTTGAACTCAATGGAACCTGGGTTGAGCAGAATACTGTCGTTCTCAATGTGATAGCGTGTTCCTAGGGCAGAAATCGTGAAGTCGGCGTCCTCCACGAAGGCGTCGGCCGCCAGGTCAACGTCCTTGAAGGTGCCGAATATTCGTGCGTGGCCGGAAGCCCTGCCTTCGAAGTCGTCGATGAAGTTGCCCACCCATCGGTTGACGAAGGCGCAGTTGGCACGCCTGAACTGCACGTCCAAATCCAGGTATTGGTCGGGGTCGCTGACAAGGTGAAGCTGACCGTTGACGTTCAGGTTGCTGTTGTTGGTCGCATCGCTGATGAGACCTCTAATGGACAGCGTACCAGGCACATCCCCCCACGATAGGTGTGCGTCGAGCAATCCCATGTGAGCGTGGTTGAAGAGGAAGTAGGGCACGGTGACATTGCCGCTGGCAACAGGATTCTTGAGGACTTGGCTGGCCTTGATGCGTCCGCTGACTAGACCGCTTAGGGAAATGGGCTTGAGCGTGACGATGGTGAAGACGTAGTCCAGATCGATGTTCTTGAGGTCGATGGTCAACTCGTCATCGGCATGGGGCGAAGCGATGCCGTTGATGGCCAGACTGCGCTCGTTTTGGTCGGTTGAGAGTAAGAATTTCTCGATCGTCAGGTGACTCTCGCGTAAGTTGATGTGCGAGGGATGCACGTTCCAGAGCGTGTCGTTGATGTGCAGCTGGGAGGGTTGAAGGTCGGCCTTGAAGGCTAGTCCGCCTGTGGTGTGGCGCTCCAGTGTTCCGGTCAGGTTGATTTCACCGTCGTTGCGCATCTTGCTGTGGCTGTTCCAGTTGATGCGTGTAGTGAGGCGGTCGCTCATCGTCGCCACGTCAAAGACGAAGTCGACGGGAGCTTTTGACATCGTCCGGTTAAATGTGACGTGAGTGTGCATGTCTCGATTCTCGCTGCTAATCTTGGCGTTGACCTTCTGCAGGTCCATTCCGTCCAGACTCAGGTGTTCTGCCGATGCTGTTGCCTCGAACAATTGCTTGTCACTCTGCATGATAGCCTTCAGTTCGAGCGGACCTCTGTGTAGTTCGATGTCCTGCCCAATCAGGTGACGGAGAGGCTTGGGGTCTATCAGGCGTGCCTCAAAAATGGCGTCGGTATAGGTGGGTTGCTTGCTGGGAGAATCGATGACGTTGGGCAGCCAGTTGTGACCCAGCTGCTGGATGTAAGCTAGCAGGGAGGTGGGGTCAAATTCGCCGTCGCCTTTTAAAGTAAGGTAGGGGGAAGAGAAGTAGACGTGTCGCTTGTCGCCAACGGGCTGGGTCAGCAGCTGCATGTGGGTGAAGGTGAGTGTCGTATCAGCATTCTGAACGATGAGGTGGGGGATGCTGATGTGGCCTTCCATGTTGTCGAAACGGTGTCCTTGCAGGTCAATGCCGATTCGGGTTGAGAGGTTTCTGATGCTTGTGGAAGGCAATAAATGCGTGGCGTGCAAATCAAGGCTCTCGATGTCAGCAAATCCCTGGATGTAAGGGTCGTCTTCCTCAAGACTGGCACGAAGGTCGGCTTTGGCAAGGACTGCGGGGTCTGTGGACTGTATGCTGCCCTCGTATCTCTCTCCCTTTCGCGAAATGTTGGCAATAATATCGTGATAGGTGTAACCTCGATACTGCAGTTCGTCGACGTTGGCTTTCAACTGCCCATTCGGCGTGTTTGCCTTTCCGCCGATGTTTCCGTCAACATCAAATGCTGCGGTCAGTCTTCCAAAATCGGAGAGGGTGTCGGGACCGAATTCCAGCAGCTTGTTAAGGTTGAGATTCTTGACCATGGCGTGCGCCTTCAAACTTCCTTTGTCGTAGGTTCCGTTGCCCTCGATGTCACCCAGCGAACTTGTCATGCTGACGGTCGCCTTTGTCCCAGTTTGCCCCATTGTGAGGTGGGCGGTTGCTTCTGCCTGTTCTAGCTTGGAGAGCATGGAGGTCAGCTGCTCTCTGCTTTCTGCATCACTCCCTTCAACGATATTTAGCACTTGTGAGGTAACTTCTTCAAACCCACTTGATAAGGCTAATTTGTTAATGTTGATGTCCAATTCGGGACTGTTGTCTCTCCAGTTGTTGATTTCGGCAGTTGCACTTAGGGTGATAGCATCGTTTTCATGTTGCAAATCCAACTGGGGAAGACTTATCTGTTCCTCGTTTATGTTTCCTTTTACATTCAGGTCCCAGGCCTCCTGCAGGGGTGCCAATTGAGGGAGTATGCAGGCAAAGTCAGTCGGGGTGATGTGCGCTTCGATGGAACCGTCAATCTGTTCGTTTCGGTACGTTAAGAGGGGAGAAGAGATCCTGCTGTTTGGTGTGACGAGTTCGAAGTCGTACAGTCGCCAGCCGTTACGTGTGTCGTGCTTAAGTTTGCACTTTCCGTAGTTGAGTTTGAACCCGCTTTTCTCCTTGAGCGTGAGTTTGTCCAACTCAATGCTTAGGGAATCATCTGTGAGGACATTCAGGGCTGCGTTCAGCGACAAGTCCTTAATGTCGAGGTGGTTGGGGTCGATTCGGTCGGATAGGGTGGGTTGCCATTCTCGGTTGAATGTCAGGTTGGTGCGGCGCACTAGGATGGAGTTCACCTCGATGCGGGGAAGGGGCTTCTTCGTAGAGTCTTTGCTTGCAAAGGCGTCGACGATGAACTGGAAGTTGAATGTGGAGTCCGGGTGCGACTGGACGATGTTTGCTTTTGCACCATAAAGTTGGGCCGAGTTGATGATGATGTCACCCTCGTTGAGAAAGGTCAGAATTTCCATCTGAACGCCTGTTCGGGTGACGGAAAGTAAAGGGCGTTTCTGGCGGTCCCAGAGGTGCAGGTCGTCGACAACGATGTGTCCTAATAAACCCAGTTGGACGCGGCCCACTTCAACGCGTGTGTCGAGCCTTTCGGACAAATACGAAGCAACCTCGCCCGCCATCCATCGCTGGAAGAAGGGGAGTGAGGTGAACAAATATACCAGCAGAACCAGTGCCAGCACAATTCCAATCACCCAACGTGTGAACTTTTTTAGTATGCCCAGATCGCTATTCCTCGGTTTCTTTTGCCCGATTTAACAAGTTTGTTCGACTGTTATCTTCGTAAATTTAAAGCAAAATTAATCTTTTTATTTTGATTTTCGCCCAAAAGGACTACATAATTAGATTTTTTTTTGTACTTTTGCCGCGTTATTTACGCACGAAAGCGAATATTTTAACATATATTTCCAAATAAATCCATAAACTTATATGGCAAAAGTAATCAAATTGCGTAAAGGCCTTGATGTGAAACTGAAGGGCACTGCAGC
>JAKSLN010000111.1 GCA_024401165.1 Bacteroidaceae bacterium
TTCAGGGTGTCAATCCATGAGTAGCCAACGCCGTCGCTGAACTGCTCCTTCTGTCTCCAAGCCACGCTCTCGGGCAGCATGTCGGCAAAGGCCTCGCGTACAATCTTCTTCTCCATCGTCTGTCCGGGGCACATCTTTGCCTCGGGGTTCAGGCGCATGGCAACGTCCAGGAACTCCTTGTCCAGGAAGGGCACGCGACCCTCTACACCCCAGGCTGCCAGGCTCTTGTTAGCACGCAGGCAGTCGTACTGGTACAATTTAGCCAGCTTGCGGACGGTCTCCTTGTGGAATTCCTCAGCCGATGGGGCCTTGTGGAAGTAGAGGTAACCGCCAAAGATTTCGTCTGCACCCTCGCCTGAGAGTACCATCTTGATACCCATCGACTTGATGACACGGGCCAACAAGTACATGGGGGTTGAGGCGCGAACGGTGGTCACGTCGTAGGTCTCTATGAAGTAGATGACGTCGCGAATGGCGTCGATACCTTCTTGTATGGTGTAGTTGATCTCGTGATGAACGGTGCCGATGTAGTCGGCCACCTCGCGAGCCTTAGCCAAGTCGGGAGCACCCTTCAGACCCACGGCAAAGGAGTGCAGCTGGGGCCACCATGCATCGTGCTGATCCTCCGTCTCGATACGCTTCTGGGCGTACTTCTTTGCGATGGCGCTCGTCACGCTGCTGTCCAGACCTCCGCTCAGCAGTACGCCGTAGGGTACGTCGCTCATCAGCTGGCGCTTGACGGCCGCTTCCAACGCAATCTTCACTTCTTCGCTTGTTGCGCCATTGTCCTTTACGGCATCGTACTCCATCCAGTCGCGCTTGTAGTAGCGGACAAACTCGTAGGGTTTTTCGGTGCCTGCGGTTGTGCCTTTTGAACTGTGCACGTAACAACCGGGCAGGAAGGGTTCGTATGTCTGGCAGAAGCCTTCCAGCGCCTTCAGCTCGCTGGCGCAGTACACGGTGCCGTCCTCGTCGTAACCAATGTACAGGGGGATGACGCCGATGGGGTCGCGGGCCATGAGGTATTCGTCGCGTTCCTCGTCATACAACGCAAAGGCGAAGATGCCGTTCAACTGTTCCATCATCCAATCGATGTCCTTATTGGGGTCGGCCTGCATCTCCTCGTACAGGGCCAGGATGCTTTCACAGTCGCTGCCAGTCTTGAAGGCATAGTCCGAACGGCGACGAATTTCCTTGTGGTTGTAAATCTCACCATTCACGGCCAGGATGTGCTTGCCATCGGGGGAGATAAGAGGCTGTCCGCCGCTCAGGGGGTCTACAATCGAAAGGCGTTCGTGGGCCAGTATGGCGGTCTTGCCACAGTAGATGCCCGACCAGTCGGGACCACGGTGGCGAAGCTTCTGTGACATTTTCAGCGCCTTGGTGCGCAGTTCTGTGCTCTGATGTTCTATGTTGAAAAGTCCTACAATGCTACACATAATATATAAATATAAATAGATAAATTGATTTTTACGGGCAAATGCTATCTTTTTGTCTTAAAAACAATGCAAAGTTACGACAAAATGCTAAATAAAACAAATAATGCGCTGTCAAAATGGTAGAAATAGTCGAAAAAATACAAAATTTTATTATCGATTGTGCTTTTTGTGAGAAAATGAAAGAAAAGTAGTGCAAATCGCTATAAATTGTAAGTAAGCTAAGTAGCATCGTTGTTCTCATTTCTCTGTCATAATGTTCTTGACGTTGCTTGTTTTTGTGATAAAATGATAGTCTGTTTTTGTTGGATTTGTGCTCAATCTGGAGAAACATAGAAAAAAAATGAGTCCAAAAGTAATAAATTAGGACAAAAGTGAGGTCTCTGAAAATTCCCGCTGCGCCATTTTGAAAATCCCGCAGCGGGAATTTTTGAAAGGCGCTGCGGGATTTTTTAAAGGATGCAGCACCAAATTCCGTCTTTCGTAGTGTGAAAAATGTCTTTTATGGTCTCGGATATAATTAATTGGTTGATTATCAATAATATAGTGTATTGCTTATTTCTGGACGGCTTTTCGATGGTGGAAAATACGCGATTCTAGCGCTGACTTGGATTGACAATATGTAAGCAAGTCTAAAGTTGCCGCCTATGATTAGGCGTGCTAGAATTACCCTCTGCCATACTTCTGAGTTCGTGATTCTGGAAGAAGCTGCTGTTCTTATATTGATTTGTGTGTGGAAAGGAGAAGGTGTCGAGTTTTTTTGTAAAAATATGGAGGTAAAACGTAGGTTTGGGCAAACTTTTTTTGTACCTTTGCGAAAATAAAGTATAACCATCTAATTGAAAGACATCTATGAGAAAACTAATAATGGCCGTTGTGAGCTTCCTGGTGGGAGTAACGGCTTTGGCTCAGCAAAGTAACTTCAAGGAAAAGACCGTTTTCAAGAACGACGACGTGGAGTTTCGTCAGCTTGACGAACATACGTGGCATGGCAATGGTCACCAAGTGTACAACGAGTCGGTATATCTCATCGAGGGCGAGAAGTCGGCGTTGCTCATCGATGCCGGTACGCGCATCCCAGGACTGAAGAAGATTGTGGAGGACTTGGTGGGTAAACCCGTACGTTCGCTTGGCGTGAGCAATTTCAACCGTCACCATCTGGAAGACCTGCTGTCGTATGCCGAGGTGCGCCCCGTCATCAACCAGATAGAGGTTCACCCACTTTTCACCCAAGGGGAGAACATTGCCTACAACCGCAGCTTGGGCATACAGGTACAGGCATGGGGACCCTTCGGGCAGGGCGACATCGATATAATAGGCCATCCCGTGCTGCAGGGACTTGCCAAGAAATATGAGAAGACGGCCTCACAAATCGTGTTGCGATGGATTGTGCAGCAAGGCTTAATAACCATTCCGCGTGCCAAGCCTAATCACTTTGCCGAGAACCTCGGCGTGATGCAGTTTGCGCTTAGCGAAGAAGACATGCTGGCTATCAGCGCCTTGAACCAGAACTTGCGCTCGAACGTCAAGAACGACCCAGACAACTTCCCTTGGTAGGCACGACCTACTTCCACTGGCTGTCCAGGAAGGCAAGGCGGTCGGCCATCCACTGCTTCAGGATGCCCACCTCGTCGGCATAGTCTTTGGGCGTGTAGGCATCGAACCAAGCCGTGTCACCGCCTCCGCCGCCAAAACCGCCGAATCCTCCGAAACCACCAAACCCTCCGAAGCCGGGTGCTGCTGTAGCAGACTCGGCTTTGCTGTTGTCTGCCTGCGTGTCATCCTGTGGTACGGTGCCGCCTTCGAGCAGGGTGGGGTACTTGGTGAAGTGGCGTTCCTGGGCCTCGCTGAGCAGCTTTGCATGCTGGTCGATGTAGGCGTTGATGTGCTCGTTGCTAAGTGTGGTCTTGCGAAGCTGAGCGTAACGCTTGCGCACAAGATTCATGAACGACTTGTTTGCAGCCAGACTCTTCCACATGGCCGGAGTCGGGTTGGTCTCGCAGCCGTTGTAGACAAAGGCATTGATGTCGTTGGCCGAGCAGAAGTTGCAGTTGCCGTAGGCCAGGTTGTAGTCCCACACTGGACCGGCGTGCAGGAGGGCGTCTTGGTTCTTGCCTTCCACGTTGTCCAAGTAGAAGTAGGCGCTACGTTTGAATCCGTCGGCATTGAGGCTGAGCTCGGTGTGTATGAAATAGTCTACGAACGACGTCAGGTCGATGTATTTGTCGTAGTTGTTTCCACTTTCGATGGCTTGTTCCGCCTTGGCTACGTACTGCTCGATGTATTGTTGCTGCTCAGATTTGAGCGCGTCCTTCTTGGGATAGAAGATGTTCCAGGTGACGGGGCGTTGCAAGCGATTCTCGTCATTGCCCTGTGTGTTGGCTGCCGCTTCTCCTCCGAAACCGGGGAAACCTGCAAAGCCTTCGCCAAAGCCGGGGAAGCCGCCCGGTACTTCTCCTCCTTCAAAGCCCGGAAAACCACCAAATCCTCCAAAGCCCCCTCCGAATCCACCGGCCGAGCCCACGCCGTCAATGGTGGAACGGAAGGTGGCGCAGTCGGCATCCGTAGCGTCGACACGTAGTATGTATCCACCGCTGGGCTGTCCGTTTTCCTGTACGCCCGCCTTGTTGATGTTGAGGCGTTCAGGGCTGCGCTTTATCTTCTCTGTCAGCAGGTACACTCCTCGGTACTCGTCGTTGATAAGTACCTCTGCATAGCGGGTGCGCGAACCCCAGTGGCCCATCTCGGTCCAGAGGTCGAAGGCAAGTGCGTCGCGCATCATCGAACGGTCGTTGTAGGGGCCTAGCAGTACCCAGTCGTCGTCGGCAGGCATACCCAGCAAGGATGCCTTCTGCGACTTTCCCTCGGCGTTGCGCAGCTCGAGCGTGAAGCGCTTCTGCGTGAAGGCAGCAGAACTGTTGCCGCGTATCTTGATGGCGATGAGGCCGTCGTACTGGTTGGCCGGGTCGCTGGGTGCGTTGCGCTTGCCTTGTCCGTTGTCCGTAATCTTCATGCGAGCCGTAATCTTGTTCTGCTTGCTGATACGTAGGCTGTCGGTGAAGATTTGTATCAGGGGCAAGTCGGAGGATGTGAAGTCGACGTGCCCCGTCGGTCCCTCGGGCATATCGCCCATCATGGCTCCCATGTCGAAGGCACCGAAGTCGGGCATCCCGCCTCCGTCAAAACCGGGAAAACCACCAAAGCCTTGGAACCCGCCAAAACCGGGGAATCCTCCACCGAAACCGGGTGCGCCAGCATTTTCTGTATTCTGTTTGTCCGTTTCTTTTGAGTCTGTCTGAGCCATGAGGTGCTGGCTGCAGATTGCGAGTGCGACGAGCGCAACGATGTGTCTTTTCTTCATCTTTTATGTCGTGATTTTATCATTATGACGTTCAAATCTTCAGTTAGTTTAGTTGCGATGTTTGAAAAAACTTGAAGTTGATGGTAGACAGCAAGAATGAATGCTGCAGGGTACGTAGTAAAAGAGAACGAGCGTGCAAGGAAGGATCTTTGCACGCTCGTTTCTTTATGTTGTTTTTAAGACTATGCCTTCAGGAACTTGTCAACCTGCTCGGCAATCTTGCGGCCACTGGCAATGGCGCGTACAACCAAGCTGGCACCCGAAGCGGCATCACCAGCTACGAAGACGTTCTTGGGGAACTCGGGCTGTTGAGGTTTGATGAAACCCATGGCCAGGAATACGATGTCGACGTCGAGAACCTCCTTGTTGCCGTCCAACTTCATGATGGGACGACCGCCGTCGGGATTGGGTTCCCAGATGACGCCTTCTACCTCTACGCCCTTCACGTTGCCCTTCTTGTCGCCGATAAACTTGTTGGTGTTCAGCAGCCAGCGGCGTTCGCAACCTTCCTCGTGGCTCGAGGTGGTCTTGAGGATGACGGGCCAGTTGGGCCAGGGGGTACTGTCGTTGTGGCCTACGGGAGGCTTGGGCATGATCTCGATCTGCGTGACGCTGACGGCACCCTGGCGATGGGCGGTACCGATACAGTCGCTACCCGTGTCACCACCACCGATGACCAGTACGCGCTTGCCCTTGCAGGTGACACGCTCTTCGTCCGAGAATGTCTGGCCTGCCAGCACGCGGTTCTGCTGTGAGAGGAGTTCCAAAGCCAGGTGGATGCCCTTCAGTTCACGACCGGGTGCCTTGAGGTCGCGTGCCTCGGGTGTACCGGTCGAGATAACGAAGGCGTCAAAGTTTCCGTCTGCAGACAGGCCAGCAGCCTGGAGTGCCTCTGCGGCCCACTTGTTCAGATATTCCTCGGTGACAGCCTCGCCTTGGGGGAGTTGGAGGGGGCTGTTGTAGACGAACTTGACGCCTTCCTGCATCATGACGTCGATGCGTCGGTCGATGACCTTCTTGTTCAGCTTGAAGTTGGGGATACCGAAGCGGAGCAGTCCGCCGGCAGCCTCGTTCTTCTCGAAGACGGTGACCTCGTAGCCACGATAGTTGAGTTGGTTGGCTGCTGCCAGACCGGCAGGGCCGGCACCGATGACGGCTACCTTCTTGCCGTTGCGCTCGGGATGCTCGATGGTGACGTAGCCCTCCAGGAAGGCACGTTCAGCGATGGCGCATTCGTTCTCGCGATTAGTGACAGGTTCGCCTGTGGTGAGGTAGAGGACGCATGACTTTTCACAGAGGGCTGGACAGATGCGGCCTGTAAACTCGGGGAAGTCGTTTGTCTTCTTGAGTATCTTATAGGCTGTCTCCCACTCGCCACGGTAGAGGGCGTCGTTCCATTCGGGATCTTTGTTGCCCAGCGGACATGCCCAGTGGCAGAAGGGTACGCCGCAGTCCATGCAGCGGCTTGCCTGTTCCTGGCGATCACGTGTGTTGAGTGTCTGCTCCACCTCGCCAAAATCGTGGATGCGGTCTTGTATTGGTCGATAACCGGCCTCCTTGCGAGGCACAGTCAGAAATGCTTTAGGATTTCCCATAATTATAAGAAATAGACCCTCTCCGCCACTTTGTGGCACCTCCCCCATAATGGGGAGGCTTAGTATACAATTGTCAAAGAGGGATAAATGAATTATTTATTTCTTGTCGTTGAATTACTTTCTCTTTATAAATCCTCCCCACTTTTGCCGACGGGCTAAAGTAATGGGGGAGGTGGCCGAAGGCCGGAGAGGGTTCTTAGTAGTCTCTTGCGATGTCTGCAATCTTCTCTTGAAGTTTTCTCATCTTCTCCTCTTCGAGGACACGCTTGTACTCGATGGGGATGACGGTGACGAACTCCTCGACATAGCGGTTCCAGTCGTCAAGCATGCGGCCTGCCAGTGCAGAACCGGTGTAGAGGTAATGCTTGCGGATGAGCTCCTTGAGTTCCTTGCGCTGGCTTGCCTCCTCAACGAGGTTGATCTCGACCATGTCCATGTTGCAGAAGTAGTCGAAGTTGTGGTCCTTGTCCCAGACGTAGGCAAGACCGCCAGACATACCGGCTGCGAAGTTGCGACCTGTGCGACCCAGTACGACGACGCGTCCGCCGGTCATGTACTCGCAGCAGTGGTCGCCTGCACCCTCGA
>JAKSLN010000112.1 GCA_024401165.1 Bacteroidaceae bacterium
CCGCCAATAACAACCCAGTCGTAGCCGAAAAGCAGTCCGCCCATGGCCGACACGCAGCAGATGAAGTATAGGAATCCTTTTGTCATTTTTGTTGGTTTTTGAATCAGTTTGGTTAGTATATGTTTTTCTGTACGTCAGAACTCAAGCATAAAAGTCCATCCGTTTCTTTGCTGGAGGCTGCCTTGTTTTTAAAGTTTGACGACCTTTGCCTTGCCTTTGCGTAGTTTTATGGTGCGAACGATATCCTTCGTCCATACCACAACTTCCGTGTTCTCGGTGGCCAGGATGTGAAGTTCTTCTCCCTTTACTTGTGCCACTACGTTGTCACCCTCGATCAAGGCCAGTATGGGTTGTGCCACGCTGCTGTTCTGCTCGGTGTGCAGTGTGACAGTCGCTTTGCTGCTATGTATGTTGGTGGGCTGAGCGAGCACGGGTGCTTTACCCATGTAGTCAAGTTGCAAGGCAACCTTCTCTTCTCCGCGGAAGTTGCAGGCGAGAAGGTATAGGCTGCCGTCTGGGTCAGGAACGAGGGTCGCTCCCCATCCGTGCGGCGCACGTGGTTTGTCGGACATGGGTGTAGCCCCCCAATAGGCAATTCCTTGTCGCATGTGGCGTGTCTCTTCGCTGCTGATGTTGCTGTAGTAGACGATGTTGTTTGAGGCAACGAGTTCCCCTTCCTTCACCTCCATGGGTGCCTCGTGGTACTGGTACATGGGGTAGAGGAGGGCAGTGAGGATGCTGTTGTTGTTGCGTCGGTCGCCGAAAGCTATTTTGCCCTGAGGCATACCGGTGGCGATGCCCACCTCGTTGTCGATGTTCACCCAACCTGTGGTTGACAGACTCTGGAACTTGCTGCCGTCTGTCTGCAGACTGGTAATGGGAACTTCGTCAGTGGGACTCTCTCCGCTTTGTGGCTCGCTGTAGTAGAGTGTGCGGATGGGGACTGTCATCTCGTCGACGCTGATGGCGAGGAGGCCGTCCTTCTTCTCTTTGACGGTGCAGTCTTCCTTTGCCGTTACCTCATTCATATATATAACGGCGTTGCCGGGGGTGGAGTAGATGGCGAAGCGATTGTCGAGCGTTCCTCCGTTGGTGGTCAGTTCGCCGTTCATGACGTAGGCGTTGCCCATGAGTTGGTAGTTTCCCTTGACCACAGGTACGGCGTCAGTCTTCTTCCCGTTCACTTCGTACCATCCCAGTATGTTGCCTGTGTTGTTTGCACGGAAGGGAACAATGATTTTGTTTTTGTCGGGTGAATTCGCCGCAATGTAGCCCGTGTAACTTTTCAGTCCTTCGCTCCAGCTAAAGGTGGTGAAGCGACTGTCAGTGGCTGCCCTGACTACGTTTTGGCAGGGCAATATGCGGGCCTCGCCGTATGTCTTGTTGAAGTCTGTCCAGGTGCTGGGCTTCATCTTTGCAGTAGACAGTACGTCATGCATCAAGTAAGTCATCATGACGCGATGCGCCTCGACTCCCATACGGCGGGCACCCACGTCAGCTCGCAGCAACCAGCTCCCGTCGGGGGTGGTCTGCTGGCGTGCCTTGATGTACTTGTAGGCCATGTTTTCCATCATCAGGGCGTTTGCATCATGTTGGAAGCAAGCTTGTGTGGTGTAGGAGGTTATCTGGTCGAATAGGAATAGGCTCCAGTCGTTTCCGTTGGGCATGGCCAGTTCTCCGTCGGCAAGTGCCAGCCAGTTGAGCACGCTGTCCTGCACCTCTTGGTTATGGTGCATAAGGGCGTTTGTTCGCCACGTCTCCTTGCCGTGCAGTTCCTTTTGGAACATCTTTAGGGCCAGAGCTGCCTCGCCCAGTTCTTGCATTACCACGTTCTGGTAGGAGGTGTGGAAGAGGTTGTGATTCTGCAAGGTATAGTCGTCGTAAAGATTTTGTCCCTTGTAGAGGTCTGCCACAGTGGTCTGGTCGTAGTGTGGGTCGATGACGCGCTGGCAAACGGAATCGCTGGGGTGGGAGTAGCTGTTGATGGCAAAGAGGCGCAGGCGCTCGAACCAGCGTGTGGCCAGCGAGTCGTTGGGGAAGAGCCCCAGCGTAGCAGCCAGGATGTCAGCTTCCCAGCCGTTCTCTTCAGCCTTTGTGTCTCCTTGGTAACCGGTGGGGATGTCGCGCTCCAGTTCGTAGTTGCACTCGGCTCGGAGCATGCGGTAGATGTAATCGCGTTGTTCCTCGCTCAGCGTGTCCCACTGGAAAAAGGCGCTGTAGGCCACAGACATGGCCCAGAGGCTCGACTCCCATGCGAAGTCTTCCTTCGACGTCGACCCCCAGTAGCGTCCTCCGGCGCATACCTTCAGCCGATTTGCCTTATGAGTGGAGTAGGCGAAGATGAGCGAATGACGTGCCATCTCCTCCAACTTTTCCCATGTAACGCCGTCGGGCAACGCCACGTCTGCCGGACGGCCGTATTTGACTAGGAAGGCGCACACCATCGACAGGTCTGCGTTGGGACGTACGCCTCGTTCATCACTTCCGCCAGAGTTCTCACCCTTGAAGAATCCGCACGCTTCACCCAGGTTGTTAGGCTCCTGGCAAGGGTTCCAGTCGGCAACCATGTAGCGCGAGAAATTGGCCAACATCTGTAGGAGGTCGGCCTTCATCTCCTTCTCGCCAACAAAGTCGTGGGTGATGAATCCCTCGGTTGGCGAGGGGGCGTTCTGGGCGCTGGCCGTCGGTGTGGCGAGTGCGCAAAGGAGGGTGGCAAGGATTGCCAATGTCGTTCGTTTCATGAGGTGGATTTGTGTGATTCGGTGCACAAAAGTACAAAAAAAATATATAATGTAGGTTCTTTGGAACAAAAACTTTTGGCGACTCGATGTTTTTTTATACCTTTGTCCGTAAAGTTGAAATAGAAGAAATTACCATGAATAAAGAATTAGTTGAAAGATTTCTAAAGTACGTGAGCTTCGACACGCAGTCGAGCGAGGAGAATGAAACACAGTGCCCCAGTACCGACAAGCAGTTCGAACTGGCCAAATACCTGAAGCAGGAACTGGAAGGACTTGGCTTGCAGGATGTGGAAATGGATGAACACGCCTACGTGTATGCCACTCTGCCCGCCAACACGGATGCAGAGGTGCCTACCATTGGCTTCATTGCCCACATGGACACCTCGCCCGATTGCAGCGGAGCCGACATCAAGCCCCGCATCATCGAGGGATACGATGGTTCGGACATCGTGTTGAATGAAGCGCAGAACATCGTAACTGGCGTGAAGCAGTTCCCCGAACTGAAGGACCACGTTGGCGAGGACCTCATCGTGACCGATGGCACAACTCTTTTGGGTGCCGACGACAAGGCTGGTATAGCAGAAATAGTCACGGCTATGACCTACTTGCAGGCTCATCCTGAAGTCAAGCATGGAAAGATTCGTGTGGCGTTTAATCCCGACGAGGAGATTGGCGCTGGTGCTCATTTGTTTGACGTTGAAAAGTTTGGCTGCCAGTGGGCCTACACCATGGACGGCGGCGAGGTTGGCGAATTGGAATATGAAAACTTCAACGCCGCCGCCGCCAAGATCGTTGTCAAGGGGCGCAACGTGCATCCCGGCTATGCCAAGAACAAAATGATCAATGCCTGCATCGTGGCCAGTGAGTTTGCTATGGAGATGCCCCAGAACGAGCGTCCCGAGAAGACTGACGGCTATGAGGGCTTCTATCACCTCACTTCGATGAAGGGTACGGTAGAGGAGGCTTCGCTGAGCTACATCATCCGCGACCACAACAGTCAGATGTTCAAGATGCGCAAGCAGGTGCTGCTCGACATTGCCGAGCGCATCAACGGTCGTTATGGTCAGGGCGTTGTGACGGTTGAACTGAAGGACCAGTATTACAACATGCTTACTCAGCTCGAAGACAAACCCCACATCACCGACATCGCCAAGAAGGCCATTGAGGAGGCATGCGGTTTCTGCACCGTAGTCCCCATCCGTGGCGGAACCGATGGCGCTCAGCTTTCCTTCAAGGGACTGCCCTGTCCCAACATCTTTGCTGGTGGCCTCAACTTCCACGGACGCAATGAGTTTGTCTCTGTTCAGAATATGGAGAAAGCCATGATGACGGTTGTCAACATCTGCCGTATCACCGCGGAAAACAAGGGTTGAAATTTTAGATAAAAATAAAAAAGAGAAAAAGCTAAAAAGGCATATTGAAGCTTAACTTCCTTTTGACTTCTCAAAAAAACAAAAAGATATGAACAAAAAATTCTTCCTGACAATGGCTCTGGCTTCCCTGATGGCAGGCAATGCGCATGCCCAGAGTGAAGCTGGCTGGACCGGAACCTGGGCAACTGCAGTCGAGTTTACTGGTCCAGGTGACATGCCCAAGGCAAGTCTTTCTAATCGCTCTCTGCGTGAGATCATTCACCTCTCCATCGGTGGTGAAACCATGCGCATGCAGTTGTCTAACATCCACAGCAAGGAGCCCGTCGAGATTAAGTCAGTCTTTATCGCCATGCCCACTGATTCTTGCGATATTGACGTTAAGACGGCAAAGTATTTGACCTTCAACGGAAAGAAGTCTGTGACCATCGCTCCGGGCGAATCGGTCTACTGCGACGTGATGAAGTATCACCTCACTCCCCTGCAGCGCCTTTCCGTAACCATCAACTATGGTGCGACAACACCCGTCAACGCGTCCTCTCATCGCGGTTCGCGCACCACCTCCTACCTGATGCAGGGTGAGGCCAAACCCAAGACAAAGTTCGTTGCCGAGGAGAAATGCGACCACTGGTACAACATTTCTTGCATCGACGTTCAGACAACCGAACCTACACCCTGTGTGGCAGTTCTGGGTAACAGTATCACCGACGGTCGTGGCAGTACGACTAACAAGCAGAACCGTTGGACTGACTTCATGGCCGAGGCATACGGAGGCAAGGTCGGCGTCCTCAACCTGGGTATCGGTGGCAATGCCGTTGTTCGTGGCGGACTGAGCGAACCAGCCCTCGTGCGTTTCGACCGCGACGTGCTGCAGCAGAGTGGCGTGACGGCCGTTGTCATCTTCGAGGGTGTCAACGACATTGGCGGCCGTAAGCCAAATCATCAGGCTGTGGTTAAGGATCTTACTGATGCCTACACCACCCTCATCAAAAAGGTGAAAGACGCTGGCAAGAAGGTCTACATCGCTACCATTATGCCTTATCAAGGTAACAGCTATTACAACCATTTTAGCGAGGCTGCTCGACTGACAGTCAACGACTGGATACGTGCTAACAAGGACGTGGACGGCGTCATCGACTTTGACCAGTTGGTTCAAGACCCTGCCAATCCCAAGGCCCTCCTTCCTCGCTATTCTGACGACGGCCTGCATGGCACCCCTGCTGCCTATGAGGTAATGGGTAAGCTTGCTGCTGAAAAGGTAAAGAACTGATGCGGTTTCGCTGCCTCGAGCAGTCGAAATTGCGAGTAATCTAAATCTCGAATCCTTGATACTTTGAATCGTCGAAAGAAGCGAAATCTCGACACCCCATAAACAGAACGAAGGCAATCACTCATCCCGAGCGATTGCCTTCTTTGGAATAATCAATCTATCTATTCGTTTTTAGCGTATAAATAGCAACTCACGATACTTGGGCAGAGGCCAGAGCTCGTCGTCGACGATCAGCTCGAGCTTGTCGATGTGATAGCGGATAGACTCGAGCAGAGGAGCCACGGTGTCGTGGTAGGCGATTGCCTTCTCGCGCTCGTCCTCCAGCTTGTTGGCCACGCGACGTGCCTCTACGAGAGCCTCGACGTTCTTGGTGACGAAGCTGCAGTGCTGACTGATCTGACGGATGATTTCCAAGTCGTCGGCTGTAATCTCGGCTGCCTCGGCTGCCTCGAAGATGCCCTTTACCTTGTGCACATTGTCGATGAGCTGACTCTGATAGCGCTTAGCCACGGGGATGATGTGGTTCAGGCACAGGTCGCCAAAGATGCGAGCCTCAATCTGAATCTTCTTGGTGTAAGTCTCCTGCTTGATCTCCAGACGTGCCTTCAGCTCAGCCTCGCTCATGACGTTCATCTTGGTGAACATCTCGATGGTCTCAGCCTTGGTGTAGTTGTCGAGCATCAGGGGTGCAGATGACTCCACGTCCAGACCGCGCTTAGCAGCCTCAGCCTTCCACTCGTCGCTATAGCCGTTGCCATCGAAGTGGATGGCCTTGCAAGCCTTGATGTCCTCGCGAACAACCTTCAGGATAGCCTTAGCCTTGTCCATGCCATCAGCGATAAGGGCGTCAACGCGAACCTTGAAGTTCTCCAGAGCCTCGGCTACTGCGGTGTTCAGCACGATCATGGCAGCGGCACAGTTGGCCTGGCTACCTACGGCGCGGAACTCGAAGCGGTTGCCGGTGAAGGCGAAGGGTGAAGTACGGTTACGGTCAGTATTGTCGAGCATCAGCTCGGGAATCTGAGGAATGTCAAGTGCCAATGCCTGCTTGCCGCTCAGGTTGATGAGCTCGTCCTCGGTGCTGTTCTCCAGGTGGTCGAGCAGGTCAGAGAGCTGCTTGCCCAGGAAGCTTGAGATGATTGCTGGAGGAGCCTCGTTAGCACCCAGACGGTGAGCGTTGGTAGCGCTGATGATAGAAGCCTTAAGCAGACCGTTGTGACGGTGTACACCCATCAAGGTCTCTACGATGAAGGTCACGAAGCGCAGGTTGTCCAGAGGAGTCTTGCCAGGACCGTGCAGCAGAACGCCGGTGTTGGTCGAGAGTGACCAGTTGTTGTGCTTACCGCTACCGTTGATGCCTGCGAAGGGCTTCTCGTGCAAG
>JAKSLN010000113.1 GCA_024401165.1 Bacteroidaceae bacterium
CTTACAATAAATTCCAATGGCGCCTTCTGTCAATCTGTCAGTCTCGCCTGGGCTGTAGAAATCATTGTGTATGGCTTGCCAGGGCAAGTATGAATGCAGATGAATTTTGAACTGAATGATAGGAGGGGAATCTAATGGTACTAGACAAATTTGGAATAATGTCAGGGCTTACTATCATAAATCGGAAGAGATTTTTTTCTCAAGATAGTAGGTCTATTTGTAGACATCCCAATCTAGGAACCGCCTCACTTGCGCAAGTCTGCGCGCCTTCGCAAAAAAATCGGGGATGCTTGGCTGATGCCTGGCATCCCCGATAGAGTATCACGGACTGGAAGCACAAGGCTCCGGAGTCGTTATTGCAAGCTCGCTAGTCTGAGACGGGACGGACAGATTGCCCGTAGAAGCGGTATGAAAGGAATGGAGTCAAGTGGTCGTCGTTGATGCTACTCGAATCGAATAACACCTGGCGAGCGTGGTCAGGGGTGCTAAAGGTATAGAGGGACGAAGACCAGTAGAGGCCGTAGGACCCGACGCCGTCGAGGTGGTCGCCACCACGGAAACCGGCAGCAGGCAAGAATATCCAATTGTCTGTGTAACCTGGTCTCTTGGACTGAACCTTATAACCGTTTATGCCGTTGATTGTTGTCCACGTCCATGAACAATAGCTAGTGTTTAGTAACTCTGTCCACTCGCCGTATGTTGGCATGCGCCAAGTACCTTTCCATATGCCAGAGGCTACGTCATCACTCGGGTCAAGGACTGTCTTATTATCAGGGTTACCGGTACCTGACCAATATGAAGACCTATTTGAAGGAACATACTTGGTCCAACCTGTTTGTTCGTTTGAACCGGTATGGTAAGGACAATTGCTAAAATCAAGGTAGATACCCTCATACCAGACATCCCAGGTACCCGCCCACTGATAATAGCCGCCGTAATCCTCAGGCTTCGAGGCGCCGACGTTACATGTAGCCCACTTGACAGAGAGACCCAGGTCCACATACTCATGGCCGTTAATTACTGGATAAAGGTCCTGTTTGATTGAGAAATCTTTCGTTAACGGGCCATAGTTTACACTGATTTTACCGGTACGTGAGACTTCTGTCTTGTTCTCGGTGACCTTGTAGCTGACTGTCGTACCGCTGAGTTTGATTTCAGTGATCCATGTTTCGGTTGTTGAAACGCTAGATGACACACCCTGGCGTGGGTTGATGATGCTGAAAGTGAACGAGAGATTCTTTGCCGCATAATCCGTAGATTGTGATGTCGGAGTGAAGGTGATGTTTGTAGCGGAGTATGTCTGAGTTACAGAGAAGTACTTCGTTATCGGACCGTATGTGATCTTAATCATCCCGGTACGCACCGCTCCGCTGTTGTTTTCAGCAACATTGTAGTTAACGGTATTACCGCTGATCTTGACTCCCGTGATCCACGTCTCTTCCGATGTCGCTGACACGGAAAGCCCATCCATAGGGTCCTCGATGGAAAAGGAGAAAAACAGCGCCTTCGGCGAATAGTCTGTCTCTGCGGAGTTTGGGGAGAATGACAACCTGATGGATGGTTCCTGGGCGGTAGTGAAAGACTTTGTCTCACCGAAAGAATAAACAGTCGACTCCTTTACGAAGGTCCTGTAATAATACTTGGTATCCGGCTTCAGGCCTTCGACTACCACTGAAAATGAATAATCCTTGCTAAAGGTTTCCGCTTTGATCTCTGGGGAATTGCCCGAAAGCAAATCTTTCGAAGACAATGAATATTGCACTCCGATCACAATGGTCCCAGTTGGAGTGGTGGGCAGTTCGGCCTTTCCTGTGAGTACAACTGAACTGATACCGACATCAATGGCATCACCTGTCACTGCCTTGATAGGTTCCTTTTCAGGGGTCTTTTCGCATGAACTAAGCGACAACACGAGAACTGAAAGAAATAAAAGAATAGATTTTAATCGAATGGTTCGGGTAAGTTTAAGCGAATGCATAGGATCAATTTTGTAACATCATAGGTCCCGCCACTCCCTCTCAGAACAGGGTAAAAAAAGACGTGGGAGTTCTACTCTTGCTTACCCCGTCATCAGGCCTTGGCGAGCCTATCAGAAAGATAAGCAACGCAGCTGGCCCACATCAGAGATGATATGCAGAACTCTACACGCCAATGGCGCGGCGACTGAATCGTCATCACTATGTGGACGCTCACGTTGCCGTTTCTCCTTCTGATATAGTTAAACCGCCAAGTTTGATGACAGAAGAAAAACGTCAAGTAACGTCTTCGTATGTAATTAGTTCATCTGATCCTTTGCAGAGACCAACTGAACTACCGCGAATATACGCAAAATTTTCTCTGAGTCTGTGAGGATTTATCCATTCCGTTCTCAAGATTGTCTTTCAGTCTTCCTTCACGAACTTCCACTCTAGACGGTACCCAAGCACTTTCCCGATCTCTTCGAGGCTTGAGAGTCGGATGTCATCAACCTGGAACCATCGGTTCAGACTGGATCTTGCCATACCCAATCTGTTTGAGAGCTCGGCGATAGAGATGTTCTCATCAAGTAGAAGAGTAATTACTGGGCGCATGCGTCTACTGGGAGCCCTTCCGGTGTTGATTGGTGCGAAACGGGTACGTTTCTGTATCTTCTTGTTGATCATAATCGTACAATAATCTCAATAACACGGCAAAGATAAGAAAATAATGGCTATTGTACTAATCTTTCGGACAAAAAAACACCCGAGCTTATGCTTCTGCATAAGCTCGGGTGTGGTATGTTGTTGAGGCTGCCAGGTTACAGCTGCACCTTCACGTCGGCCTTTGCAGTGCTCGTGCCCTTGGCGCTCTTCTCGGCGATGGTGCCGACCCTGCGCACGTACTCGTCGTGCAGTTCGTCATACTTGGCCTGTATGCGATCCACTCTCTTGGCGTATTCGCATTGCATCTTCTCCGACGCTTCGCATCTTTCCTTTGCGGAATGGAGCTCGAGCCGCAGGGCGACCTCTCTTTCGTGGGCCCCGCCGAGGAGCGAGGTAAGTTCCTGGATACAATTGATCAGTTTGCTATTGTCCTCTTGGTCCGTGACCCTCGTTTTGATGAGAAGGTCAAGCATCGTCTGACTGATTTCGTCGCTACTCATAGTTTTAGGTATTAGTGTGTTAATGTTAGTGGGGGGCAAACCTAAAAACTATTTTCACACGTTGTAACACCCTCGGGAGCAAAGGGGCACAAATAGTTCGAAAATGTCAAACTTTTCCGGGAGGGTGGAGGACTACTTCATCTTGAACTCATACGTGATCGTCCCTTTCTGCAGTGCTGGTGCGTCGGCAGAGGTGTTGAAGTGGGCTTTGATTGCAGCGTTCCTGGCTGCGGTCCATACCTTGGCGTCAGTGGTTGTAGTACCCTGGCCACCGGCAACGGCCTTTACTACATTGCCATACTGGTCGACCCAGATATCCACTACCACAACACCGCTTGCCTGATGATACGATGCAGGAGACGGCAATTCTCCCAAAACATCTCTGCCCTTCACCCGAGCATGGCAGATTACCGCTTGCTTCTTCATTGGAGTCAACTGGGTGCTCGGAGTTGACTGGGAACTCGGAGTCGATGATACTGCAGGCTGCTTCTCACTTAACTGCCTCTTCAGCCACCTGCCGAAATTCTCTCCGCAACTGTCAAGGCCATCACCAAAAAGATTGATAAAAGAACCAAAGGTGCCACCATCTCCAGTAACCTCAATTATCGCAAGCGGACGATCCAAATCAATTTGGTACAGTGTCAAGCGAAGCCTGGTGAAGCCCTTATGCTCAACCTTTATCGGGCAGGCAACAATGCGATATCGGGTTTCTGCGTTTGCTTTTCTGAGGAAAGAAATACCCGCTGAGCCAATCTTTTCATTCGCAGCAGAACGGAACTTCCCAGCGAGCTCTTTGAACTCCTTCTCTGCATCGTTTCCAAGTTCCTCAACCAGTTCTTCATAGTTGAACTCCTCAGCATCATATATTCCCTTGGTGAAGTCGAATTCAACAGCCACGAAGCTTTCCCCTTTCAGCGCATCGACAGAGCCATAAATCAGACTCTGAGCATTCAGACTTAATGCAACGAAAAGGTTGATAAATAGAATGGAGGTAATCTTTCTCATGGAAGTACTTTTATAAATTTACAAGTCCTCTCCGTCTGCTCTGTTATACTCGTTGTCGTAAAAAATGGCGATATAGTATTTGCCGTAATACTCCGTAATCATGAACCATACCTTCTTCATGAACAAGAGATCTGCTATATATTCGGAAGTGGCCATAAAGTAGTCGTACTGGTATTGTTCCTGAAGTGCTGTAGGTAAGTTATCCAGTTGTTCTTCCGTATATTTTTCAAGCAGTTTTTCGCGAACAGCTTTTCGAACTTCTACGGTGTCTAAATCTTCAACGGTCTGATAGAAGACAGCCTCGTATCTCTTGTTATGCACTACCATCTCATAAGAGATGTCCTCATCCTCCGGAATTTTCTGGTCTCCCCTAGATACATATCTTTTATTCTTCTCAAACTGTGCACAAAGTCTATTAAACCTTATTTTGATGTCTGTCTCACTTACGGTGTTTGCGTCGCAAACCATGATACGGCACACTTTATTGTTGTTCGTGACGATGAAAAGGTTCACATCATTGCCGTTAAATTCACCTGTGAATGCATCATTGACGGAATTGTAGGAGAAGCCTTTGTCGATAAGTTTTTGTTTCATCTGCGGCTTGTACCCATCAACTGGTATTCCGAGAAACTTGGTGACGTCTCTTTGTGCAGTCGCGGTGACTGCTGCGAGTAATAACAACAGTGCTGTGGTGATAATCTTCTTCATAGTATTATTTTTTTAGCGTTATCAGTTCTATACGCGAACCTACAAAACAATTTTTACCATTCAAACAGGCTTGTGCGCAAATGGGAACAATTAGTCTGATAATGTCAAAGATTTCCTTGTCTCTCCATCTCTTTCATGCACTTCTCAACTTCCTCTAGAGGAACATTGAGCATGCGAGAGACGTAAAGAGGGGAGAGGACATCCATGCTTCCGGACTGGCGTTCCATGCCAATCAGGTACTCGATGTTCTTCTTCAGGTCGCCGAGGCAATTTTCGAAGGAAGCCTTCGATGGGTCTTGCGCGATCTTGGCTTTGTACTCGTCCAAAGTCTCACTACCATCTCGTCCATAGGCGCCATCCTTCGCTTCGAAGATGACTGAGGGCTCCAGAACTTCAACAGAATGCCATGCACCGGCGGGAACCACGAATCCGAAGTTACCGACTGTCGGATCCAGGTGAACACGCTCAAGCTCGGTTCCCTCGGCGTCATAGATAATCTCCACCAGCTTACCGCAAAGCAGAAGAACGCTTTCGTTGCTCAACGGATGTCTGTGGATTGGCACTACTGTTCCTGGCAGCAAAGCATTGAGCATGCGCTGGCTGCCGTCAGCATCTGAATTTCGCATATCCAGGTTCTGTCGCAGGCGTGGGTTGGCAACAGCCTGGTTAAATATTTCCTGAATCAGTTTCTTGTTTATTTCCATAGTAGTTACTTATTAAGCGATGCAAGATACTCCTCATGCAGGTGGTAATACTTCTTCTTGAACAGTACGTAGGCCAGCGCGAGCAGCAGCAGGGCGCACAGGAGGTAGATCCAGTGGGCGAGGACGGTGTTCGGGCAGAGGTACACAAAGCCCAGGGATATGAGGAGCTGGAGGCCCATGTAGATGCAGCTCACCAGCGGGTGGGACATATTCAGTTCGTTGGCCATCAGCTGGTACACATGCTTGCGGTGGGCCTGGCCGAGGTTTTCGTGGAGGAGGATACGGTGGCAGATGGTGAAGCAGCCGTCAGCGCCGTAGACCAGCAGGAAGAGCAGCCAGGTCACGTCACCGGTACGCAGGATCAGGCGGCCGATCAGGAAGAGGAGGATGAAGGCAATGCCGACGCTGCCCACGTCTCCCGCGAAGCACTTGGCCTTGCCACGAGGACGGGCGTTGTAGAATGCGAACACCAGCAGGGAGAGTGCAATCACCACGAGGAGGGACTCCTCGATGAAATGCATGCGCAGGTTCACCAGAAAGAGCGGAATCAGAGCCGAGAGGGAATAGAAGGCAGTGATACCGTTGATGCCGTCCATGAAGTTATATATGTTGGTCGCACCCACGCAGACGACCAGCGCGAGGACGCCGAGCCCGAGCAGCACGAGGACGTTCGCATCCCAGAAGAGCCCTTCTTCGGCACGGCCCACGATCCACAGTTGCGCGATCATCAAACCCATCGCCACGAACTGTGCGACCAGACGCACCGAATCCGGCAGCGACTTGATGTCGTCGGCGAAGCTGATGCCGGCAGCCAGGGTAACCGCCACCACCCAGAGTGGGTAACGGAATCCGAAGAAGATGAACCATATCCACACGGCGAGCAGGAAGATGACTCCGCCGCCACGCAGTACGATCGTCGAGTGCGACGAGCGCTCGTTAGGCTTGTCAATGATGTTGAAGTGATC
>JAKSLN010000114.1 GCA_024401165.1 Bacteroidaceae bacterium
ATGACTCGTGGGTTGAGGTGGCGCTCAGAGAATAAGAACTCTGAAGATTTCTTATTCAGGAAAGGATGCTCGAAGTATCTGAGATACTTCTCAGGACGGAACACAGATTTCACAGACTGAACTGATTTATACTGATTCCTTTCAATGATTACATTGTGCTCATTGACAAGCCAATTGCATGTTTCAGCGAAACCTTTGCCGAAAACCTTCATCGCAAGGTCGATGACGTTGCCGTGATGCTGGCAGGCAAAGCAGAAGAAGGTGTTGCTGGAGGGATAGAGGACGAGACTCGGTGTGCGCTCGTCGTGGAATGGACAGAGACACCGGCGATGCGAGTCAACTTCGAGCCCGAGCCGCTCAGCCACATTCAGGATGGGGAGCGAACGCAATTGCTGTATCTCATCTTTACTTAGCATTGCCTTTAGGATAGTTCTTTATGAAAGTATCTTTCATCTCGGGATGGTCGTAGATAAGGCGAGCCTTACGCCACTTGTAGATGAAGTTGCGGACAGAACAGGAGAGGTCGAGTTTGACCACCAACTCACGCAACTGGTCGCGAGTGAAGCAGGCAGGCAACTGGTCGTACAGAGGCTGACGTGCGGACTCCTCCTGCTTCTCGTTCTTATGCATCTGCTCATAGCGTTTGCCCCATTTGGCGAGCAGACCATCGAGGATGTACTGAGCCATAAAACGGTAGAAACGTGTGACCTTGGCATGGCACTTATCGTCCATCCCCCAGAGATAATAGATCAGCGTTGCCATACGGAAAGCCGAAACCGAGGCACGCTTGTAGAAACAGTTGTGGGCACGCGAACCGGTCTTGAGCACCTGCTCGCGCTGCTGCTGGCACCAACGCTTGACCTGATTGTCCATCCATTCCATCGGCACCATCAGAGTGGGCTGCAGGAAACCATCATCAGTGTAGGTGGCATCCATAAGGCACTTGACCGTGGAGTTGACCATAGCCTGTTCTCCATCCGTAAGCTGACGGAAACGAGGGGCATCATCGCCCATAAGGTCGCCAAGGTTGGTGAGCACCTTGCGCGTGCAGTTGCCACCCTCGACCGAACGCTTGTCCATATACTCGTCCAGGGCATTCTCGGTGCCACAAAAGAGCGAGCAGTAAAGCACATCAACATCGGCATTGTAACTGGCATCAGACAATGTGTCCGACCCATACTCAGCACCAAGGTCATACGCCAGACGATCCATAGTGCGAAGGTCGGCAAAGGCTCGGCGATTCGACTCGGTCATAGTGGCAAGTTCCTCATTATAAAACCAGAAAGCGAGCGGTTCGCCATACTTGCGGATAAACATATCGGCACGTTTGACAAGCTTAGCCTTGGTGATGGTCTGCAGGCAGCGGACATCAGTAATAGGTTCCTCGGGCAGTTTCTTGGCATTGGTCTTGCGGAGGTCAGCGTATGCCTGTTCCTGACGCTTGAGTTCCTTGTCGCGAAGTTTCAGCGGACGCATAAGCATCTTGACGATAGGACGTGTGAACGACTTGCCTGAGCCAGATTCGCCAATCACGATCACCTGAAGGAGAAGCGCATGTGGCTCGAGGTCATAGACATACATGGCACGGAGACGTGTGCCGAGTGCACAATAGCAGTCGATTGCCGTAAGGATGGCAGGAATGCGGAAATTCTCGGGAGCCGAGTCCCAGAAGACACGGACTGCTGGAGGAAGGTCAGCCGCCATAAGCGACGGCTGAACCTTAGCATTAGGGTTGTTCGTTTCCATTGCCATCGATGATGTTAAGGGCGTTGAGCAACTCGGAATAGACAGCAAAGGCAAGAGCGTTACAATCGAGATCCTTGCCGGCAGTGATGGTCTTCATGTGGACCTGATAGCGGCCGTTCTGCATGTGGACAAGCGAGCAGTAATCGCCATCGAAAAGTTTGGGGTTGCGCTGACCATGTCGGTCGGTCAGTGTGTGGGTTGCCTCCTCAAAGAGGTAATGGTTTTCGGCATCACGCGTGAGGACACCACGATAGCATTGCCCCTCGCTGAGAATTGCGTCATGCTGCATAATGGTCTTCAGATTGACGCAAAGGTTAGTGTTTTTGGTCATAAAAATAAAACTTAGAATTCATAGTAAGCCAAAAGCCCCCTGCTTTTTCGGGAAAACGTTCGGGAATGAGAGGTTGCAGGATATGATATTAAATGAAAAAGCCTCTTCGGACGAAGAGGCTTTTACGAAAGAACCGCACTGATTTTCAGTGCGGTTCTTTTATTATTGAAAAATATTTGAAAATAATTGGGCTTTACCCGAAAGTTCACCCGAAATTCTCCTGTTTTCGTCACTTTTTTAAGCCTGAAAAATTAATTTGTTGATTGTCAAAAAAATATCGTCAAAATATTTGGATTTTTGGGTGTCCCAGCGTATCTTTGCACCATGTTCGTACGTAAGAAACCTAATAAATCAGGCAAAGTCAGCGTTCAGGTTGTACTGAAGAGTAAATCACGTAAGCAACAAGTGGTTAAGACTATCGGATGCAGTGATGACGCTGAAGAAATTGAGCGACTTGTGGCAGAAGGTCGCAAGTATATTGAGCAGCATTGCGACAGTCCCATGCTTCCCGGCAGTGTAGCTCAGGCCTCTGGAGGTGGCGGAACAACAAGCGACATGCCTTGGCGAGAAAAGGACGAGGATTATCTCCATTGGGCATGGCGTGCCATGCAGTACGCTCATGCCAAGCACTATCCTGGCAACAAACTCAGAAAGAGCAAAGGCTATTAGTCTCTCACGTGCGTATATATAATAATGAGTGGGTGCATCCGTAATGGAGTTGCCCACTCATTTGTCTTGTAAAAAATATAGCAGAAAAAGCCAAATACTATACCAACTATGATTCTCATTCATCTGTAATCTCCCAACGACCATTACGCTTGCCGTTTACTCTTTGCAGAATACCTTTCTCTTGCAGATTAACGGTAATCGTCTTGACTGTTCTCTCCGATTTGCCTATTTCTGCAGCAATTTCCTTCTGGGTAACAGTAGGATTCTTTTGCACTATACGTAATACTGCCGCTTCTTCCAAAGTGCAATTTTTGCACTTTAGGGGCAGTTTTTTACTTGTATTTGCACTTTGGAAGTCTGGCTTTGCACTTTGAACGGCACTTCCTTCAACCTTTCCCCAATCCACATGCATGATTCTATTCCTCAGATCATGCTGCTCACCTAACAACATACTGCGGAAGAAACGCTCCAGATAGATGGTAGTTTCAGTAATACCTTTTGGTAAGTCTCGAAAATTGGCACGCACCAGTGCATTACGGAAGTACCACGAGTTTTCTGCAAATACATCGTTTAGTACATTGAACCCTAATGTTCGCAGATACTTTATCATAAATACAGCTGTAGTGCGTGTATTTCCTTCGCAAAAAGGATGAATCTGCCATAGGTTAGCACAGAAACGAGTCAAATGTCTGATAGCATCATCCACATTCACACCTTCGTATTTGAACTCACGTTCCAACCCCATATCATAGTCGAGTGTATCGCTAATTGTATCGGCACTTGCATAATATACGGTCTTGCCTCCCAGCACCCATTCGTTCTTAGTGATATTATAGTCACGTATGCGACCTGCAAGTTTGTAGATGCCATCGAACAACCTTCGGTGAATGGAAGTCAGCTGGGCTGGAGTAAACGAGAACGTTTTCTCTGCCAGAATCTCCGTGATGCGAGCAGATACCTTATCTGCCTCCTCAGTTCGGTCATTCTCTACCAACTTACGATCATCTGCAGATTTATAGTATGAATCAATCAGCTCCTTTGCTTCCTCGATGGTAATGTCACCCTCGATGTGCTTACGAGCTGTATCAAGCAGATACTCCGAAGTCTGCAAGCCATCCACTTGTTGCAAGCCGATAGCCACTTTCCACGCCTCGCCACGCTCTCGTTGCTGAGGTTCACCTTGTCGGATGTACTCCTCCAGGCCTTGTATCGTATATTTCTGTTCTTTGTCCATAATTCTATATTTCAGGATGTTTATCTATCTTATCCTCCTTTACCAAGGCATTTGCCAGCTACTCTTTAAACTTTTCCTTCAATATCCACTCTGCCGAAGCAAACAACGGTTCACCAGAGGTATAGCTTCCAAACTCAGCGAAGTGCTTGCTTTTCATTGCGGCAAACATCTCCTTGAATTTCAGATTGCCAATAGTAACCTCCTCATCAAAACGGAAGAAGTAGTAGTTGCGTGCTGGCTTCTGTTCTCCATCGTCAGAAAACTCTTTCATCGGGTACCACGTTCCACGCATACGCTCTTCCGTTACCTTCTGAGCTGTATCTTTCACATGGAAAACACGATATTCACCTGTTTCCTCCGCTCCATCAGTATAGAGCACCACGAACTGTACATTCTGCTTGTTATAGAAACTTGCCGTATGAGCACCAGTTCGAGGTTCTTCGCCCTTCAGTTGCAAACGGACGTTGTAAACCAACGAACCCTTGTCATTAGCACCCATGATCCATTTCAGATGTTCCTCTGATTTGTAGTAACCCACCAGTACACCCATCGAAGGATCACGCTCCAAATAGTGCATGGTCAACCACTTTGGCGTTTCCACGGGTTGTTGCAGCTCTGCATCCATCTTATGGCTTAGTACCTCTTTAGGGTCATTACCCATGTCACACTTCTCTATCACAAAAGCTTTCGAAAGCATGTCATATTGCCGTTGGGTATCTGCCCATTTGGCATCTTCCTTTGGACGAGCGTATGCAAAGTACATTTCTCTATCTTCTCCGTATGGCTGGAATACTCGTCCGTTCAGCTCATAAAAGTGCTGTTGCAAATATAAGCTACCATCCACACCCAACTTCGCACGCATGGCATAGATCTGATATTCCTTCTGTATTACCTCTCTTATCTCCGTGCGGAAAATCTCCCTGACCTTTGCCTTCCAAGCAGCCTTTTCGTTTGACTTGTTGCGGGCATAGAGGAAAAGTACATACAGGAAGTTGACATCATATTGTGACAAGAACAACGTATCTCGGTCAAACAATCTGTCGGGGAACTGATAGCTCACTTTCGTACAATGTTCACCCTTTCCATCCGTATGCTTCAGTATGTTCTGTGTGGCATTATAACGATGATCATCATACACAAATGCGCTGATGAAGAAGTTTGGTATCACGTCATAGCCTTCGGTTGCTTTTGCGTCCTGAAGATGAATATCCTTGAACTTTTCCCTATCTGACTGACGGTTCTCGCGGTCTTCATCATCAAAGGCGGTATCATCTGCGAGGAACAAGTTGATGTTCCATTGTATGACATTCCTTGCGTATGTATATTGCTTATAGATGGATTCTGACGTAAGCGGATGCCCACTCTTGTAGTATTTTGAGTCACCAATGTAATATACCTCACGGTTCGTTTGCTGGTCAGCCGTTGTCAAAGCTAGATCGGTGTACATGTGGTCAACACGCTTCCCGTCCTTCTGGTCAGCCAATCCCTTTGGTATCTTTGAGTGTGGTGTGCCTATCAGCTCGTCAATCATCGCCTCGAATATCACCTCAAACTTTTTGGCAAGGATATACTCCAGAGCATGTGTGTTAATGGCTATACGATAGCTGTTCTCAAAGAAGGCATAGCAGAGATCCCATAATTGCAGAGCCTTGTCCGAGAAATACTTGTACTTTATCTGCATTAGTCTTGTCTTACCCATGCCATGCAGATACTGAGTGAATTGCTTACCCGTCACAAGGTCATACTGAATGTTGATTGGCGAGTTGAAACCATATTCCTTGTTCAGGTAGTTCAGAATGCTATAAAAGATAACAAACAGTTCCTCCTCATAGTTTACAATGCGCTTCTTGTTCACCAATTGCAGGTAGGTTGGTTCCCCATTTTGCACCATAGCCATCTGTTGGTTGATGGTTCGTGTCCAGTTAATCTTGTTGTTGCCTCGATGCAGGTTCTTGATGGTGAACAGCACAAAATCACGATTCTCCTGGTTGAAGTTTATCAGCGACAATACTATGTCCAGATACGTATTGGCTCTTGCACGCTTGCCTCTACCCATCTGTGGCAAGTGCTTGTACAGGATGGCCTTGCTCTGTGGATTTGCTTTGTAGAATACGCTCAGCGCCCTATACACCCACACAGAGAACTCATAGATGAATTTCCGATACTCCTTGCTCAGCTTTTGCTGATCTTTAGGTGTCAACACTTGCTCAGGCTTGACCGATTCACCTGTTGGCAGCTTAACCCCAGCCAGCACCTCCTGTTTTCCTTCATCCTTGAGCAAAACCTTGGGAAGTATGAAGACACAATCATGCAGATGCGGATTATAGAAATAGCCCACATACTGCACGCTCACCTTCTTGTCAACATCTTGCAAGACATAAATATCCT
>JAKSLN010000115.1 GCA_024401165.1 Bacteroidaceae bacterium
GCATTTTTATTCGACATGGACGGCGTGCTCTTCGACAGCATGCCCAACCACGCCGTATCGTGGGTTGAAGCAGTCAGACGTCATGGACTCTCCATGACACGCGAAGAGGTGTACATGAACGAGGGCCGAACAGGTGCAGGTACCATCAACGCCCTGACACAACGCACGTGGGGGCGCGATGCCACGGAGGAGGAGATACAAAACATCTACAAGACAAAGAGCGACATCTTCAACACATGCCCCAAGGCACTTCCTATGGCCGATGCCGACATAGTATTAAATAAGGTACGCGAGAAGGGCATCCTTCCCCTCATCGTCACCGGAAGCGGACAGGTGACCCTGCTGGAGCGACTTAACCAGGCCTACCCAGGCGTGTTCCAGCGCGATCTGATGGTGACGGCCTTCGACGTCAAGCAAGGCAAACCCTACCCCGAACCCTACCTGAAAGGACTGGGCAAGGCAGGAGCCTACTTCAGCGCACAGGGAAGCGCAAACGGCACACCCCTCAGCGACATCCTGGACGAGAACGGATCCCTTCGCCCCGAATTTGCCGTCGTGGTGGAGAACGCCCCCCTTGGCATACGTGCCGCCAAGGCTGCCGGCATCTACTGCATTGCCGTCAACACAGGTCCCCTGCCCGACCAGACGCTGAAAGATGCTGGGGCAGACATTGTCCTGCCCAACATGAAGGCGTTGGGCGAATTTATAGCTTACAGGTTATAACTATTCGAAGCGGTCAATCTCATCGTCCTCAAAGACATCAAGAGGAGCAATGTTGGTTGAACCGTCGGGGGCGACAGTAAGGGCAAACTGCATGTAATAGTCTTCGTCGGAGCCCTCGCACAAAGTAACGTCGAACTGCAGGCCAGAGGTTGTCATGCGACTGAAGACCATGTTGGAGAGCACATAGTGCTGGAAGCTCTCGTCGCTGATGCCAATCTTGAAGGCACGGCGCGTGAACGTCTTGTTGAACATGAGCGCACCGTCGCAGGTAATGTACAGCTGGATGGCATTGTCCACCGTGCGATAGCCATCAGAATCGAGCACGATGCCCAGCGAGTCACACGCCGTACGAGCAATAGTGTAGGCGTAACTGTGACCATTCTTCTGGCAGCTGCCGTTCTCCTTGAAATCAGACATGCGGATAATCTCCTCCCGCTCATCGCGTGCCTGCTGCACAATCGCCCTCTCAATTTCCTCGACCGTCTGCTCCGGTTCCTGCTTTTTGCCACACGAGGCAAAGACCACAGAAGCCAACGCCAAGGCAAAGAGTGGCTTCACTAGACCGACATAGTGCAGGTTATGTGTTTTCCAGTTCATTTTATTCATAATGTTTTACAAGCACAAAGTTAGTGGATTTTTGATTGTCAACCAAATATTCCTGCCTTTTTCTTTCCTTTCAGAATAAAATGTCGTAACTTTGCGTCAAGAAAAACAGAATACCATGCCAAGCCCTGTAAGCAACAAAGAAAGACAAGATGCGAAGCACAGCCTGCGTCCGTCCGTACTGCTCATCTACACAGGAGGAACGATAGGTATGGTGCGGAACGAGGAGACTGGCGCCCTGGAAAGCTTCAACTTCGACCGCCTGCTCGAGGAGGTTCCCGAACTCAGACGCTTTGACTGCCGCATCTCTACCTACACATTCGACCCGCCCATCGACTCGTCGGACATGACGCTCAACCACTGGGCAAAGCTGGTTCGCATCATCGACTACAACTACAACTATTTCGACGGATTCGTCATCCTGCACGGCACCGACACGATGTCATACACGGCATCGGCCCTGAGCTTCATGCTCGAGAACCTGGGCAAGCCCGTCATCCTGACCGGGTCGCAACTACCCATCGGCATGTTGCGCACCGACGGCAAGGAGAACCTCATCACGGCCATCGAAATTGCTTCGGCACGCCGGGCCGACGGAAGCCCCATGGTGCCCGAGGTGTGCATATACTTCAAGGACAAGCTGCTGCGCGGCAACCGAACGACCAAGATCTACGCCGACCAGTTCAACGCCTTCCGCTCGTTCAACTACCCCGAGCTGGCCAGCGTGGGCATCAACATCCAGTATCACGAGCAGAACATCCGCCGCCCCGACCCCGACAAGCCCTTCAAGCCTCACCTGCTGGTCGACCCCAACGTCACCGTCCTGACCCTTTTCCCCGGCATCACCCGCCAGCTGGTACACTCCGTCCTGCACATCCCCGGACTGCGTGCCGTTGTGCTGCGCACCTTCGGGGCCGGCAACGCTCCCCAGTTGGACTGGTTCAAGGACGAGCTACGCGAAGCATCCGAGCGCGGCATCATCTTCATGAACATCACCCAGTGCCAGGCAGGCAGCGTCGTCATGGGACTATACGAAACCAGCCTGCCTCTCATCGAAGCAGGCGTGGTTAGCGGTTACGACAGCACACCAGAGTGCGCCATCACAAAGCTTATGTTCCTCATTGGCCACAACCTTCCGAGCGAAGAACTCCGGCGTTTAGTTGGCACCAATCTGAGGGGAGAAATCAGTAAATAGAACTCACTTCACCGTCTTCTTGACCGGCTTTGATTCATTCTGCATGTGGTCAAGGGCAGTTACGACGTAAACCGACTTGGCAGGCAAGGCGGCAGGCAGTTCGTAGAACGAATTGCGCGTGATGGCAACGATGTGCGAGGGGTTGCCCACATCCACCTTCTCGCCCTTGTCGAAACGATACACGACGTACTGGATAGCGCGGTCCATCTCCTTCTTTGCCTTGGGAGGCGTCCAGAAGAGGATGCGCTTGCCGTCGATGCTGACCGGTTTGACGCCCTTCACCTTGCCGGGAGCCTTCTTGTCAATCCAGGGCATGAGGGGCTGCAGGGCAGGGTACTGGTGGTAACGCTGCCGAAGCACGGTCGTGTAGTTGGCAGGATTCTCCACACAAGCCTTGGCATACCACTGGCACGAACCCTGGATGGCGGGGAAGGAACGCTGCAAGTCATACTTCTGATAAACCTGATGAACCTGCGGATTACGCGTGTCGGCATACTTCACCGTCTTCTCCACGTCCTGCCCGATGTAAAGAGGGCGACCCGAGGCATGCTCTGCCCACCACTTCACAAGCGTCTCGTAGTCAGCCACCTTGTGGCCCACCTCCCAGTACACCTGAGGAATGTTGTAGTCTATCCATCCCTCGCGTACCCACAGCAGGATGTCGGCATAGAGGTCATCGTAGTTCTGCGTGCCGTTCGTTGCCGAACCGTTGGGGTCGTTCCTTTGGTTGCGGTAGATGCCGAAAGGAGACACGCCAAACTTCACCCAAGGCTTGTTGGCCTGGATGCTGTCGTGCATCTCCCTGATCAGCAGGTTCACATTCTGGCGGCGCCAGTCGCCGCGGTCCCCCTGTGCCCCATACCTCTGCCAGGTGGCATCGTCGGGGATGGGCACACCCGCCTCGGGGTAGGGATAGAAATAGTCGTCGATGTGCAGGCCGTCGATGTCGTAGCGCCGGACGATGTCGGCCGTCACGTGGCATACGAAGTGGCGGTTCTCGGGAATGCCCGGATCGAAGATCAGCAGTTTCCCATACTGGAAGCAGCGCTCGGGATGCAAGGCAGCGTAGTGGTTAGCAGCCATCGCCGTCGTACCCGCCGTACGCGCACGATACGGGTTGATCCATGCATGGCACTCCATGCCGCGCTTGTGGCACTCCTCCACCATCCAGGCCAGCGGGTCCCAATAAGGCTGGGGCGCACGTCCCTGCTGCCCCGTCAGGTAGCGGCTCCAGGGTTCCAGGCTGCTCTGGTACAGGGCATCGCCCTCGGGGCGCACCTGGAAGAGGATGGCGTTGATGCCCGTCTTCTGCAGTTCGTCCAGCTGGTAGGTCAGGTCGCTCTGCATACGGTCGCGCCCGATGCCGTTAAACTGATTGTTGACACACTGAATCCATGCCCCCCGGAACTCCCTCTTAGGTTGCAGTTGGGCAGCACTCTGCAGGGGGAGCAGGAAGCTCACAAGGGCGACGCAAAGACATCGCAAGTCCATTTTGTTCATGATTACTGCGTTTAGTTTACCGATTTTGTGCACAAAGATACGAATAAGTGAGCAGAAAAACAAGAAATACACGCGCCAACGTGGAACTTTGCTTGTTTATTCAAACCTTTTTTCGTAATTTTGCAGTATTCAATCCTATCGTTACACGACTTAATAATCAAACCCATGAACTTTCTTGAAGAAAAGATTCTGCGTGACGGAGTTATCAAAGAAGGAAATATCCTCAAGGTGGACAGCTTCCTGAACCACCAGATTGACATCGACGTCATGAGACAGACAGCCTACGAGTTTAAGAGACGCTTTCGCGGCGTAGAAGTCAACAAGGTGCTTACCATCGAAGCCAGCGGCATTGCCATAGCCACCCTCCTTGGTCATCTATATGATGTCCCCGTGGTGTTCGCAAAGAAAAGCCAGACGGCCAACAGTACGGATGACAAGTACATTTCGCAAGCCTATTCCTTCACCCACAAGAAGATGAATAACGTGTTCATCTCCAAACCATATCTATCAGCCAGCGACAAAGTGCTTATCGTCGACGACTTCCTTGCCGACGGACAAGCAGCCCATTCGCTCATAGACCTCGTACACCAGGCAGGTGCTGAGGTAGCGGGCATCGGCATTGCCATCGAGAAGGGACAGCAGCAAGGAGGCAGCAAGTTGCGCGCCGAAGGCTACAAAGTAGAGTCGATTGCCATCATAGAGAACATGGACTGGCAAAAGCAGACCATCAAGTTCCGCAATCAGCCAGAGTTGTCGTTTGGCAACGCTAATCTTACCATTGAATAACCTCAAATACAAATATTATGAAAGAGAACAACATCTTCAACCTCGACGGACGTGTGCCTGTTGTGCAGGCCATTCCTTTTGGTTTGCAGCACGTACTTGCTATGTTTGTCGCAAACATCACTCCCATCATCATCTTGGCCAACGCTGTAGGTGTCGGCACAGAAACCAGCGCGGCCCTCATCCAAAACTGCATGATCATTGCCGGAATAGGCACGCTGGTCCAACTTTACCCCATCTGGCGTATTGGGTCACGCCTGCCTATCGTGATGGGTATCAGCTTCACGTTCTTGTCTCTTGCCATCACCATCGCAAGTACGCAAGGCATGGGCACGCTCATGGGAGCCGTCATCGTTGGCGGTCTGGTGGAAGGCTTGCTGGGTCTTTTCCCGAACCAATGGACGAAACTCATCCCTCATGTAGTAGCAGCCACCGTAGTTACCGCCATAGGTTTCTCGCTTTTGCCCATTGGTGCCAACAGTTTTGCTGGTGGTCAGGGCGCAGCCGACTTCGGTAGCCTGCAGAATTGGATCGTCGGAAGCGTAACCCTGCTGGCATGCCTCCTCACCCAAGTCTTTGCCAAGGGCATCCTGCGTGCGCTCTCCGTCCTTGTAGGACTCATCGTGGGCTACATCCTTGCTGTATGCATGGGCATGGTTGACTTCTCCGGACTAAGCGGAACAGGCATCGTCTCGTTGCCCACCTTTATGCCCTTCACCCCTGAGTTCCACCTCGATGCCATCCTGGCGATCATCTGCGTGTTCCTTGTCTCTGCCACAGAGACTATCGGCGACAGCTCAGCCCTTTGTTCAGGAGCTCTGAACCGAGACATTCACAAAAAGGAAATGGGAGGATCAGTAGCATGCGATGGTTTCGTCAGCAGCATCGCCGGAATGTTTGGTTGCACTCCTATTACCAGTTTTTCGCAGAACGTAGGTTTGGCAGCCATGTCAAAGGTTGTGAACCGTTTCACCATTGCAACCGGAGCCTTCATCATGATCCTTGGCGGTCTCTTCCCCTCTGTAGGAGCTTTGCTCACCACCATCCCACAGTCGGTACTGGGCGGTTGCACCATCATGATGTTCGGAAGCATCATGTTTGCAGGTTTTGGCATGTTGGCAAAGAACGGCTTCTCAAACCGTAACATGATCATCGTCAGCTTGTCCCTCAGCATCGGCCTGGGCTTCACACAAGCTTCACAGATGTTCTCCATCTTCCCGCAGATCATCCAGACTGTATTTGCAGAAAACTGTG
>JAKSLN010000116.1 GCA_024401165.1 Bacteroidaceae bacterium
AACCTTACAACCAAAATTACTTCTTAGCAGCCTTGGGACGCTTAGCACCGTACTTAGAACGACGCTGGGTACGGTTAGCTACACCTGCGGTATCCAAAGTACCACGAACGATGTGATAACGTACACCAGGGAGGTCCTTAACACGACCGCCACGAACCAGCACGATGCTGTGCTCCTGCAAGTTGTGACCCTCTCCGGGGATGTAACTGTTGACCTCCTTAGAGTTGGTCAGACGAACACGGGCTACCTTACGCATAGCCGAATTAGGCTTCTTAGGTGTTGTGGTGTACACACGAACGCAAACGCCGCGACGCTGAGGACAGCTGTCGAGAGCGGGGCTCTTGCTCTTGTCTACCAACACGGTACGGCCTTTTCTTACCAATTGTTGAATTGTAGGCATTTTGTTTGTTTTTTAATTATTATATTGTATTATATTGTATCTAAGTTGTTTAAAAACGGGCATAATCTGCCTATTCGGGGTGCAAAGGTACGAACTTTTTTCCAAAAATCAATACATACGGCTCAACTATTTTCATTTTCAAGCAAAAAAAGAGCCATTTTGTGCATTATTTAACATAGATTAACGTAGCCTCATCCATTATTTCATGCTTTTCGTACCGTTTTTTTACATTTTAACAGACAAGAAGGAGGGACCCTCGTGCAGATTTGCCCGTTTGGGACAAAAATGGAACGAAGATCCCACCTATAAGTTTTGAGGCAAATGCCATCCCGCCATCAAAGCATCCAGTCACACCTTATATATTATATATAATGTAAGGAGCAAGTGAGAAGAGGCCGTCGGCAGCTTTGCCTTGTCGAAGCGTCATTACGCCTCACCCGTCGTGCCGAAAGGCGCAATGGTACGGCCATTTGCCGGCTGAGCCTTCTGCTCAAGAAGAACGATAGGTCCAAAAGACTGCTCATAACGAGCAATGTTCTCCTGCAGAGCATAGAGCAAGCGCTTAGCATGCTCGGGCACCATGACGATGCGATGCTGCACCTGTGCCTTAGGCAGGCCAGGAAGCATTGGAATGAAATCGAGGATAAACTCCGTCTTACCGTGAGCAATCATGACGAGGTTAGCATAGGTACCCTTTGCCACCTCAGGAGTCAGCTCAATCTGCAACTGACCGGGGTTGTTTTGTTCGTTTGCCATAGTTATAAAATTTATTTTTTAAGAATCTTTCGACCGTTTTGAATATACACTCCCTGAGGAAGCTTTGAAAAATCGTCTGACACCTTATAGCCAGAGAGGGAGAAAGTCTCGCTCTGTCGAGAAGGCGCCGCTATAGGATTTACAGCAACTGTCCAGTTCGAGTCCTTCTCTTTTACGAGAGAGGCTTGTCCGTTTGATATTGTCAAGATAGCACTATTAGATATATTCTCCTTACTTCTTACCGGCTGCCACTCAGCGTCCCCCTGCCCCATGGAAGCCATGTACAGACGATACTTGCCATCCGCAAGAGTAGAAGGATTTACAGAGAAGGCGGTTGAAGCCCAATGCAAAACCATGTCAAAACCATAGCCACTAACGTTTGCTTCTTGCTTAGAAAGAACGACATTTTCACCACCCCCAAGAGGAGCTGCAACGAGAGCAATACTACCTTTAAATTCACGATAGTCAGTATTTATGACATATGGCGCATTCGCAGAAATGTTACCCATGTGCACTTTGTAAAAAGGTTCTTCAGGAAAGCCGAAGCTGGAAAAGCGAGGAACTAATTCCGTAGGCAGAAAGACCGGCGACATAGACTGCCAAGAAGAGTAACCCTTCAAAGACGCCACGTCAAAATATCCATCCGACGAACCGCTCCAGCCCCAGTTCACATGTACCAAGCCTGCCGTGGAATAACCATCTACAACAAATGCGTGGCCACCAGAATTTGACTGTCCACCGTAAAGTATTGGATGGCCCTGGCTTAGTTGGGAGAAAATAATGTCCATCCATTCGTCGACATGATAATAGTCGCGCACATAGTAGTGCATGTTCTCATTATACAGGAAATTGGTAACAAGAGCATCAATGGCCTTGTAATTATACGCTCCGCTGCCCGTCTTATCATAGTCCATCGTCACAGACACTCCACAATGGTACATTAGGAGAGCCACAGCGTTGGCAGCTTCAGCCGAATACGACTTTCCATACTTATCAAGCATGTTATTCCAATCATAAGTAGCCGCAGCAAAGTTCACCGAAATACGCTTGGTGATGGGATCACCATCACTAGCATACATATTGCAACGATACGTCTTCGTACCCTTTCCCTTCTCGGGATAGTTGTAATACTTCATGATTTGGGCCATTGCCGTTGCCACACAACCTGTTACAAAATGGACTTCCCTCGTGCCTTCTACATACGTAGGAGTCATGTTGAAATAAGGTTCGCTCTGATCCCATTTGGTAGTGAGCAGTTCTTCAACATTCGGCTTATAATTGGGATTGATTGAGACGCGACGTGGACGCGTACCCTCCTCTGCATGACGAGCAAGCGATTCGTTCATCGCTTCCATCCACCATCTCAGGCCAGGGTTAGAGAGGGCAGACTCGTCAAACGGTGTATCAGAATAACCCAAAACAGCGTCAAAGTTATCATCATTTGCAATGACAGCAAAACGTGCTTTGTTGGAAAGGACTGTCAACTGAGACTCCTCCTTCACAACCTCAAACTGAGACTCCGGAGCCGAAGGGCTTCTGCGACTACCATTCTGATGGACAGAAATTGTAGCAGCAGCCTTTCGCATTTCCGAAAGCGAGCGTTTTTTTGCCATAACGGAAGAAGAGGCCAGCAAGGCAAGCGAAACTATCAACAGAACTTTTTTCATACGTATTCTATAGGGATTTTCTATTTGAAACAAAAAAAGGGAAAAAGAGGGTAGGCATAGAACCTACCCTCTCATTATTTAATGTGATCAGCAGATTACTGCTTGGTGATCTTGACGTCGTACATCATAGCCCACCAGCCAGCACCGGGCTGATAGAGCCAGATGTTGTGGTCCTCACCCCAAGAAATCTCTGTGGGGAATGAGTCGCCCTCGCCAAGCTTCCACTCAGCAACAATGGGATCATCAGTGTAAGACTCGCCATTGTCAGTTTTAAATACCCACTCATAGGCGCCGTTGCCATAGGTTGCAACGGTGTTCTGGTTCATCAAGTGGCTCAAGGTACCGGTCTTGGTTGCCTTGTCGAAGGTGTACTCCATAGGCCACTCACAATCGAGGTTAACGCCAACATTGAACAGAGCAGGAGCAGTTACCCAGAGGATGTGATCGTACTCGGTATCATTCTCATCTACAGCACCCCTGATGATGATAGTCTTAGTGATAGGATTGTCATCCTCATCCTTTGCGGTCAGTGTCCATCTACCGAAGAACTTCTCATAGAAAGCAGCATCGTTGTCACGCAGGGTAACGACGAGCTTATTGTTCTTGATCTTGGCACCGTCTGCAGACTTGATGGTCAGAGTCACCTCACGAGGATCATTAATCTCGCTGTCATCAATAGTCTCAAACTCAATATTGATAACTGCACTTTTGGTAGTGTCATTCTTTGCGAGCAAAGACAGGGTATTGTCAGTGATACGGAAGTTCACACCTTCCTTTGCAGGATTGGCACCAGTACCCTCTGCAACGACCTCGAAAGAAACATTACCGTTGCGTGCGCCCTCAATAGCAACAGGGATCTGGACACGACCAACACTCTCCTTAATAGTAAGAGTCTCGCTTTGGAAACCAACGGTGGTCTCAAGGCTGTTTACCTTTTCATCATCGTTCGAGCAAGATGCTACAAACATAGCACCCAGAGCGAGCATGAATAATTTTGTATATTTCATTGTCTATCTATTTCTTAATAGTTACACTTGCGGATTAATAACCGGGGTTCTGCTTAACCTGGGGATTAGCATCGATCTCATGCTGGGGGATAGGCCAAACCATGTGAGAGTCGTTGGCATTCTTCTTCAGGTTGGTGGTGATGTTAGAACCGGGGAAGAGGCAGAAGTCGATGTTCTGTGACTCACCACGTACAACACCCTCGCCCCAACGCTTCAGGTCGAACAGGCGGAAGCCCTCACCTGCCAACTCACGACGACGCTCGTTCTTCAGCTCCTGCATCAGAGCGTTAGTTGAAGCGAACTCAGTCTTGGTGTAATCAGAGATACGAGTTGCCTTAAGGTCGTTCAGGTACTTGCTAGCCTCAGGCAGTTTGTTTGACATAGCATAACCCTCAGCAGCAATCAGGTACATCTCAGCAATACGGATGACCTTGGGCTCGCTGGTGAAACGTGAAGCCTCAACCTTACCCATTGCTTCCCACAGACCAGAATGGTCGGTGAACTTGTTAAAGAGATAAGCGCTGCCCGAAGCACCACTTGTAGTGTTCAAGGTTGTTGCAGAAAAATATGCTGCTACACGGTTGTCCTTCTGAGCAGGGTCAGTAGGAATAAACAGCTTAACGAAGTCGAGTGTAGGCAGATAGTCGGGCACACTACCCTCCTGATAAGGCAGGTAATAGCGACCGTTCTGGCCGGGAAGCTCATCCTTTGAGGGAACGGGGATCTGCCAGATAGCCTCAGCGCCGCCATCGTTATGCCACATGTCAACCAACTCGTCAGCCGAAGCACAAAGAGTATAGTTGCCAGATTCGATTACCTCAACAGCCTTGGCAGCTGCAGCAGCATAGTCCTTCTTAGAAAGAGCAACACGTGCCTCAAAAGCAGTAATAACATCGTTGGTAATATATGCACTACCAGACTCGCCCTTTACGTCGATGCCCTTCTTTGCCTCAGCGAGGTCGCTGGCAATCTGAGCATAGGTCTCCTCCAGGGTGAAGCGACCGGGATACTTAGAAGCATCAGATGTGGGGTTGTAAGCCAGGTTGTAAGAAACACCTGAATCTGCATTCTTTGCAGTTGATGCATCGTAAGCAGCGCAATAGAACTGTGCCAGCTGATAAATCGAGTAAGCACGAACGAAGTAAGCCTCGCCGATTACCTTCTTTACCAAAGCCGTGTCAGCAGCAGTCTCCAGAACGCTCCAGTCGAGCTGGCCCTGGTTTGACAGAATGAAGTTTGCACGACCGATGAGACCCTGATAGCCAGAGTAAGCACCGCCTACATCACCAGAAGTAGACGTAAACTGCCAGCGATACATATCGCCATAAGTGTTAGAGAAACCAACAACAGCATTGAAGTTGTCGCACTGGATCTCGGGAGCGATCAGATTGCCACCAGAATTAAGACCACGCAAAGCTGAGTACAGACCCACACGCATGTTCTTGAAGTCGGTAACAGAAGTCAACGCTTCGTTCTCACTAATTGCATTGTAAGGGGTCTTCTCCATGTCACAAGAGGCAAAACCCAGCGTCAATGCAGCTAATAATGATAATGATATTTTTTTCATACGATTTTCCAATTTTGATGATTAGAATGTGAGCTGTGCACCAACTGAAACCTGACGAGTGTTGGGATAGTTACCCAGCGTAATGTTTGAGTTAACCTCGGGGTCATAGCCCTTGTAAGGAGTGAAGGTCAACAGGTTACGACCGATGAAGTAGATCTTTGCATCCTTGATGAAGCCAGTAGCCTTCATAACCTTCTTGGGGAAGCTGTAAGAGAGCTGAACCATCTTCAGACGTACGAAGTCTGCCTTCTCTACCAGGTGAGTATCGAACTCAACATCAGCATCAGCTGCGGGGATGTCAGTTACCTGACCGGGAGTAGTCCACATGTTCAGCATGTTAACGGTTTGGTTGTCATCAGAAGCAAAAGCAGCATTCTCAGAGAAGTAGCGCTCGTTGTTAGTCATATAGCGATCGAACATGCCAGTGAACTGTACGTCGAGCTGCAAGCCCTTCCATGACAGTGAGGTAGCAAGACCGCCTGACCAGGGAGCATACATGTTCATGCCAGTCATCACCTTGTCATCCTCTGAGTAGTTCTTGGTCTTGTTGCCGTTCTTGTCCAGCCAGATGTTCTGACCGTCAGCGGGATC
>JAKSLN010000117.1 GCA_024401165.1 Bacteroidaceae bacterium
GGCGCCTTTGGCATCAAGTTGGGTTTTGGCGACAAGACTGTCCGCGAGGTATGCGAGGAACAGGAAGTCGATACCTACACATTCATGACAATTGTCAACTTTGCCATCAATGGTCATCTCGACAGAGAGTCCATAGGCAAGCTTTCGGTCATCACGCTGCTGCGCTATCTGCGTGCAGCTCACGTATTCTTCCTCGAATTTGAACTCCCATTCATTCGCAAGGAGCTGAAGGAAGCACTCGACGAGGATGACAACCTAGCGCATCTCATCCTGAAACTTTATGACGGCTATGCCCACTCTTTACGTTCGCACATGAACTACGAGGAGAAGACACTCTTCCCCTACGTCGAACAGCTGATTGATGGCAAGGTAGCCAACGATGCGTCTGTCGAGACCTTCTCGAAGCATCACGCCCAGACCGACCAGCGTCTCACAGAGCTTAAGGACATCATCATCAAGTACCTGCCTTCGGACAATCTGCACAACAATCAGCTTAGCGCCACGCTCTACGACATCTACAACTCCGAGCGAATGCTCTACCAGCATGTCGAGATTGAGGACCGCATTTTCATGCCTGCCATCCGCCTACTCGAACAGCAGTGCCGGCAGAGCGATGTGTCACAGCGTATATCGAATATGATTACAGGAGGCGATGAGACCTCACAGGAAGCACTTTCTGAGCGCGAGAAGGAAATCATCGTCTGCATCGTTCAGGGTATGTCAAACAAGGAGATTGCCGACCATCTCTTCATTTCCACCAACACGGTGATGACGCATCGCCGCAACATTGCGCGCAAGCTGCAGATCCACTCTCCTGCGGGCCTCACAATCTATGCCATCGTCAATAATCTGGTGGATATCTCTACCGTGAAACTGTAGTATCTCTAGCCTCACAAGAGACTGAACTGGCCTGCTGAACCTGGAAGGACGAAACTGTCTCTCTCCCCGAGTCGGCGTGTCATTTTGTGCTGTCTTCTTGCGAAATTATAGCAAAAAATAATTGTATTTTGACCAACAATAGAAATATGTACGTTTTGTAACGTCCTTTTTCGCAAATAATTGCTATATTTGCAACGTTGAAAACGTATAGCATAGTTCATAGTGCATAGTTATTCGACATGCGTCTTATTAAGCTTCGCAGTCAAAGTTCACAATTATATGAAAAGAATTTTTAGTTACCTGCTCCTGGCCGCCCTGTCTGTCACGACAGTTGTGGCACAGACTGCTCCCAAGCACATCACCCTCAACATCGAAGAGTTTGCCTACAAGCCAAGCACTACGAGTAAGGCGATGACAGTCCTGTCGGTATTCTCCAGCTCTTCGGGCCTGTGGCTGCCCGACAAGTCGATGGCGCCGCAGATGAACGAAGCGGCCGTGTCGGGAGCCGTGAACATCCCATGGATTGACAAGGCGGACGAAGGTTCCGCCGACTATACGCTGAAGGGGCATTTCACCCAGTTGGAAATCATGACGGGCAATCCTGAGAACGTTGTCGTAAGGGCACGCACTTCCATCATCGACAACAAGACGGGCAAGGAGGTCGGCACGAAGATCGTGCAAGGATCGTCATCGACCTTCCTCTCGTTTGACAATACCGCCACGATGAAGGCACGTGCAGCAATGGACTTCTCCTACTTCATGCAGCGCTTCATCTTCGAGGCGTTGCCCGTGACTGGTCACATCCTCGAAAAAGGTGTGGAGCAGGCCAACGGCAAGGTGAAGGAGAAGCAGTGCTATGTGGACCTCGGAACATTGCATGGCGTTGTGCCAGAGATGATGCTCTACGTCACGGAGGACGGCAAATACAAGGCAGAGCTCCGCATCGTGGAGGTGCTGGGCGATGACATCTGCGCCTGCAAGATTGTCAAGGGCGACTCGTACATCACCAAGAGCCTTGCCAAGGGTGTGGAGGTGACAGTGACTTCGCGACCAAAGAAAATTGATACACAATTATAAGGATGAAAAAGATTCTATTTCTCTTAGCAACAGCTATTTGCCTCTCCCTGCCCGCTACGGCTCAGGAGTCAACGCTGGACACGACCTCCGTAGCCGTGCCTTCTGCCCAGGAGCAGATGCTCGTGTATGAAAACCCTAAAATCCCCGTCTACGTTGGTGAGGTCACCTATGAACCGCTGACGAAGGGTCAGAAGGTGTCGAACGTACTTACGGGCTTGCTAAACAGCGAGATAAGCATCGAGGACGAACCTATGGTAGAAGGTGCCAAGGAAGCACTCAGAGGTTGTCTGCGCGACGTGAACCGCTTTGTCATAAAGACGGGCGAGGTGACTGCCGAAGACAAGGACAAGGCGCTCATCTTCTCGGCCAAGATCATCTTCTGCAATTTTACGGAGAAACTCAACAACAATCTCCCCGACCAGGAGGCTCGCATCCTTGCCTACATCACACTGACGTCGGCCGCCGACAACACAGTGGTGTATAACCGACAAGTGACGGGCTACACCTGGCTGAGCATCTTCCACACCATGGCCAAGACGCGCGAATACACGCAAAACAACCTCTGGGTCGATGCGGCTGCCGCCATGCGTCGTGCCTACCCCCTGCGAGGCCACATGCTCGAGAAGGGATTCATGAAGGGCAAGAAGCAGAAGCTGCAGGAGTTCTACATCGATCTGGGTACTAACAATCGCATCTTTACAAATTCGGACGTCGACGTCTTCATTGTGCGACGCATCGCCGGACGCATTGCCCGTCAGCATATTGGATCTGCAAAGGTAGAAGAAGTGCAGGGCGAGGACATCAGCCTCTGCAAGGTAAAGAAGAATGGCGAGCAAATCAAGCAGGCCTTTGACCGAGGCGCCGAGATTGCCGTCCAGGTCTATTGATTCCCAAACGTCCCGTTTGATAAACGAACACAGGCAGCGAGATCTCGCTGCCTGTGTCGTTTTTGTATAGTATTTCGCGTCCGTCGAGACTGCTAATAGTTGAAGGATGAACCACCCAGAAACTCGCGGAGGAGGCTGGTGCGGGGCACATCGCTGGCAGGGACGGGGCGGAAGTACTTGAGGAACTTGCGCAGTCGGCTGGCTTCGCTGTATTCGGGTTCTCTCTCGCTGACTTGCTCAAGGATGGGCATGAGCTCGGTGCGGAGAACGGCGAGTTCGAAGAGCAGGGCACTGTTGAAGGTGGCGTCGGCATTGCCGGAAAACGGGGTTATCCACTTGTCCTCGCCAGCCGAGACGCTGGGGCATCGCTTGATGGTCTGGAGCGCAGAGTAACCACGATACTGATAGTCGCGGAGGATGCGGCGAAGCAGACGTATATCGGTCGTGGGGACGTAGTTGTGGTCATCGAGGGCTACTGTTGTGCAGGCGGAGACGTAGATGCGGTACTTGTCTGCCTCGTCAATCTGCTGCGAGAAGAGGGGGTTAAGGGCGTGATTGCCCTCAAGGATGATGACGTCTCCCTCGCCGATGCGCAGTCGGCGATCTTCAAAGACACGCTCTCCGGAAGGGAAATCGTAGCGAGGCAGGAGCACCTCCTCGCCGTCAAGCAGTTGCCGCATCTGCTTCTGGAAGAAGGCTGTGTCGACTGCGCCGATGCACTCGAAGTCGTACTCACCATTGGCGTCCTTAGGCGTATCGACACGGTTGACGAAATAGTCGTCGGTACAGAGGGTATGAGGATGCAAACCGCTTGCCATGAGGAGAACGGAGAGGCGTTTGCTGGTGGTTGTCTTACCACTGCTGCTGGGTCCTGCCAGAAGGACTATCTTTGCCTTGCGTGCCACTATCTCATCGACGATGGCGGAGAGTTTCTTCTCCTGCAGCGCCTCGCTGATGTTGATAAGTTCGGTGGCGCGTCCCTGACGCACGGCGGCGTTGAACTCACCCACGGTGCTGACGCCCATGATGTCGAGCCAATGATGGTACTCGCGGATGACGTCCAGGGAGGCTGATGCAGAGAAGGTGGTGGCAGGCACCTCGACGGAGAGGATGCGACCAGCCTCATCCTTCACAACAGCAGGACCATAGAGGATGATGCCGTTCTCGTCGATTTGCTCGAGCCGGAACATGCCAAGCGTGCCGGTGGAGTCGAGCAGACAACTGTAGAAGTAGTCGATTGTCTCGCCCAAACGGTAGTAGTAGGTATAGAGACTGCTCTGCTCCTCAAGCAGCAGCGCCTTGCTCTCCATGCCTCGGTTGCGGAAAAGCGTGATGGATTCCTCAATGGGGCACTGCATGCGATGGATGGGCATGTTGGCCTCAACAATCTCGTGCATACGCTGTTGCAGGGTATCGACATCAGCGGCGGTCAGTGGTCTGTTGATGCGAAGTTCGCAGTAGTGGCCGCCGCTGATGGGGGCATTGATGAGCAGGCGTCCACCGGGGAAGCAGTCCTCCACGGCCTTGCTCAGCACGAGGAAGAGCGAACGCTCGTAGACACGCATGCCGGAGGGCGACGTGAGGTCGAGAAACTCCACGTCCTTGTCGTTGTAGAAGCGGAACTTCAGTCCCTGCACCTTGTTGTTGACGCGGGCACTCACGGGGCCATATGGCATCTGCAGACCCGAGAGCTTGTAGACGTCCATGAGGGTGGAGCCGATGGGGACGGATAGCTTTGTGTGGTTGTTCTTGAGGCGGATGGTGATGTTGGGTGTATTCATGGGGGGAAGGTTAAGGGTGTTGAACAAACGAATAACACGAACTGAAACGAACGGGGAAGTTCACACGATTTTCACGAGTACCGAAAAGGAAAGATATTCGGTATGTTCGTGCTATTCGTTTGTTGATAAATAACTTAATATACTTACTTATTCAGGGTCCAGGCCTGTCCGTCCTTGGTGTCCTTGACCTCGAAACCGAGAGCAGCCAGGTCGTCGCGAATCTTGTCCGAGAGGGCCCAGTTCTTGTCTGCCTTGGCCTGCTGGCGCTGCTCAAGGATCATGTTGACAACGGCACCGAAGGCTTCCTCGCGTTCCTTGTTGCTGGCACCCGTGTCAACGGTGAGACCGAGGATGTCGAAGGCGAAAGTGCGGAACAGTTCGGTGAGGGCCTGTGCCACCTCGGCGGTGATGCTTGCCTTCTTGTCGAGCAGGGTGTTTACCACACGGCAGACGTCGAAGAGGTGGCTGATGACGAGGGGTGAGGCCAAGTCGTCGTTCATGGCGTCGTAGCACTTCTGGCGCATCTCGTCGACATACTTCATCTCAATCTGGGGCTGTCCCTTAACTTTCTGACCATCAGCCAGACGAAGGAGTGCCTTCCAGGCATCCATAAGGCGAGCCAGACCCTTCTCTGCGCTCTGCAAAGCCTCGTTCGAGAAGTCGACCGTAGAGCGGTAATGAGCCTGAAGAATGAAGAAGCGGATGGTCATGGGCGAGTAGCCACGCTCCAAGCGCTCGTGTTCGCCAGCGAAGAACTGAGGCAGGGTGATGAAGTTGTTGTAAGACTTACCCATCTTCTTGCCGTCGATGGTGATCATATTGTTGTGCATCCAGTAATGTACCATCTGGCTGCCCTGACTTGCCACAGCCTGTGCTATCTCACACTCGTGGTGAGGGAAGACGAGGTCGAGACCACCACCGTGGATGTCGAAGTGCTCGCCGAGGTACTTGCGGCCCATCGCTGTGCACTCGCAGTGCCAGCCGGGGAAACCGTCGCTCCACTCTGAGGGCCAACGCATGATGTGCTCGGGCTGTGCCTTTTTCCACAGAGCGAAGTCAGCCTGGTTGCGCTTCTCGCCTACGCCTGCCAATTCGCGGCTGGCATCCTTGATGTTGTCGAGCGTACGGCCCGAGAGGATGCCGTATTTGTGGTCCTTATCGTACTTCTCCACATCGAAATAGACGGAACCGTTTGACTCGTAGGCATAACCGTTGTCGAAGATCTCCTTGACGAGCTGCTGCTGCTCCATGATGTGACCGCTGGCATGGGGCTCGA
>JAKSLN010000118.1 GCA_024401165.1 Bacteroidaceae bacterium
GCTTGCCACACGACAAGCGAACGGCCATCTCCATCGAGGTAGGCATGCAGAACTCGGGTCTTGCCACATCGCTTGCCGCCACCCACTTTGCCATGTTCCCCCTTGCAGCAGTGCCTGGAGCCATCTTCTCCACATGGCATAATTTCTCGGGAAGCATAGCGGCTTCTGTATTCAGAAAACTGAATCATTCCATCACTACTTCGTCTTGATAAAACGAGCGGCAAAACCTCCGCCACTGGCCATGTGAAGCTGTAAGCTTCGCTGCGTAGAAGGATTGAGCGTGAAGTTGCGGACAACATAGTCCGTTGCGGTCTTGTCTGCATTTGTACCATCGATGAACATTTTTACATCGTACTGACCTTCTGGCAAGAAATCGAAGTTTAGTTCCACGTTTCTTCCTTCCCAGTTTGTCTCTCCAGCCACATACCAGTCGTCTCCCTGTCGACGAGTCATGACAATATATTTGCCCATCTCGCCCTGAAGGCAACGCATCTCTTCAAAGGTGGTGGGGAGCGAAGTGATGAAATCGGTACACTCCTGCTCCTTGCGATATATGGCAGGATTGTCGGCCAACATGGTAAGCGGCGATTCGTGGACGATGTAATGAGCCAGCTGATGGCATCGTGTGCCCATGGTCATCGGGTTACTGTAGACGGGTTGGAAGTCGGCATGAGAGGCATTACGGAACCCGCCAGGCGTAAAGTCGACTGAACCGACCATGCCACGAACGAAAGGAAAAGTAACGTCATAGAGCGGCATATCCTTCTCTGGTTCATCAACTTGACTGCCGTTTCTTGTCCCTTTGAACCGGGCTGTCCACTTGACCTCCTCCATGCCAAAGACAGCTTCGAAGTTAACAACATTGGGATAGGTGCGCTGAATGCCTTGGGGAGCGAAGATGCCATGATAATCGAGCATAAGATGATGCTGGGCACATCGGTCGGCAATACGATAAATCATCTCAACGCCTTCCTGGTCGTAGCGGTCAAGGAAGTCGACCTTAAAGCCTTTGATGCCCAGCTTGGCATATTTCTCACAAGCCGCATCTAACTGCTTGTCCAGCACATTGAAAACGGTCCAAAGAATGATGCTTACTCCTTTGCTTTCGGCATATTTGACAAGAGCTGGCAAATCGAGTTCGGGAATGACGGTCAGCATGTCTCCGCTCTTTGGATCGTACCAACCTTCGTCCAATATGATGTATTTGAGTTTGTTTTCGGCGGCAAAGTCGATGTAGTGCTTGTATGTCTCTTGGTTGATGCCAGCCACGAAGTCGACTCCGCTCAGGCTCCAATCGTTCCACCAGTCCCAGGCAACCTTGCCAGGTTTGATCCAATCGGTATTGCCTTGAATGCGATTATCAGAAGCAAGCGAGTAAGCCAGGGTATTTGTTGGCATCTCGGTGTCATCATGAGTCACCACCATAACACGCCAGGGAAAGGAACGAATGCCCTCGCCCTTTGCAATGAAATCCTCCTCTGCCGTAACGTACTTTTGCATTCGCCAAGGATAGTAATCAAAGGTCTTTGGGTAAGGAGCAAAGGAGGCTCGCAGACTTGTCCCGGAACCCTTTACGAACATGCCAGGATAGTTTTCCACATCTGTCTCCAGCAACGTAATCTTTGCTGTTCCACAATCCACACACGCAGGCAGAAATGCATCCAAGTCTTTGCTCTCTGACAGAGGAGCAACATCGTATGTGGCCTGAAAAGCCATAGCCTTGGGCGACTTCTCATTTGTTGAATAAGGCAGGTATGCTGTATAGTCTTCTGCAAAATTAAATTCCGCCACCTCGTTGTTGATAGTCCAAGGGGACTTTGCACCACCAACCCATCGATAGGCTATGCCGCTGTCGTAGGCACGGAACTCGACACTCAAGCCATTATTCGTCTTTACTATCAGTTGATTATACTCATTGGTAAAAGATGTAAGCTTGTAGAGAGGAGCAGAAATGCTCTCTTGGAAATGCTTGTTTTTCGAGATACTCTTGAACTTGCCTTTTGCACTTCCCGAAAATTCAAGCGCGGCAATATTGTCCGTCATCAACGTGCGTCCATTGTCCGTAATGCTGTATGTCAGCATGTCGTCGGCATTGATCTGCACCACGAGTTTGCCGTTGGGTGAGGACAACGTACCTTTTACTTGAGCCATAGAGGCGAGTGAGAGCATCAGCGAAATGCCGCAAAGCATGTATCGGTTCATTATAGAACTCATTTGATTTTCAATTGATAGGGAAATTTTGTTTCTGGATTTTCGTTGTTACCACGTCGTTCAAAACGATTGGGATTGTAGTTGGTCTTGGGACAACCGACAACGACGAGATAAGGCGTACCACCCTGCAAGGAACGAACATTCAGCGTGAACTTGTTGCCGGACATAGCGGGACCATACGTTGCCTCGCCATTCTTGACAGTAACGAGGCGAGCCATGTAGGTTACATTAGAATCGGGATTGAGACCTTCGAACTGGATGACTGTTTTCTTTTGGTTGACCAATGTACGCAAATCAATCACATTGAATCCCCATGTCTCGGGTATCATTTCGTCCTTGGGCCTGATTACGATGGATTTACCTTCTTTTTGAGGCTTGGACATAGGGGTGACGAGTTCGCCGACGAACTTCGTATGACTTTCTTTGACACGAGGAAAGTCGAAGGTAATGAGGCGGCTGTAGCAGTCGAGCATCTCGTTGTTCATCTGGTCCAGGGTGAGGCCAAAGAGGCGCATGTAGGTCATGGCTGGGTCTTCGCCTCGCTTTCCTGCACGAAAGAGGTCGCCCATCACCGTCTGTCCACGCTTCATAGACCAGTATTCGAGAACAAAGGGTGAATGATAGATGTTCTCGCCTGCCAGGAAGCGAAGGTTATGGTGGTCGATGAAGCCGCGCCAGTGGTAGTTTTCGTCGGTCGTCCACTCGGGATTTACCTGCCAGAGCATCCATTGCGAGGTCATCTCAAAGATGCCTCCACCACCCCACGACTCGCCCTCGCCATCGCACCCTATCTGAGTCTGGAAGGAGTGGCCGAGCTCGTGTGCAATGCAGTTCAACTTCCTGTCCTGCACTCTGTTGGGAGCAATCCAAAGCGCACCAATCTCGCCATCGTAGTCGCCGCCATAGGCCGTGCCTTCGAGGGAGTAATTGAGCATAACCATCATACGATATTTATCGGCCTTCGAACCGGGCTTGATAAAACGAAGATTGTTCTTAAAGAAATCATAGAACGTCTGCAGACGAGTGAGCAGGTTCTGGATGTCCACCTTCATGTTTTGTCCTTCCAGATCGGGGGCTTGACTGAGGTCGACCCCAAAGGGTTTCTCCCAAAACACGATGACATCGTCGGTATACGCCATGCGAGCAAAACTCCACTTCGAATCGGGATTTGCGAAGTCGTTGTCCCTCAAATCCTTGGGAATGTATATCAGTTTACCATCAGGTGCCTTCAGTTGCTGAGCATGCAACCTATTAAAAGGCGAGAGCATGCCAACTAACACAAAGAATACGAGAAAGATTTTACTTTTCATAGTAATACTTTTTTAAAATGCAGAAATTATCGTCTTCTCCAAAGCTTGAAGTCTGAGAATTCGACCCAGGCATTGTTTGCACTATAGGTGGTCTGGTAAAGTCCTACGCGGACCTTGTTGCTGCGAAGGAGGTCGGCACTGACGGGACTGCCGGGCATCTCCGTCCACCGTACGCCGTCCCTGGAGGTGCGAGCATGGATGAGGTTGCCGACACGCTGGAGCTGCAGGTAGGGGTCGAAGTCCCACCCCTGTTGATTGGGGTACTGCGGACGTCCCTGACGCGTGACGGTGGTGAGCATGTTGCCGCAGTTGTAGTTGGGGAAGACGCCAAGGTGGACAAGGTTCTGGGTTCGCCCACCCTCTTCCTCTGCCAGGATGATGATGCCTCCCTCGTTGTAGGCGGGGGTATTGCGGCGTTCGAGTCCTGACAGGTTGCTGACAACGACTTGCATGACAAAGTCGCCCTCGGCATCGTAGAGTTGCATGGGACCATTGTGAGCAGGATCACGGTCGAGGTTCTTGTCGTGGCTTTCGAGGCGAACGCTGCCGTCTGTGGTCAGGAGGTCGAAGTCGGAGTGCTGCGTGCCGTCGATGGTTGCCAGCAGGTTCACGCTGTGTCCCTCGTCATCGTTTACGGTGATGGGGATTTGGGGTTCACCCTTCTTCACGCTGTAGATGCCGGACGAGAAGTCGAAGCGACCGGAGCGAACGGTCTGTCCCAGCTGGTTGGTGAGTGTAAGGCGAACAAGTTCTGGACCGACTGGTTCGGCCGTTAGACGCAATGTATTGAGGTCAAAGGTGTTGCGGTCTTCGGTATCGCTCTTTAACATAAGTTCCTTCTGTACCTCTTGGGCAGAAAGGGCACGGTCGTACAGTTTGAGCGAGTGGATATAACCACTAAACGGATGGCCGCCATGCTGGTCTGCGCCGACGGTGATTGGACCCTGAGGACGGAGCATGAGGAAATTGTTTTGTTCGTGAACCAATTGGCCATTGAGGTAGCAACGCTCGTGCCAACCGTCGTACGTCACCGTCCAGTGCTGCCACTGGCCTTCGCCGTTAATGACTTGCTGGGGCAGACCGAAACTTTCGAAACTGCCGGAATGGTTCATTATGCCCGTCGCCTTGTCGCGGCCATTCCCAAACTGAAGACTGGTAAGGTCGCCTGTTTCGGGGCAAACGGAAGCAACACATTCCACGGCACCGACCGATGGGTTGAGGATCCAGCCAGAGAGGGTGAAGGCGGCATTGTAGGTAAAGTTCTGGGGGCACGTGAAGTTGGTTCGGATGCTTTGTTTGCCGTCGAAATAGTAGCCGTACTTTCCCTTCACAACTTCGCGAATGAGATGCTGGGCACCATCGAAGTTGCGAGTGGTCTGCGGATCATCTGCGTTAATCTCAAAGACGAGGCCGTCGGGATAACTGGTGCGCTCCTCTGCCTCTACATCCTTTTTGTGAAGGTTGGGATAGCCTTCCTCTACGGCCTTCATGTCCATCTCGGGCACGGGGGGAAGCAGGGACTCCGGATCGTTTTTGCGTGAGGCATTGTAAACCTTGACGTTCCACAAAGCGCCGAAATGACCGTTCTTCTGGGTGTCTGTAATGGTGATGCGGATGTAGCGGGCCTTGGCCTGCCCCTTCTCGATCATGGGAGAACCAGACTCCCGGTTGTCCGTCTTGTCGGCAAAGACTTTCCACGAATGGCCGTCAACGGAGGTCTCAATCTTGTATTGGTAAAAGAAGGTGGGGTACTCGAACTGCAGCCAAACCTGATTGAACGGTTGCGGCTTGCCAAGGTCGAGCTGAATCCACGATGCTCCTTGGTTGTTGGCTGGCCGCCAGAGCGTTGCATTGTTGTCGTCGACGGCATACTCGGCCAGGAAGTCGTCGCTCAGGACCGACGAGGCAGTCACCCGTGCCTTAAATGCGAGGTTCTGGGCACCGGACTGTTTTGCCTTTTTCTGCAAGGATTTGGGCAGCACGCCGTCGTGGGTGGGCTGCACGGGCAGGATGTAGCCGTCGGCATCGAACCTCATCCTGTCTATGCACAACTGGCGATTGAATCCATGCACAGAATGCGGATTGTTGTGGCGGTGATAAACGATGTAGTATTCGTCGCCATCGACAAGGATAGAGTGATGGCCAGGACCATGGACGGTGCCGTCGGCATTGGTGCGCAGGATGCACCCCTTGTATTCGTAGGGTCCTGTGGGGCCGGCAGTGCTGATGGCGTATTGCACACGATA
>JAKSLN010000119.1 GCA_024401165.1 Bacteroidaceae bacterium
AAAGGGCGGCGTCTTGTCTGTATCGGCAAGACCGGCCACAACGAAGGCGATGCTGGCATCGAGTCAATCTGTTCTCTCTCTCCCCGAAAGGGGAAGGAAAAGACGGTTTGCTTGTTTTCTTGTACTACAAATACTGTCTATGAAAATCTGTCAAAGATCGCTTTCCAATAGCAAGCGGGATGCCGTATTCACCTCGGAGGAGGAGTTCCCTCTCGTTTGCGGGTGCAAAGGTACGGCGAATTTCCCGTTCCACCAAATTTCAAGGCAACTTTTTTCAAAAAAAATGATTTTTCGGGCGGACAGGGGCTGCGCGCGGGGGCGCGGCAAGGGGAGCACATTATTATATATACATGCGCGCGAGGAAAAAACTAAGACGAGAAGGGGAAGATTGCAAAGAGGAGGGAAAGGAGGGGGCTAAACAAACAAACAAAACAAACAAAACAAAGAGCCTCGCGGAAAACAACAAGGCACAGAGAGGAACCCTTCATCCCAAAACTTCTAATAACTGAAGAAATTGTTTATTTGGCTACGACATGTGGGTCACTTTTGAACCAGGCGTCTAATTTTATAACCAAGCGAGGCAATCACAACAGTTGTGATTGGACTAAGGTAGTTGAAGAAGCAATATGGGAGATAGGCTATCGTACTAACGCCTAAAACTGACGACTGGGTCATGCCACACGTGTTCCAAGGAATCAACACGGACGTTACAGTTGCGCTATCTTCTGTCGTGCGACTCAACAGGCAGGCTTCATAGCCTCGATTCTGATAGGTCGACTGAAACATGCTGCTCGTAAGGACAATACTGAGATACTGATCAGCACACACGACATTAAGGAAGAAACCGACAAAAGCAGTACTTGCCACGAGCGAAACCGTATTACGGACGAGGAGAAGTATCGCTTTCATGATGCTATCAATCATGCGAGTTGCCGTCATTGCAGCACCGAAGATTGTTGCACACAAAATAAGCCAGATGGTGCTCATCATGCCACTCATACCACGCGTAGCAACTAAATCATTGAGAGAAGGAATGCCAGTGTCCAACGATGTACTGCCATACACAGATACCATGACACCCCTAAACCGTTGTGCCACGCCCTGGCATTCATCGCCAGCGATCTGTTCAAGAAGGTTGTCCTGAGCAACAACCGCGGCAAAGCAGGCAAGCAGACAAGCTAGAAACAGAACAACAAGGGAAGGCATACGTCGCGCAATCATGCAAACCGTAAGAAGGGGCACAAGAAACAACCAGGGCGAAAGGTTGAACGTATTGGCCAAAGCATTACGAACAGATTCTATGTCACTATGCCCTGCCCCATTTTGCACAAATCCCATGGCCGCAAAAATCAGCAATGTGATGGTAAAAGTTGGGACCGTTGTATACATCATATAACGAATATGCGTAAACAGCGGAGTTCCTGCCGAGCTTGCCGCCAGCACAGTAGTATCGCTCAACGGAGAAATCTTGTCGCCAAAATAAGCACCACTGATGATAGCACCAGCTACCCAACCCTCAGAAAAACCAAGCGCCTGCCCGATGCCAATAAGTGCAACGCCGATAGTTGCAATCGTCGTCCATGAAGAACCCGTCATCAAACTGACTACTGCACAAATAAGACAAGCAGAGACCAAGAACCAGGAAGGATGAAGTATCTCCAAACCATAGTAGATAAGCATGGGAACCACCCCGCTTACCATCCATGCACCTCCAAGAGCGCCAATCAAAAGCAAGATGATAATGGCCGACGAAATATTTGCGACCTTATCTGCAACCGCCTTTTCAAAATCGTCCCACGAGATGTATTTGCAGAAAAGGCCAATAGTCACACAAACTGCCGTCGCAACGAGCAATGCCACCTGACTGGCACCCGTCAACGACTCGTCACCGAAAACTGCAACGACACAAGCAATGAGTGCCACCAGCAACGCTAGTGGCACACATGCTACCCAAAGTTTCGGCAGTTTATCCATTATTCCGTCATTGCCTTCAGTTTCTTCAGAAGCGCGAACATGAGAAGAGCGCTGACGAGACAGAGAGCAATAAGAATTGCCCAGTTATACATCAAAGGAATCTTGTTCCACAACATTGAGGGCAGCATGCTGGCATAATTACCAATAGCCGTAGCCACAAACCAACCACCCATCATAAGTCCCTTGTACTTGGGAGGTGCAACCTTCGTAACAAAGCTGATACCCATGGGCGACAGCAACAGTTCTGCAAATGTAAGCACCAGATAAGTCGTAATCAGCCAAGAGGGAGAAAGAATACTTTGTGTATTATCGCCCAAATCCATAGGAGAAATCAAATCTGTAGAAGCCAAAGTGATGACACCAAAACCAAGTGCTGCCACGAACATACCCCATGCAATACGAGTGGGAGCACTAACCTCCTTGCCCTTATTTGCCAGAGCACCAAAGAAGACCATACTAAATGGAGTCAAAGCAACAACGAAGAAAGGATTGAAATGCTGGAAATCAGAAGGTTGAGCCATGGTCGTAGGATCCATCATTGCATACAATCCGTATGCCGCTCCTAACAAGGCAACCGTCACAACCGCACAGATGGACTTCGTCTTTGACGTCTTTGACTGGAATGCTGCAAAACCGGTATATACAGCCACTGCAACCAAGGCCATGCTGAAGATGTTGAAACCAAATCGCATGGGACCTTCCACCTGAAGATTAGTATACTTCTTTGCAAAGAAAGTCAATGCAGAGCCGTTCTGATGGAATGCCATCCAGAAGAAAATAACCACAAAGAAAACAAGCAAAAGAGCCATGATGCGATCCTTTGTCTGCTTGGGAGTAAGTTCTTCAACAGGAGCAGAAGCAGCCTTTGCTTGCTTAGCCGTCACGTCAGCATGCTTGAACCAGCTACGTGTCACGAAGTAAATAACTGCAGACAAGACGAGTGAGCAGCAGGCCACGCCAAAGCACAAGCCGTAGGCACCTGAGAGGCACTCAAGATATACAGGATCCTGATTAGCAGCATCATATACAAAACCGCTGCCGGCCAGATACTGATTGGTAATCCACTTCGCCATTGACGGAGCAAACATAGCACCGATGTTAATGGCCATGTAGAACAAACTAAATGCAGAGTCACGACTGGAAGAATACTTAGGATCGTCATACAGATTACCCACAAGTACCTGAAGATTGCCTTTGAACAGACCCGTTCCAACAGAAACAAGACCAAGACCGCCAAACATAACATACTGCGCATAGGAAGCATTGCCCGTAGGCAAAGCCAGACACAGATAACCGAGGAACATGACTGCCATACCTACGGTAACACACTTTCCGTAGCCCATCTTATCTGCGATGACACCACCTAAGAGAGGCATGAAATAGACAGCAGCAAGGAAAATTGCATTTACTTGACCAGCAGTCGATTCATCCCATCCAAATTTTGCCTGCATGAACAGAGCAAAGATTGCCATCATGGTGTAGTATCCAAAACGTTCACCAGTATTGGCTAGAGCAAGGGCGTACAAGCCTTTTGGTTGATTCTCGAACATAAATAGAATTGATTTAAGTTAATATTTTGCTCGCAAAGATACAAAATAATTCGCAAAACGTAAATCTCAACACATAAATTTTGTAATTTTGCGACCTCAAAAAAGAAGAAAGCGAACCTCTAGTACACTTTCTCCCTGTCTTTAAAATAATATAAGGTAAAAAGATATGATTAAGAATTTAGTTTTCAAGCCTCGCTTGGTGGAATGCCTTAAGGGCTACAGCAAGGAGAGCTTCATGAAGGACCTCATGGCCGGTATCATCGTGGGCATCGTTGCCCTCCCCCTCGCCATTGCCTTCGGTATTGCCAGCGGCGTGTCACCCGAGAAAGGTATCATCACCGCAATCGTGGCCGGTTTCATCATCTCACTTCTGGGAGGCACTAAAGTCCAGATTGGAGGACCTACCGGTGCATTCATCGTCATCATCTATGGCATTGTCAACAATCCCGCCTATGGCATCCAAGGCCTTATCGTTGCCACCATCCTGGCAGGCGTGATGCTGGTTGCTCTGGGACTCTTCAAAATGGGAACCGTCATCAAGTTCATCCCCTACCCCATCATCATTGGCTTCACTGCCGGTATTGCGCTAACCATTTTCACAACACAGATGGGCGACGTCTTCGGCCTGACCGAACAGACCACCAGTGCAACCGGAGAACTAATCACCACGCCACTTAAGACACCGGGAGACTTTATCGGCAAATGGATCTGCTACTTCCAGCACATGGACACTTTCAACCTCTGGAACTGCATCATGGCGGTAGCTTCTGTTATCATCATCGCCCTGTCTCCCAAGGTTTTCAGTAAGGTTCCCGTCCTGAACAAGATTCCCGGTTCGCTCTACGCCATCCTTATCATCACGGGGGCAGTCCTGCTTGTCAAGGCCAACTTCCCCGAGGTTCGCATCGACACAATCGGCGATCGCTTCCACATCCAAAGCCAGCTGCCCGACATGGTTGTGCCCACCATCACATGGGATATGATTCGCAACCTGGCACCCATCGCGTTCACCATTGCCATTCTGGGCGCTATCGAGAGTCTGCTCAGCGCAGCAGTTGCCGATGGTGTCATCAGCGACCGTCACGACAGTAACACCGAACTCATTGCCCAAGGTGTGGCCAACATCGTTACTCCCCTCTTTGGAGGAATCCCCGCAACAGGCGCCATTGCCCGTACGATGACCAACATCAACAACGGAGGCCGCACCCCCATCGCAGGCCTCATCCATGCTGTTGTCCTTCTGCTCATCCTGCTCGTCCTGATGCCCTATGCCGAATACATCCCCATGGCTTGCTTAGCAGGCGTCCTGGTTGTCGTCAGCTACAACATGAGCGGATGGAGAACCTTCAAGGGTTTGCTCAAGAATCCCAAGAGCGACGTAACCGTGCTGCTCGTAACCTTCTTCCTGACTGTCATTTTCGACCTCACCATCGCCATCGAGGCAGGCCTCATCATCGCTTGCGCCCTCTTCATCAAGCGTGTCATGGAGACCACCAGCATCAGCGTCATTGAAAAGGAAATCGACCCAGACCAGGAGGCCGACATGCACGTTACCGACGAGCACCTCATCATCCCCGACGGATGTGCAGTTTACGAGATCAACGGCCCCTACTTCTTCGGCATTGCCAACAAGTTTGACGAGTTGCAGTCGTCCATTGGACACAAGAAACCTCGCGTACGCATCATACGCATGCGCCGTGTTCCCTTCATCGACTCGACCGGTATTCACAACCTGCAGAACCTCATTGAGATGAACCATGCCGATGGCACCCACATCATCCTTTCGGGCGTTAACGATAAGGTTCATGCCCAGCTCGAGAAGAGCGGCTTCTACAACATCATGGACAGCAATCACATCTGTCCCCACATTGACGTTGCTTTGGAGAGAGCGCGCGAATTTCTGAGCAAATAATACCCGCGCCTCATCAGGCAACTAAATGAGTAGGAGGTAAACGCCAACCACAAGCGTTTACCTCCTACTTTTTCATTTATAGCACTCACACGCACCATTATTTTGGCGCCCTTCGTCATTAGAAAAATCCTGACATCTATATAATTTTCGACC
>JAKSLN010000012.1 GCA_024401165.1 Bacteroidaceae bacterium
GCAGCCCAATCAAAGGCAAAATGTATTCCATTCTCTCTGTTTTCGTGTTATGGGCGGTTTATTTCTTCACCACGATCATCTTCGTCTGGCCGTCCTTCTTCACCAGGTAGATGCCGGGGTGGGTGGGGGTGGCCACCTTCACTCCGTTGAGGTTGTAGTATTCCACTTTGCCGAAGCGTTTGTCGGCAGGGGTGGGGGTGATGGCGCTGGGTGTCTCGTCGTCGCCAGATGGGTCGTCATCAGATGGGTCATCGCCCGAAGGATTGTCATCAGATGGGTCGTCGTTATCGCCATCGTCGACGCTGCCACTGATGCCCTCTATCTTGCCAAAGCTTTTCCAGGGGTATGCTTCGCTGTAGGCATCCAGCAGATGGGTGGGGACGTACAGGATTGCCGTCTGGTAGCTTGCGCCTTGAAATGCTGCCCAGTCTGTTCTGGGAAGCTCCTCTGCAAGGCAGGTCACGGTTTCCAGGTTCTTGCATTCCGAGAAGGTTTGCAGACCAATGCTCTTTGTGCCCTTCCCGATGGTGATGGACTTCAGACCAGTGCACCAGCTGAAGGCGCGTTGCTCGATAGTCGTCACGGAGTCGGGGATGGTGAGCGATGTCAAGCTGGAGCAACTATGGAATACGTTTTCCTTGATTACGGTCAGGGAGTCGGGAATGTCGAGCGATGTCAAGCCGGAGCAGTTGTAGAATGCCCATTCCCCGATGTTCTTCAGGGTGTTGGGGAGGGTGAGGGACGTCAGGCCTGTGCAGGAGGCGAATGCATTCTCTCCGATGCTGTTCACGGAGGCGGGGATGTCGATGGACGTCAGGCCAGAGCATTCTGAGAATGCCCTTATGCCGATGCTCTCCAAGGTGTTGGGAAGGGTTGCGGACATTAGTCCGGCGCACTGGGAGAAGGCTGCTTCCTCTATGATTTTCACGCCGTCGGGGATGGTCGTGTTCTTGCAGCCCGCTATCAGAGTGTTGCTCCATTTCTCAATAATTGCGTTGCAGTCCTCTCGGCTGTTATACCGTTGGTTCCCAGCATCCACTCTTATTGAGCTAAGTCCGGAGCAACAAGAGAACGCCTCCTTCCCGATGCTGTTCACGGAGGCGGGGATTTCTATCGACGTCAGGCTCTTGCAGCTTCGGAACGCTTCCTCCCCGATGCTCTTCAAGGTGCTGGGGAAGGTGATGGACGTCAGGGCTGAGCAATTGCCGAATGCAATCCTTTCGATGCTGACAAGGGAGGTGGACATCTCGACGGACGCCAGGTTAGAGCAGTCCAGGAACGCCCAGCTCTCGATGCTCGTCACAGAGTTGGGGATGACGATGGACGTCAGGCCAATGCAATCGCGGAATGCGCTGCCCCCGATGCTCGTCACGGAGTTGGGGATGTTGACCGCCGTCAGTTCCTTGCTGTTCTCGAATGCTTGTTCTCCGATTCGGGAAACGGGGTATGTCGTGCCGTTGTACTCAATCGTCTCGGGTATGGTGACGCTGCCGGAATAGGTGTTCCATCCCTTGTAGTTTCCTCCCGCCTTGTTTGTCACCTCCACTACGTTGTCCTTCTTGATATTGTACCAGATGCCGTCGATCTCCACGGGCGCAGCCCACGAAAGCATGGGGACGAGCATCAAAAGTGTAAATAGAGATTTCTTCATATGAGTTGTGTGTTTCTGGTAGTTCTGTAAGTTTTGGTTCTATAAGTTTCGGTACAAAGTTAAACATTATTTTCCGTACACGCAAGCGAATGCGCGAGAAATGCATGACGTGCCAGGCTTTCGTTTTTTTCGGGGGCGATTCTTTGATTTTTTGATTTCTCGAAATTTCGATTACTCGATTACTCGATTACTCGATTTCTCGATTTTGCGAGATTTCGAGGTTGGGGTAGTTGAAATGTTGAGGTCGGGGTGATAGGATTCCTCGCCCTATTGTCTTCGTCGTGTTCCGTCGCATTTTGGGTAGTCGGTGCATCCCCAGAACTGTTCGCCTTGGCGGGAACCTTTCTTTATGGTGCGTAGGTGCATAGGGGCACCGCACTTCGGACAACGTGGGGAGCCTTCGGCGGATGCTTTCTCCTTGATGCTGGCAAGGCGCTCCTGTGTCATGTTCTCCGTGAAGCCTCCCTCTTCCTTGAAGTCTCCCAAACGTTTGTTGATTTGGGCGGTGAGTAGTTGCTTGACACGTTCGCAGAGTACAACGATGACACAAGCTGAATGGAGCGAGTCGTCGGTTCGGAGTAACGTGGCAAAACGAGTGTATTCGGTAAGGAGATACTCGCTGATCTCGGCTAGGTAATCCTGAGAGAGGGCGGGGGCGTCTAGTAGTTGAAAGTTACGCACTTCTGTGTTCCGAGGATCGTTAGTGCGCCACATGGTTGCGTTGTGGCGCATGAGCCAGTTTAGGTAGTCGCCCTCCAGTTCGCTGACGCTGGCGCGTGCTACATCCAACAGGCGCAATTCTGTCTCATAACTCGTTTGGTGACGGGAGGAGCCCTCGGCGATGTTTGCGGGTACGGTGCGTGCTGCCATCTCCATCTGGTCGCGCAGTCTTCCGCATGGGTCTATCTTGTAGTCAATAAAGCGCTTGCAGAAGCTTTGGGTGGCAAGCTGCAGAATGTTGCCGAGGCGCCACGAGAGGAGGGTCATGTAGCCGTTGACGGAGTGAATGTTGATCATGGGGTAGGGGGCGGTTGATGTTTTTTTCTGGGGGCGGTTTTTCGAGGTTTCGATTTTACGATTTTTCGAGATTTCGATTCTTCGGTTTATTCGAGGTTTTGGTTCCTCGTTTTTTTCGAGGTTTCGATTCTTGGATATTTCGGGGTTTTGATTCCTTTGGTTTCGATTCTTGGCTGCAAAGATACAAATTGCTAATTGAAATGCCAAATATTTCGTAGACTTTTCGCGCGGATGCAAAAGGGGAATATTTTGAGGGTGGGTTGGATGCGGAGGTTGTGTGCTGCGGATATGGAGAATGTGTGCTGCTGATATGGCGGTTGGGTCCTGCAGATATGGAGTTTTGCACCCTGCAGATGCGGAGGTTGTACCTTGCAGATGTGAAGGATGCTGGCACAAAAGTAGAGGGTGTGGATGATGGATGGGTTGTGAATTTTCTTTACATAAACACCATATTTGTGGCGTTCTTTTAACTTATTGATAACCAGAGCAATAAAAAATGCGCTCGGCGCTTTCAAAAATTGCGCTGCGGAATTTTGAAATTTCCGCTGCGGGAATTTAAAATTTGCGCTGCGGTAATTTGAAAATCCTGCAGCGGTAATAAAAAAGGCGAGGAAGAATCTTTACATTCGAGATTGTGGCGTGGCATGGAGCCCACATGGATCGAGTTGTTGAAGCTGCATTGATCGAGTCGAGGCGGCATGGACCGAATTGTCGAACCTGCATAGGTCGAATTGTCGAGGCGGCATGGACTGAGTCGTTGAAGCAACATAAAAAACATCTTTGTGGGTTCCGTCAGCGTGGACGATGCTTACAGTATGGCATATGGCATAGCATATTACAAAGAAGAAAGCGAAAGAAAAGAAAGTAGCAAAGAAAATAAAGAGAAAGAAGAAACGCTCTCTCTCTATACGCGCAAAGCGCTTAAATATCCTTTTGCTACTTCTTCGGTAAATGAGGTTCAACCATACTGGGCTGGCGTTGGTTCTCGCAATGTCGGGATATGAAGAGAGGGGTGCGTCAAATTTGACGCACCCCTCTTTGTCGTGTAGCGGGGCCGGGGATTGAACCCGGGACCTCATGATTATGAATCATGCGCTCTAACCAGCTGAGCTACCCCGCCATCGTTTGATTTGCGGGTGCAAAGGTAGCGCATTTTTTTTATTCGTGCAAGAAAATGCGTAAAAAAATGCAAAAAAAATGTGAATGTGGGTGGTCGGTCGTCTTTTTTGTCCCTTGTGCCTTACAAATATGAATGATGAGTGGCGAATTATGAATTATTTTTCGTACCTTTGCATCGTTTTATTAACTATGTACGTACACATGAGACTGATCAAGAGAGTTGACCTGTATCTGCTGAGAGCTTATTTGCAGCTCTTTGCTGGTACTTTTTTTATCTGCCTCTTCATCCTACTGATGCAGTTCATGTGGCGCTACGTAAACGAACTGGTGGGCAAGGGTCTGTCGTTTGACGTGCTGGCAGAGTTCTTCTGGTATGCTGCGCAGACGCTCGTACCGATGTCGCTTCCCCTTGCCATCCTGTTGGCCGCGTTGATCTCGTTCGGTAACCTGGGCGAGCGCTTGGAGTTGCTGAGCCTGAAGGCGGCGGGCATCTCGCTGCTGCGCATCCTGCGTCCCATCTTCCTGTTTGTTCTGCTGGTCAGCGCGTGCAGCTTTTATTTCCAGAACAAGGTGACGCCTGAGGCGACGAAGCAGTTGGCGGCCTTGGTGAACAGCATGAAGCAGAAGTCGCCCGAACTGGAGATTCCCGAGGGTACGTTCTACCCGATTGAGGGCACGGGCTACAACTTCTTCGTTGAACGCAAGGATCTGAGCACCGGCATGCTGTACGGCATCATGATATACAACACCTCGAGTGGCTATCAGGACATGCAGATTGTGCTGGCCGACTCGGGGCGGTTGCAGACGACGGCCGACCATCAGCACCTGAAGCTGACGATGTATGGGGGCGAGCGCTTCCAGAACCTGCAGAGCCAGGGCGGCAACATGATGAAGGCCGCCATCCCCTATATGCGTGAGACGTTCATCAAGGAGGTGGATCTCCTTGAGTTCAACAGCGAGTTTGAGGTGATGGATGCGAGCTATTTTGCCCACGATGCCCGAACGAAGGATATCCGGACGATAGAGCGGGGCATCGACAGCATCTCGCACCGCATTGACAGCATAGGACACGACATCTACGTGGGCTTCATGTACGGGGCATCGCGCTTGGGGCGCAACCTGTCGGCCGGCCGCAAGGACTCGGCCCAGGTGGTGGCTGAGGTGGACCGCCAGCTGCCCATCGACACGATTCTCTCGCGCCTGACCGACGCCCAGCGTCAGGAGGTGTGGCGAGGGGCGACTGTGAAGAGCCAGACGCTGAAGGGCGACTGTGAGTTTCGCGCCATCAGCACGGAGAACGACGACGTTGTGCTGCGCCGCCACCGCATAGAATGGAACAAGAAGTTCACGCTCAGCCTGTCCTGCCTCATATTCTTCTTCATCGGTGCTCCGCTTGGCGCCATCATCCGCAAGGGTGGTCTGGGTCTGCCCGTGGTGGTGAGCGTGCTGATATTCATCTTCTACTACATCCTGGATGCCAGTGGCGAGAAGATGGCCAAGGAGGGCCAGTGGGACGTGCTGTTCGGTGTGTGGATGAGCAGCATGGTGCTGGCACCCATCGGTTTCTTCCTGACTTACAAGGCTAATCAAGATTCGGGCGTGTTCAACATGGACGTATATCGCATGTTCTTCCGTCGCCTGTTCGGCATGCGGGAGACGCGCAACCTCAATCGCAAGGAGGTCATCATCAACGATCCCGACTACGCTGTCCTGCAGTCTCGTCTCACGGCCCTTGCCGAGGAGTGCCAGGCATACTCGCAGCGCCATAAGCTTTGGAAGCTGCCCAGCTACACGCGCCTCTTCTTCCGGTATAAGGAGGACAGCGTGATCCTGCGTGTGAATGAGGAACTGGAGAGCATCGTTGCCGATCTGCACAACTCCAGTCAGCAGGCCATAATCGGCATGCTGAACCAACTGCCTGTGCTGGTGCCTGACGCGCATACCCGCCCCTTCCGCAACCGCCGCCTGAACATGGCTGTGGGCATTCTGCTGCCCGTGGGCTTGTTCTTCTACCTGCGCATCTGGCGCTATCGCATCCGCCTGCACAGAGACTTGTCGAGCATCCAGCGCCTGGCGGGAGAGATTTCGCAGTTCATAGTTATTCGACATGCGTCTCATCAAGCTTCGCAGTCATAGTTCATAGTTTATAGTTACGATATCATAGTTCAAATGGAGAATAACAAAGCATACAACAACATCGCCGAGGCGATTGAGGACTTCCGACAGGGTAAGTTCGTCATCGTGGTTGACGATGAGGACCGCGAGAATGAGGGTGACTTCATCACCGCGGCTGAAATGATAACGCCCGAGAAGGTTAACTTCATGCTTCAGGAGGGACGAGGCGTCCTGTGCGCCCCCATCACCATTAGCCGGGCAGAGCAGCTGGAACTGCCGCATCAGGTCACGGAGAACACGTCGATGCTGGGCACGCCCTTCACGGTGACGGTTGACTTGCTCGACGGTTGCACCACGGGTGTCAGCGCGCACGACCGTGCAGCAACCATCCGAGCCTTGGCCGATCCCAGCATGAAACCTTCTGCCTTCGGCAAGCCTGGTCACATCAATCCGCTCTATGCTCAGGACAAGGGTGTGTTGCGCCGCGCCGGCCATACCGAGGCCGCCATCGACCTGGCGCGCCTGGCTGGTCTGAACCCTGCCGCTGCCCTGATTGAGATTCTGAACCCCGACGGCACCATGGCTCGCATGCCAGAGTTGCGGGAGGTGGCCAAGAAGCATGGCATGCGCATCATCACCATCAAGGATCTCATCGCCTATCGCCTGCATCAGGAGTCGCTGGTGGAGCGCGGTCCCGAGGCAGACCTGCCCACCGACTACGGACACTTCCGCATCATCCCCTTCCGTCAGAAGTCGAACGGCCTGGAGCACATCGCCATCATCAAGGGCAGCTGGTCGGCCGACGAACCAGTGCTGATACGCATGCATAGCAGTTGTGCGACGGGCGACATCTTTGGCAGCCAACGTTGTGACTGCGGCGAGCAGCTGCACCGCGCAATGCGCCTGGTCGAGAAAGAAGGCCGCGGAGCCATCGTCTATCTGTTACAGGAGGGCCGTGGCATTGGTCTGATGAATAAGATTGCTGCCTACGTGCTTCAGGAGAATGGCGATGACACAGTGGATGCCAACCTGCATCTCGGCTTCAAGGCCGACGAGCGTGACTACGGCGTGGGTGCCCAGATACTGCGCGAACTAGGTGTCGGCAAGATTCGTCTCATCACGAACAACCCCGTCAAGCGTGTCGGGCTGGAGGGCTATGGCCTGGAGATCGTGGAGAACGTGCCCATGGAGATTCAACCCAACGAATACAACGAGCGCTATCTCAAGACAAAGAAGGAGCGCATGGGGCATATGTTGAATTTGTAGTTCACAGTTATTCGACATGCGTCTCATCAAGCTTCGCAGTCATAGTTCACAGTTCATAGTTATTCGACATGCGTCTCATCAAGCTTCGCAGTCATAGTTTTTCAACATGCGTATCAACGGGGGCAATGTCGTAGCGGCTGCGCAAAGCAGGTAAACGAATAATCGACATTCCGACATATCGACATTTCGAACAGTCGAATCCTCGAATAATCGAATCCTCGAACTGCCGAATTTTCGAACTGCCGAATTTTCGAACTGCCGAATTTTCGAATTTTCGAATAATCGAATCTTCGAATCCTCAACGAAAACTTCTAAAAGACTAAACAAAAATATAAAAACAATATACAACAATGAATTCATTATCAGAAAGATTGAACCGTCTGGCTTCCAGCGCAACGCTGGCCATGAGTCAGAAGAGTAGTGAATTGAAGGCACAGGGTGTCGATGTTATTAACCTTAGCGTGGGCGAACCTGACTTCAATACGCCCGACCACATCAAGGCTGCTGCCATCAAGGCTGTGGAGGAGAACTGGAGCCGCTATTCTCCCGTTCCTGGCTATCCCGAGCTGAAGAAGGCCATCGTGAACAAGCTGAAGAACGAGAACGGCCTCGACTATGAGCCTGCTCAGATTCTGTGCAGCAACGGTGCCAAGCAGAGTGTCTGCAACGCCATCATGGCACTGGTGAACCCTGGCGACGAGGTTATCATCCCCGCCCCCTACTGGGTTAGCTATCCCCAGATGGTGCTGCTGGCCGAGGGTACGCCCGTGTTCGTTGAGGCTAAGATCGAGGCTGACTTCAAGATTACTCCCGAGCAGCTGGAGGCTACCATCACTCCCAAGACACGTGCCATCATCCTCTGCTCGCCCAGCAACCCCACAGGATCGGTGTACAGCAAGGCAGAGTTGGAGGCTCTGAAGAACGTGCTGCTGAAGCATGAGCGTGTGATTGTCATTGCCGACGAGATCTACGAGCACATCAACTACGTGGGCGAGCACGCATCCATGGCTCAGTTTGACGACATCAAGGATCGTGTTGTCATCATCAACGGTGTCAGCAAGGCATATGCCATGACGGGTTGGCGTATCGGTTTCATCGCCGCTCCCGACTGGATTGTAAAGGGTTGCAACAAGCTGCAGGGCCAGTATACTAGTGGTCCTTGCTCGGTTAGCCAGAAGGCTGCTGAGGCTGCCTTTGCCGGTGACCAGCAGTGTGTGGAGGACATGCGCCTGGCCTTCGAGCGTCGCAAGAACCTCATCGTGAAGTTGGCAAAGGAGATTCCCGGCCTGGAGGTTAACGATCCTCAGGGTGCCTTCTATCTGTTCCCCAAGTGCAGCAGCTTCTTTGGCAAGGCTGACGGCGACCGCAAGATCAACAACAGCACCGACCTGGCCATGTACCTCCTGGAGGTTGGCCACGTGGCAACTGTAGGCGGCGACGCATTCGGCAGCCCCGAGTGTTTCCGCATGTCTTACGCAACCAGCGACGAGAATATCGTTGAGGCCATGAAGCGCATCAAGGACGCCCTCGCCAAGCTGAAGTAATGACGCAAATCAATTAATAAAAAATAAAAAAATAATATTTGTGGAAAAGTTGTGATGATGTGAGAGAAATTACGTATATTTGCGCCCTCAAAATCACAAGACGATACACATTATTTATATATAGATAAAAAACATTATGGCTGAAACAAGAAAGATAAAGAGAGCCTTGGTGAGCGTGTTTCACAAGGACGGATTGGACGCAATTCTGCGCAAGTTGAACGCTGAGGGCGTTGAGCTGCTCTCGACGGGCGGTACACAGGCCTTCATCGAGAGTCTGGGCATCCCTTGCCAGAAGGTTGAGGACGTGACCAGCTACCCCAGCATCCTGGGTGGCCGTGTGAAGACGCTGCACCCCAAGGTGTTCGGTGGCATTCTGGGTCGCCGCGAACTGGAGGGCGACCAGCAGCAGATGGCGCAGTATGAGATTCCCGAGATTGACCTGGTTATCGTTGACCTCTATCCCTTCGAGCAGACTGTAGCCAGCGGTGCAAGCGCAGCTGACATCATCGAGAAGATCGACATCGGCGGCATCAGCCTGATCCGTGCTGCTGCCAAGAACTTCCGCGACGTCATCATCGTTCCCAGCAAGCAGGAGTATCAGCCCCTGATGGACCTGCTGGAGAAGAACGGCGCACAGAGCGAGATCGAGGAGCGCCAGTGGTTCGCCACTCAGGCCTTCGGCGTGAGCAGCCACTACGACACCGCCATCCACGGCTGGTTCGAGAACAATTGATAATTGATAATTGACAATTGATAATTCTTTTTCCGAAAAATAATGAAACTCTTTTCGCTGAATAAAGAGATAGCAATGGACCTGGGTACGGCCAACACCATCATCATCAGTGATGGCAAGATTGCCGTTGACGAGCCCAGTGTCGTGGCTCTGGACCGTCGTACCGACAAGATGATTGCGGTGGGCGACAAGGCCAAGATGATGTACGAGAAGACTAATGCGGACATCAAGACGATCCGTCCCTTGCGCGATGGTGTGATTGCCGACTTCAATGCTTGCGAGCAGATGATCCGCGGTCTCATCAAGATGGTTCACACGGGCAACCGCCTGTTCTCGCCCTCTATGCGTATGGTCATCGGCGTACCCAGCGGCAGTACCGAGGTGGAGCTGCGTGCCGTTCGCGACAGCGCAGAGCATGCTGGCGGCCGTGAGGTCTATCTGATTTACGAACCCATGGCTGCTGCCATTGGCGTAGGTCTGGACGTATGTGCCCCCGAGGGTAACATGATCGTCGACATCGGTGGTGGTTCGACCGAGATTGCCGTTATCTCGCTGGGTGGCATCGTTGCCGACAAGAGCTTGCGCATCGCAGGCGACGAGTTGACTGCCGACATTCAGGAGTACATGAGCCGTCAGCACAATATGAGAGTCAGTGAGCGTATGGCCGAGCGTATCAAGATTCACGTGGGCAGCGCCCTTACGGATCTGGGTGACGACGCTCCCGAGGACTACGTAGTAAACGGTCCTAACCGTATCACCTCACTGCCCATGCAGGTGCCTGTCTGCTATCAGGAGATTGCTCACTGTCTGGAGAAGACCATCGTCAAGATTGAGACTGCTGTGCTCAGCGCGCTGGAAGAGACTCCCCCAGAACTGTATGCCGACATCGTACAGAATGGCATCTACCTGACGGGTGGCGGCGCATTGCTGCGCGGCCTGGACAAGCGCTTGACCGACAAGATCAACATCCCCTTCCACGTGGCAGAGGATCCATTGCACAGTGTGGCCAAGGGTACGGGTGTTGCCCTGAAGAACATCCACAACTTCACCTTCTTGATGTAACAATCTCTTTGACTGGATGAAGAACTGGATTGAATGGTTCAGAACGCATCTGCACTGGTTCGTCTTCCTGCTTTTGGAGGCAGCCAGTGTGACGATGCTTTTCCGCTTCAATACGTACCACCACAGTGTTTGGACGACTCAGTCGAACGCTGTGGTTGGTCGTGTCTTGGAGTGGGAGTCTGACCTGCACAGCTATCTCCAGTTGAAAGAGATCAACGAACAGCTGGCGCACGAAAACCTGGTGCTCCAGTATAACAACCAGCTGCTGCGCGATGAGGTGTCGGAACTGAAGCACGACACGACGTACGTGGAACAGTTGATGCAGGAACATCTGGAGGATGTCCATTGCATCCCGGCTCGTGTGGTGAGCAACAGCGTGCGCCTTAGGGACAATGTCATCACCCTGAACAAAGGTGCGCTGGATGGCGTGCAGGAGGAGATGGGCGTTGTGTGCGGCACGGGTGTCGTTGGCATCATCTCGTCGGTGTCGGACCATTTCTCGCTGGTTCTGCCCATTCTGAACAGCAAGTCGAACATCAGCTGCCGACTTCGCGATACGGAGTACTTCGGTTCGCTGAAGTGGAAGGGTGGCAACGTGCTTGACGCCTATATTGACGACATACCCCGACATGCTCGCTTCAAGGTCGGCGACATCGTGGAGACCAGTGGTTTCTCGAGCGTATTTCCTGCGGGTGTGTTTATCGGAAAGGTCAGCGAGGTGCTGAACTCATCGGATGGACTGAGCTACGAGCTGAAGGTCAGGCTGAGCAGCGACTTGGCTGTCTTGCGCGATGTCAACATCATCGAGAATCCTCACAAGGAGGAACTGGACACACTGAACGTGCGTGGCGGGTTGATCAAAAAGGAATAATAAGAGATCTAACGAGGGAGGAATAGCAATAGTTTAGTATGATAATCGAGGGTCTAAAGCGGTTTGTGCAGCTGCTCATCTTGCTGGCAGTGCAGGTGTTGCTGATGAATCATATCCATTTCTTCGGATATGGTACGCCCTTGGTGTATGTTGCCCTCCTTCTCTATATGCCCTCAAGCTGGGGACGCATTGCGTCGTTGGTGTGGGGCTTTGTGCTGGGCTTCTTGGTGGATGTGTTCAGTAATACGCCGGGCATGTCGGCCGGAAGCATGACTGTGGCAGCCTTCTTCCAACCTCTTTTGCTGAAGGCCTTTCTGCCCAAGGATGCGCTTGAGGACATGACACCTAATTATCATACGATGGGTGTATGGAATCACTTGCGCTATCTTACACTGATTCTGATACTTCACCACATTACCTACTTCCTGCTTCAGTCGTTCTCGTTCTACAACCTTGTAGACCTGGGCATGTCGGCTGGTATCAGTTTCGGTCTGTCGTGGTTGTTTGTCGTCGTCATAGAAACTTTGCGCGGACATGAGTAACCAGGATTTCCATCTCGAAAATCGTAAATATGTAATGGGAGGGGTGATCGTTTTGGTCATCCTTATCTATGTGTTGCGACTTTTCTCGCTTCAGCTAATGAGCGAGGATTTCAAGAAGAATGCCGATAGCAATGCCTTCCTGAAGCGCACGCAGTATCCGGCTCGCGGCAGCATCTATGACAGAAATGGTACGCTTCTCGTTTACAACCAGCCCTCGTACGATATCATGGTGGTTACCAACGAGGCAAAGGATGTGGACACGCTGGACTTGTGCCGTAGTCTGAAGATCACGCCTGAGTGGTACTCGAAGCGCATGGCGGAGATCAAGGATCGCACCAAGAATCCTGGGTATAGCCGATATACGCAGCAAATCTTCATGAGTCAGCTCTCGGCCGAGGAGTTCAGCAGTTTTCAAGAGAAACTCTTCCGTTTTCCCGGTTACTATATCCAGAAGCGAAGCATCCGCCAGTATGCCAACGAACATGCGGCTCATATCCTTGGTGATGTGGCCGAGGTGAGCCCTGCCGATATTGAGGAGGACGAGTACTACCAAAGCGGCGACTACATTGGCAAGCAGGGTGTCGAGCGTAGTTACGAGAAGCAGCTGCGAGGCGTAAAGGGAACGGAGATTCTCTTGCGCGATGCACGAGGCAGAATTAAGGGCTCGTATCAAAATGGAAAGCTGGACCAGGCTCCGGTTCCTGGCAAGAACCTGACGCTCAGCATCGACCTCGAATTGCAGGCATTGGGCGAGCGACTGATGAAGGGAAAACTGGGAAGCATCGTTGCCATTGAACCCTCGACGGGAGAAATCCTCTGTTTGGTGTCTTCCCCCACGTACGACCCGCACCTCATGGTGGGCCGTCAGCGTGGAAAGAACCATATCATGCTGAGTCAGGATCGCCTGAAACCATTGCTGAACCGTGCAATTGCTGGACGTTATCCTCCAGGTTCAACCTTCAAGACAAGTCAGGCGCTGACCTTCCTTCAAGAGGGAATCATCTCGCCAACAGGTACGGCATATCCCTGCAGCCGAGGCTTCCACCTGGGCCGTCTGACGGTGGGTTGCCACGGTCATGGTGCTCCCCTTCCTTTGGTGCCTGCTATCGCTACGTCTTGTAACGGATATTTCTGCTGGGGACTTTACCACATGTTTGCCAATCGTAGCAAGTACACGACGGTTCAGGATGCGATGACAACCTGGAAGGACTATATGGTATCCATGGGATTCGGTTATCCGTTGGGTGTGGACCTTCCGGGCGAGAACCGTGGTATGATTCCCAATGCCAATTTCTACGATGAACACTACAAGAATGGATGGAATGGCGTGACGGTCATCTCCATTGCCATCGGTCAGGGTGAGGTCTGCCTCACACCGTTGCAGATAGCAAACCTTGGTGCTACTATTGCCAATCGTGGCTACTTCATCACTCCCCATATCGTGAAGAGCATTCAGGGTGAGCCGCTTGATTCGCTCTATACAACCCGACGCTACACGAAGGTTGCCGCGAGCAATTATGAATATGTTGTTTCCGGCATGCGCGCTGCTGTCACCGGTGGAACTTGCCGTTCTGCCAACACGTCGATGTATGAGGTGTGTGGAAAGACGGGTACGGCGCAGAATAAGGGACATGACCACTCTGCCTTTATGGGATTTGCTCCCAAGGACAATCCAAAGATTGCCGTTGCCGTTTACGTGGAGAACGGCGGTTTCGGTGCCGTATATGGTGTGCCTATTGGTGCCTTGATCATGGAGCAGTTCATCAACGGCAAACTGTCGGAGAGCAGCCAGGCAAGGGCAAGGGAATTTGAGAACCGCCACATCAACTATGGACTGGGAGAGCGATAAACGAAAGAGAGGTTACACGAGTCAACATCGCATAGGGAATAAACCAAATGGTAAAAGATAAGGAACAAAAGGGCGTTTTGAGGTCGCTTGACTGGGTGACCATCATTCTCTATATCATCTTGCTCGGACTGGGTTGGATGAGCGTGTGTGGTGCAACATACGATTTTGACCAGGCTGGAAACATCTTCAGCTTTGGCTCACGCTCGGGCATGCAAATCGTATGGATTGGCACTTCCATTCTTCTTGGCACGCTTATCTTGAGCATCGACGAACGCATATACGAGTCGTTCTCTTATCTTATATATGGTGCGTTTCTTGTTCTGCTCCTTGTGACGCCTTTCCTGGCGCGTGACATCAAGGGCTCAATGTCGTGGATCAAGGTGGGATCGTTCAGCATACAGCCGGCCGAGTTCGCCAAATTTGCGACAGCGCTATGCTTAGGACGTGTGATGAGTATGTTTGAACTACGTCTGGACCGCACACGTGACTTGATTATCAGTGGTTTGCTTGTCCTACTTCCCATGGGACTTATCGTGATGCAGAAAGAGACTGGAAGTGCCTTGGTTTACCTCTCGTTCTTTTTTATGTTCTATCGCGAAGGAATGCCAGGTAGTTTCCTCTTTGTCGGTGTTGCTGCTGTGTTCTATTTCGTGGTTGGCATTCGTTTTGAGGACGCTCCGCTTTTGGACCTCAAGGAAGTTAGCCTTGGCGCATATACCGTGATGATAGCCATCTGGATCTTCTCCACTTTCATGACACGTCTTTACACTCAGGCTCGCGCCCCCTTCTGGTGGATGCTGGGCGGTGGACTGTTTCTGACCGTTTCCTCGGCACTTTTTGCCATGTACGTGCTACCCTTTGATTTGGTTTGGGTGCAGCTGGGCGTGTGCATCCTCGTCATTCTTTATCTGTTGTTTCTTGCCCTGCGTGAACGTTTGGCAACCTATTTCTACGTTGCCCTGTTCTCCATCGGTTCGCTGGGATTTTTCTATTCAGCCAATTATGTGATGGATCACCTCATGGGGGATCACCAGCGCACCCGTATCGAGGTGCTTCTCGGTATGAAGGAGGAACCTCGCGGAGCTGGCTACAACGTTGCACAGGCTCAGATTGCCATCGGTTCGGGAGGATTGCATGGCAAGGGTTTCCTGAACGGAACGCAGACGAAATTGAAGTACGTTCCCGAGCAGGAGACCGACTTTATCTTCTGTACGGTGGGAGAGGAGGAAGGTTTTGTGGGCTGCACAACCGTGTTGGTGCTCTTCATGCTTCTGCTCCTGCGCCTTATCCATGTTGCCGAACGTCAAGTCTATCGGTTTGGTCGAATCTATGGATATTGTGTCGTGGGAATCTTCTTCTTCCACATCTTTATTAATGTGGGAATGGTGCTGGGTCTTACCCCGGTGATTGGTATCCCGCTTCCTTTCTTTAGTTACGGAGGTTCATCGTTGTGGGGATTCACCATTCTGCTCTTCATCCTGCTTAGAATCGATGCGGGACGAAATCGCTTGAAGCGCACTTAGACTACCTTGTTGTCATTGCGACAGGCGATCTGCTATCTGTATCGTACTTCGATGCCAACGTCGTGGACACCTTTCACGTGGGTGTCTGTCTGAATGTGATGGACGCGAATTTGTCCTTCTGTTCCGCTTTGCAAGCGTACAACGCGGACGGGTGTTGTGTATTCAAGCAGATCTCTTCCTTTGCCGATGAAGTTGCCGTTTTCGTCTGCTACCTGAATTGTCAGCGTGTCAACGAATGGTCTTAAACTGTCGGGGTCGCCATATTGCTGTTCAACAACCATCCAAAGGTCCTTGCTGCTGAATTGATGGGTGATGCGTGCGTGAATCAGCACTTCGTAATCGTGTGGTTGGGTGGAGGCTGGCACATCGAAGACGAGTGTATCTAAGCAGTTCCAACCTTCCGTATCGGTTGGTTGGAACTGGTTGATTCCGTCTGCTTTCTGACATGCGGTGGCCAGCATAAGCAGCGATGTTAGAATAATACTTTTACGCCCTTTCATTTTTCGTTATTCCTGAGGTGCGTTGTTCGCCTCCTGCTTTGGTCGGTCACCACCCTTTCCGCGGCGCCTGTCACGATTGTTGTGGTGGTGTTGATGCTCCCGTTGCGGTCTCTGCTCGTTTGCAACTCTGGGGGCTTCGTTTTCCCTGGGTTCACGAGAGTCTCTAGGTTCTCTGGGCTCTCTTGGTTCACGAGGTTCTCTGGGTTCGCGAGGCTCTTTTGACTCACGTTGTTCCCTATGTTCGCGGCGCTCTTTGTTGTCTCGGTTCTCGCGATGCTCCTTGCGATCTCTGCCTTCTTTGCGCTCTCTGTTTTCTCTGGATTCTCTGTTCTCCCTGGGTTCACGAGACTCTTTTGGCTCTCTGGGCTCCTTGGAATTTTGTGTGTCTTTTTCCTTTGGTTCTTTGGGCGTCTTGGTGTCTTTGTTTTCCAAAGGTTCTTTGTTCTCTCGATTATCCTTGTTGCCCTTGTTCTTCTTCTTTTTCTTCTTCTTTGCCTTGTCAAAGCGGTTGAGGTCGTCCTGTGTTGCCAGGTCGATTGGCTTGGGAGGCATCTTCTTTCCACCTTCCTCAAGGCTTTCGGGTTCCTCTCCCTTGCGATTCATGGCAATGATTTCCTTGGCACGCTCTGCCGAGATGGTAGTCAGGTTGGCAGCAATTCGCTTGTCAGTGCTATAGGTCACCATGCCGGATAGGATGTCTGCCTTGAAGTAGAAATACTCGCCGTCGGCAGCGTGCAGGGAAACTTCGCGGCTGGGCAGTTTGTGTGAAGCCTCCACGTACTGATCTGCCTCGTAGTTCATACAGCACTTCAACTTAGCGCACTGGCCGGCCAACTTCTGGGGATTGAGTGAAAGGTCCTGGAAGCGAGCCGCACTGGTGCTTACGCTGACGAAGTTCTTCATCCACGTTGCGCAGCAGAGTTCACGACCGCAGGGACCGAAACCGCCGATGCGTCCTGCTTCTTGGCGAGCGCCAATCTGCTTCATCTCGATGCGAACGCGGAACTCCTCGGCCAGAACCTTGATGAGCTGTCGGAAGTCAACGCGGCCATCGGCAATGTAGTAGAAGATGGCTTTGTTGCCGTCGCCTTGATATTCCACGTCACCAATCTTCATCTCGAGTCCCAGGTTCTTGGCAATCTGGCGGCTCTTGATCATGGTGTCCTGCTCCTTTGCTTTTGCCTCCTCGTATTTCTCCATGTCTGTAGGCTTCACCTTGCGGTAGATGCGCTTGATGTCAGCCTCAGACTTCAAGTTCGCCTTTTTCATTTGCAGGAAAGCCAGTTTTCCGGTCATCGTAACCGTGCCGATGTCGTGGCCAGGCGAAGCCTCCACCGCTACAATATCACCCTTAAGGAGGGGAAGGTTGTTCTCGTTGTGGTAGTAGCCCTTGCGGGTGTTCTTGAATTGTACCTCGACGATGTCCGTCAGTTCTGCGTTTCCTGGGATGTCGGCCAGGTAGTCGTAGTCATTCAACTGACCATAGCTTCTTCCGCATCCTTCTCTATGCAGTCCGCGGCCCACTCCGCCGCTTATATATTCTTTCTCCATAAATTTATTATTGTATGAGTAGTACGATGACTTTGAGTGCAAAGTCGAAGAAAACCATCTTGGCGTTGACGTTGCCCTCAATGTCGTTTTCTGCTGCGCTCATTTCATCCATTAACTTGATAACATTTCTTTCGTTGATGAAGCGGGCAAACTTTGTGGAGAAGTCGCTCTCTCGCTTCAGTTGGTAGTTCAGCGTCTCCTGGCGATGGAAGTTGAAAATGAAGTTCTCGCGCAGGAGCCGTTGCGTATATTGCAGGAATCGCTTCTGAACTTCACGACCTCTGCTGGCTAGGTCTTCGCTCCAAAGGCGTAAGTCCTTGATTTTTCTTTGATAAGCTAAACGCATCAGATTTACAAAGAGGTCGAAGAATTCGCTCTCCTCGTTGCCCGCCATCATGCGGTGAAGAGCTTCCGTCAGGCTGCCCTGTGCCACGTGTGCCAGTTCGGCGGCATGCTCCTCGGGCAACGCGTAGCGTGTGATGAGCGCCGTGCGGATATCTTCCGTTGTCAGTGCTGGAACGGTGATGCGCTGTGTTCGACTCAGGATGGTGCCCAGTACCTTTTCCGGTTCCTCGCAGGTCATGATGAAGTGCGTCCTTGATGGGGGCTCCTCGATGAGTTTCAGCAGTTTGTTGGCCGTTTCTTGGTTCATGCGCTCGGGCAACCAAATGATGATGACGCGTCTGCCGCCCTGGCTCGACTTTATTGCCAGTTTGCGCAGCAGCGAGTCACTCTCGCCAACGTAGTATGTTGCTTGCTGGTTCTCGGCTTTCATGTCCTCGAGCCAGTCATTGATGTCGAAGTAAGTCTGCTTCTTCAACTGATCTCTCCATTCTCGCAGGTAATCGTCGCAGATGGGAGCGGAACTGCTGTTTTTCTTTTTGATGATAGGGAAAGAGAAGTGCAGGTCGGGGTGGGAGAGTGCCTCCACCATTTTGCAACTCCGACATTCGCCACAGGGCTCGGTTGCGGGAGGTGTAGGTACCATTTCCCCGAAAAGTCCCATCTCGGGTTCAGCCTTGGGCGATGCTGCCTTCTCGCAAAGCAAGTATTGCGCCAGTGCCAGTGCCAGCGGCAGTTTTCCGCAGCCTCGTGGACCACAAAGCATCAGGGCGTGGGGCACGCGGTCTTCCTGCGCATCGTGCAGCAAACGCTGCTTCACCTCTTCCTGTCCTATGACGTCGCTGAAATTATACATGCCTGTCGTGTTGTGGCTGTTGTCTTTATCTTGCTGCTTAGTAGATGTTTTTCGCTATCTCGCAGATGCTGTCTACCGCCGAAACCGTATAGAAATGCAGACTGGGAGCGCCCTGCGTGATGAGTTCGCGGCATTGGTTGATGGCCCATTCGATGCCCACTCTCTTCACTTCCTCGTCCGATTCGCACTTGCTGGCTTCGCGGTAGAGGTCCTCGGGCAGGTCGCAGTGGAAGGTCTTGGGGACAACCGTCAGCTGGCTCATTTTTGCTAGGGGCTTGATGCCGGGGATGATGGGGACGTTGATGCCCATCTCTCTTGCCTTCTTGACAAACTCAAAGTATTTCTCGTTGTCGTAGAAAAGTTGTGTGACAGCGTATTGCGCACCCATGTCCACCTTCTTCTTCAGGATGGCCAGGTCGCTCTGCAGGTTGGGTGCCTCTTCGTGCTTCTCGGGGTAGCATGCCACGCCGAAGTGGAAGGGCTTGCCTGGAACCTTGATGGGAGTCCCGTCGAAGAAGTAACCCTCGTTGAATCGGTTTATCTGGTCAATGAGTTCCGTTGCGTAAGCCGGACCGTCGCCAGTGGGGCGGAAGGCACTGTCCTCCTTCGCCTTGTCGCCTCTCAGCACCAGCACGTCGCTGATGTCAAGGAACTGAAGGTCAAGGAGCATGTATTCCAGGTCTTCGCGTGTGTTGCCGCTGCACACGATATGCGGTACAACGGGCACGTCAAATTTGTTCTGAATGGCTGCGGCGATGGCGATGGTGCCGGGACGGCGACGGATGCGCTGGCGCTGCAGCAGTCCGCCTTCCACTTCGTGGTAGACGTATTCGCTTCTGTGGGTGGTGATGTTGATGTAGCGGGGGCTAAACTCTGTCAAGCGCTCAATGGTCTTGAAGAGCGATCCCGTTCCATTTCCTTTAAGAGGGGGCAGCACCTCAAACGAGAATGCTGTCCCCTGCTTGTTGTTGATAATGTCTATAATGTCCATTTTTCTTGTCTAAAGGCACAGGACCCCACGGTCCTTGTCCTTTTCGTTTTTACTTAATGGTGCAGTCTGCATTGTAGTAGCCCGACTCGCTGAGAGGCTTGATGGCAGCGAAAGCAGCCCAGTTGGGGTCCTTCTTGAAGTCCTCAACCTGAGCGTCGGGAACGTAAGCCGTGCACTGGCTCTTGTTGAATGCCTTGGCAGCCTTCGTGGTGGGGAAGCTATAGTAGGCGGGAGTCAGCACGTAGATGTTCTTGATGCCCTTGGCGCCTTCTACGAAGGTGTACATGCGATCCTTGAAGTTGTAGGGGACAGCCAGGTTCTCGATAGCGTTTGAACCGGCGAAGGCGCCCTCCTCGATGTCCTCGATGGTCATGGGCAGGATGACAGTCTTCAGAGCGGTACAGTTACCCAGACCCTTCTCGCGGATCTTCCAGCCGTCCTTCATGACGATGGTCTCCAGCGAGGTGCAGCCGTCAAATGCGTTCAGACCATAGGTGGGAGTCGAAGTCTTGAACTCCTTCAGTGAAGTACAGCCCATGAAAGCCTCGTCGCCAACAACCTGAATCATGTTGTCTGCGTATACAGCCTCCAGGCTGGTACAGTTCTTGAATGACGCCGTACCGATCATGTTGATCTCATGGTCGAAATACAAAGCCTTGACTGCGGTGTTGCCCTCCATCATGCCGTCGAGGGTCGACAGTACGTTCTTTCCGAAACCTACGTTGGCGTCCGTGCCTGCCTTGGCTGCTGCCAGGTCTGCCTCGGTGTAAACCTTCAGGTCTGCGGGCAGTTCAGTCTTTGCCTGTACTTCGCCCTCGGCTGCTTCAGTCTGTTCTGCACTCTTCTTCTGCTCACCGCCACAGCTGGTCAGGGTCATGCCTGCAACCAGTGCGATACCCATTGAAAGGGTAAGGAATGTCTTTTTCATAATCTTATTATTAGTTTTGGGGTTATTTTTTTACCTTGAATACAACGAAGTTCTTGCCGGCAACGCTGGCGTTCACGGTCGTACCCTCTGCCTTGATCATTGCCTCCTGAGGAACGATGGCGTTGGGGTTGTCAACGGTGTTCTCCATCTCATAGTCGCTGCAGTCGAGTGTGATGGTGTTCACCTTGCTGATGGTCTTCATACCGTTCAGTTTGATGGCTACGTTCTTTGCCTGCTCGGTGGTGTTGATCACCTTCACGATCACCTCGTCCTTCTCCTTGTCATATACTGCGCTGGCAAAGATTCCGTCCTCGCCCTTGGGGGTGGGCTTTGCAATGGTGGTGCTTAGTACGTTGGTGCCTTTGTTCTGGGCGTAGAGTGCCTGCACGTAGTAGCTTACGGTCTTGGCCGAGCGCAGGTTGTCGAACCAGATGGCGTCGGGACGCCACTGCCAGCCCTCCACGTGAGCGAAGAGGGGAGCGTAGGTGGCCATGTGAACAACGTCGGCGTTCTTCTCCAGGTTGGTCATGAAGGCTGCCTCGTAGATGCTGGCACCAGCGTGGTTGTACTTCTTGCCGCGGTCGTGGCAGGCATACTCGCCGGCAAACACCTTGGGACCCTTGCGGTCATACTCGTCGTAGCGGTTCATCTCGTTCTTGAACCAGTCGATGTTGCGGTAGAAGTGCTCGTCCACGAGGTCTGCGCCCAATTTCTTCATGGCAGTCCAGCCCAGGTCGAAGCTCTGGCCCTCAGAGTCGGGGCCGCTCGTACCGATGATCTTGATTTCGGGGTGAGCCTTGCGGATGGCAACGACGAACTTCTCCAGACGCTGGCTGAAGGCCTTGTTGTCCTTGTAGTCCCACTGCTCGTTGCCTACGCCGATGAACTTCAGGTTGAAGGGAGCGGGATGGCCCATCTCTGCGCGCAGCTTGGCCCATTCGTTCTTGGCAGGGTCGCCGTTGGCAAACTCAATCAGGTCGATGCAGTCGTCGATGTAGGGTTGCAGGTCGTCTATGGCCACGTGAACCTTCTTCTCGTCGCGGATCTCGTTCTGGTATTGGCAAGCCATGCCGACGTTCAGCACGGGCAGGGGCTCGGCGCCAATCTGCTCAGACAGACGGAAGTACTCGAAGAAGCCGAGGCCGTAGCTCTGGAAGTAGTTGGGGTAGTAGCGGCTGGTGAAAGTGTAGTGCCAGCGGTTCTCGTTCAGGGGACGGTTCTCAACAGGACCGACGCTGTTCTTCCACTGGTAGCGGCTCTCCAAGTCGGTGCCTTCTACGATACAGCCACCGGGGAAGCGGAACACGCCGGGGTGCATGTCATACAAAGCCTGAGCCAGGTCCTTGCGCATGCCGTTCTCGTCGCCCATGTAGGTGTCGGCGGGGAAGAGGCTGATGTGCTCTAGGTCGGTTGTTACCTTCGAGTCGCCCCAGACGCGCATGTGAGCCTTCTCAATGGTCTTGCTGGCCTTGATGGTCAGCGTATACTTCTTCCACTCCTTGCCCTGGATCTCAACGCCGCCGTTGCCAATCTTCTGGTCCTCGCCCATGGTTGCGTTGTCAACCAAGTCAACCCAGATCTTCGAGTTGCCGCCTTCCGGACAGCGGGCCCAAACGCTGAACTTGTACTCAGCGCCCTTCTTGATGCCCATGCCGAAGAAACCGCTGTTCTCAATCATCGTGTGCTTGTGGGCATGACCCGAGGGAGCCAGGCGTACGTAGTGGGGATTCTTGTCGAAGGGACCGTCGCTCTGCAGGCTTACCTTGCCGCTGATGTCCCATCCTGCATAGGGATTGGGAAATTCGAACGAGCGATTCATGACCAACTCGGCGTACAGACCGCCGTCTGCAGCATAGTTGATGTCCTCAAAGAAGATGCCGTACATGGTGGACTGCACGGGGGCACCCAGTTTCGCTGTTTCCACCGTGATGGTGTTGTCTTGCGCCAGGACTGTGGCCGAGGCCATCAGGCAGGTGGTGAAGAGAATGCTTTTCAGTTTCATTACTTTAAATTATGGTTTAGGATTAGTTAATGCGTTAAGATTTGTGCAGCAGGCATGCAGCATGGCGCTCTATGCATTGTGCAAAAAAACTCTTTTTTCGCTTCAAAGTTACGTCTTTTTTTGTAATTTTGCAAGCAAAACGCCGAAAATGATGCTTAAATCCCTTCTCAACTACTGGAAACAACCGAAAAAGAGAAACTGGACTCTTGCCATTCTCTTGGTTTGGCTCATCCTTGTCCATCTCTATACGGTGGTTCCCGTTTCCCCCGAAACCATGCTTCGCGGCATCGTTTTGCTCGAGGACGACCGTCAGGTTCTCCTCCACGCTCCCGATGGAAGCACCTATCCCATCACTCCGCGCGAGCACTCCTTCTCCACCGGCTTCTTCGTAGATGCCGACGGACTCATCGAGACACGCTGGCACCATCCCGAACTCCTTCTCAACCACCTCTCGCAGGATAGTCTCCATCGTGTCCTTTCCGACGGACTCGACAGTCTGCAAAGTCGTTTGGCCGAACTGCGTCTTTTGACCGATGAAATGGAGTATTATAAGCGCACTCACACCGTCTATGACGAAGGATACAACCAAGTCATGTCGCTCAATGACCGCGTCGCTCACGAGTCCGATTCGCTCACCTCCCTTGCCACGTTGCTCGAACAGGTGCTTCTGGAGGAGAGCATCCAGTTGAGCGTCTCCCAGCAGCTGCGGGTCTACTATCGCCCCTCGGTCTCCGACACGCTCCTGTGTCTCGATGCCGATGAGGTCGACGAGCAGCATTGCCGTCTGCGCTGTGGTCGGTTGCCTAGCCGTGCCTTCGTCTTCAACCCTACCTCTCTGCGCTGGTGGGATGGTGGACGCTGGGCGTTGGGCTACCTTCGCGAACCCCTGAATCCGTCGGACTCATCGGCTTTTCTTCCCAGTTTGGTTCGTTTCGAGGACGTTGATGCCTCCGTGCCGCTCCCCGATGCTTTGTCGGGTGCTCCTGTTGTCGATCATCATGCCCATTTGCGTGCCGTTTGTCAACCCGAGGGGTGGCAGGATGCGGGTGGATTCTCCATCAGTCCCGCCCGGTGGTGGAGGAGTGTGCGCCAGGGGCTTGCCCTTCTCTTCTCTGCCCGTCAGCCCGAGGCCGTCGAACTGGTCTACGAGCAGAAGAGTCTGCCGGGTGGTGTGCAGCTGCTCTCGTTCAGCGATGCCGAGGTGGCAGTCTCCGAGGAACAGCGTCTCTCTTTCGGTCGCCTGGTCTATCCCGACAGTAGTTGGTACAAGGGATTCATGCGGGACGGACAGCGCGTGGGGCAAGGAACCTATGTCACTCCGGATGGAGTCCGCTACGTTGGCGTATGGGATGGCGATACGTTGCCTTCGGGCGAGCGAGTGGAGAAAAACGCCCGTTTTGTCGGCGATTTTGATGCTATGCTCCGTCCGTCGGGTGGAGGTGTGCTGACGGGTACGTCCTATTACGAGGGCGACTGGTTCGAGGGACGCCGACACGGCTTTGGCGTTGGTCTGGTTCCCGGTCGCATCGTCAGCATCGGTCGCTGGAGGAACGATCAGTTCCGCGGTGAACGCATCGTTTTCAATGCCGATCGCGTCTATGGCATCGACATTGCCCGCTATCAGCACGAGCAGGGCAAGCACGTCTTTCCCATTCTTTGGAATCGTCTGCGCATGGTTAGCCTCGGCGTCAAGGTGCGCAAAACCATCGATGGACCCGCCAGTTTTCCCATTCATTTCTGCTTCATCAAGGCCACGCAGGGCATCAAGACGGTCAGCAAGTATTGCGAGGACGATGCGCGACGTGCTCGTGCAATTGGCATCAAGGTGGGGCAGTACCACTTCTTTTCGCCCATGAGTGGTAGCGAGCAGGCCCAGTGGTTCTTGCGCAATGCCCATCTCTGCAAGGGCGATCTGCCTCCGGTGCTCGATGTCGAACTGTCTCAGAAGCAGATCGAGTCCATGGGCGGTCCCGACAGGATGATTGCCGAGATGTGCGAGTGGGTGCGAGTCGTTCGCCAGCGCTGCCATGCCGCTCCCATCCTCTACCTCAACCAGTCCTTTGTCGATCAGTACATGGCGGATGCTCCCGAGGAACTGCAGCAGTGCCCCGTCTGGATAGCCCGTTACAGTGAGTTCCGCCCCTACGTCCGCCTTGCCTTTTGGCAGTTGTCCGACGATGGCACGGTCATCGGCATCCGTGGCAAGGTCGACGTCGACATCTTCAACGGTTCGGTAGAGCAGTTCGAGGATTTTGTGCGCGAGAATGGCATCCGTTAATTTATTTCTCTATTTTTTTATAAAAAATTTGGTGACTTCCCAGATGTTTCGTAATTTTGCGAAAAGCATTGCATCATAATAACACAATAATACATACAAGACTATGACACTTATTAAATCCATTTCGGGTATTCGTGGCACTATCGGCGGCAAGGCCGGCGATACGCTCAATCCGCTTGACATCGTGAAGTTTACCAGCGCCTATGCTACGCTGATACGTAAGACCACCACCATCACCAGCAACAGGATCGTTGTGGGTCGTGATGCACGAATCAGCGGTGAAATGGTAAAGAATGTCGTTTGCGGCACGCTCATGGGCATGGGCTTCGACGTCGTAAACATCGGACTGGCCAGCACACCCACCACCGAGGTTGCCGTAACCATGGAGGGCGCCTGCGGTGGCATCATCCTCACTGCCAGTCACAACCCCCGCATGTGGAACGCCCTCAAGTTGCTCAACGAGAAGGGTGAGTTCCTCGATAAGGCACAGGGCGAGGAAGTGCTTCGCATTGCCGAGGCAGAGGACTTCGAATACGCCGACGTTGATCACCTGGGCAAGTATATTGAGGACGACACGTACGACCAGAAGCACATCGACATGGTGCTCGGTCTCGACCTCGTTGATGTCGAGGCCATCAAGAAGGCCAATTTCCGCGTTGCCTTCGATGCTGTCAACAGCGTTGGCGGCATCATTCTGCCTAAGCTCTTCGAGCAGTTGGGCGTTAAGCAGGTGACGGGACTTTATACCGAACCCACCGGCGATTTTCAGCATAATCCCGAACCTCTGGAGAAGAACCTCGGCGACATCAAGGCGCTCATGCAGAAGGGTGGTCAGGACATCGGCTTTGTTGTCGATCCCGACGTAGACCGTCTGGCTCTCTTCTGCGAGGATGGCACCATGTACGGCGAGGAGTACACCCTCGTTACCGTTGCCGACTACATCCTCCAGCATACCCCCGGCAACACTGTCAGCAACCTCTCTTCTACCCGTGCTCTCCGCGACGTCACCAACAAGTATGCTGGCTGCAAGTACACCGCTGCAGCTGTGGGTGAGGTGAACGTTGTCACCATGATGCGCCAGACCAACGCCGTCATCGGCGGCGAGGGCAACGGTGGAGTCATCTACCCTGCTGCACATAGCGGTCGCGACGCCTTGGTAGGCATCGCCCTCATTCTCACCTATCTGGCCAAGAAGGGCATGAAGACCAGTGAACTGCGAGCCACCTATCCTCCTTATTTCATTGCCAAGAATCGCATCGACCTCACCCCCGACACCGACGTCGATGCCATCCTCGTCAAGGTGAAGGAGATGTACAGCAACGAGCAGGTCACCGACATTGATGGTGTCAAAATCGACTTCCCCGACAAGTGGGTACACTTGCGCAAGTCAAACACCGAACCCATCATCCGCGTCTACTCCGAGGCCAGCACCATGGAAGCTGCCGATGAAATCGGGAAAAAAGTGATGGACGTGGTATATTCAATGACGAAATAGTTAAGAGGATATCGTGTTAACGCAAATCGTAAACGGAAAGATACTCACCCCGCAGGGATGGCTCCGCAACGGTTCCATTATCTTGCGTGACAATAAGATATTGGAGGTGACCAACTGCGACCTTGCCATCATCGGTGCCAGTCTGGTCGACGCACGTGGCATGTACGTCATACCCGGAGGCATCGAGATGCACGTCCACGGAGGCGGTGGCCGCGACTTTCAGGAGGGTACAAAGGAGGCCTTCCAGACTGCCGTTCAGGCACATGTCAAGTACGGAACCACCGGCATCTTTCCTACGCTCTCCAGTAGCACCATACCCATGATTCAGCGTGCCGTGGAGACGTGCAACGAACTCATGGCACAACCCAACTCGCCCATCCTCGGCCTCCATCTCGAAGGCCACTACCTCAATCCAAAGAAGGCGGGCGCACAGATGCCGGAGTGCATCAAGAATCCTGATCCCAACGAGTACGTCCACATCGTCGAGAACTCTCCTTGCCTGGCACGCTGGGACGCCGCTCCCGAGTTGCCCGGTGCCATCCAGTTCGGTCGCTACTGCCGCGAGAAGGGCATCCTGCCCAGCATCGCCCACACCGCTGCCGAGTGGGAAGACGTGTGGGCTGCCTACGAGGCAGGTTTCACCCACGTCACCCATTTCTACAACGCCATGCCCGGCTTCCACAACAAACGTGAGTATAAGTACGAGGGCACCGTCGAGAGTGTCTACTGCATCGACGACATGACCGTCGAACTCGTGGCCGACGGCATCCACGTTCCTCCCACCATCCTGCGCATGTGCTACAAGATGAAGGGCGTGGAGCGCATGGCACTCATCACCGACGCGCTGGCCGTGGCGGCCTGTGAGGGCGGCAACGCATTCGACCCCCGCGTGGTCATCGAGGACGGCGTCTGCAAACTCAGCGACCGCAGCGCTCTGGCAGGCAGCATCGCTACCACCGACCGTCTTATCCGTACCGCCGTGCAGATGGCAGAGATTCCTCTGGAGGACGCCGTCCGCATGTGCAGCGAGACGCCAGCGCGTATCATGGGCGTCGACGGTCGCAAGGGAACCCTCCAGCACGGCAAGGATGCCGACATCGTCATCCTCGACGAGAAACTTACTGTGCGCTGCGTATGGCAGATGGGACAAATCGTAGAGAATACCCTGTTTTAACCAATAAAAGAGAAAAAGATGAGAGTAATTATTGAACCCAATTATGCAGAGCTGTCACGCTGGGCAGCCGAGTATGTAGCTGCCAAGATCAACGCTGCTGCACCCACCCCCGAGAAACCTTTCAAGCTTGGCTGCCCCACCGGTTCCAGTCCCCTGGGCATGTACCAGAAGCTTGTCGAACTCAACAAGGCTGGCAAGGTTAGCTTCCAGAACGTCATCACCTTCAACATGGACGAGTACGTAGGCTTGCCCGAGGAGCATCCCGAGAGCTACCACAGCTTCATGTGGAACAACTTCTTCAGCCACATCGACATCAAGAAGGAGAACGTACACATCCTCAACGGCAACGCCGCCGACCTCGCTGCCGAGTGCGCACAGTATGAGGCTGCCATCGAGGCTGCAGGAGGCATCGACCTCTTCATGGGCGGCATCGGTCCCGACGGTCACATCGCCTTCAACGAACCTTTCTCTAGTCTGGCAAGTCGCACTCGCGTCAAAACCCTCACCACCGACACCATCATCGCCAACAGCCGTTTCTTCGACAACGACGTAAATCAGGTTCCCAAGACCGCCCTCACCGTAGGTGTGGGCACCGTCATGGACGCCAAGGAAGTCATGATTATGGTCAACGGCCACAACAAGGCACGTGCCCTCCAGCACGCCATCGAGGCAGGCGTCAGCCAGGAGTGGACCATCAGCGCCCTGCAGATGCACCCCCATGCCATCATCGTTTGCGACGAGGCTGCCACCGACGAACTCAAGCACGGCACCTACAAGTACTTCAAGGACATCGAGAAGGACAACCTCTAATCCCTCTCTTCCAAAAAGAGACATACATCCCCCTATATGTTGAGAGGCCGCACAAGTGTGGCCTCTCTTTTTGTAAGTTCCTCTCTGCCTACATGGCCAAGCGAAAACCGACGACGTTGCGCCTTCCTCCAGGCTTCAGACGGCTGCGTATGGTGGGCGAGCAACCTCTTGTGCCTCCCGACCAACAACCGCCACGGCAGACATGATAGTTGCCCTCGGCTGGGTCTTTGGGGTTCACAATGCTGTCCTCGGGATAAGGTGCGTAATAGTCATTGCACCATTCCCATACATTGCCCGACATGTCGTAGAGTCCCAACTCGTTGGGCATAAGCTGGTGCACCGGCTGAGGTTCCTTGCAGTTGCCTCTGTACCAACCCACCTCGTCGAGTGTTCTGCTTCCGCTGAATGGCGCGTGCCTGCTCTTTTGTCCTCCCCGGCAGGCGTACTCCCACTCAGCCTCGGTTGGTAGGCGGAAATGTTGGTGCGTAAGTTTGTTGAGTTTGTCGATGAAGTCCTGGCATTCCTCCCACGCCACGTTGTCGACAGGCAGTTCTGGATGCAGAAAACTGCTAGGGTTATAGGCCATCACGGCATCCCACAAAGCTTGCGTCACTTCTGTCTCGCTTATCATGAAAGTGCTGAGTGTCACCTTGTGGGCAGGCGTTTCGTCATCGTATGGGTTAGGGATTTCTTGGGTGGCTCCCATGGTGAACGTGCCACCCTCCACGCCTACCATGGTAAACGAGATGCTGTCTACAGTGAACGTCTTCGGCTCGGCTGCTGGAGTTATCACTATGCCAGGGGTGTGTTCTTCGTGGCATGAATACAAGAGGAATGCAAAAAAACACAGCACGTAGGGTGCAAAGTTGAGTCGTTTAGTCATTGTTGTTTTAGTCGTTTAGAAAATAGGTCGTTTAGTTGTTTAGGGATGTGTGATTTGTTCGTTTGAGAAACTGATTGTTTAGTCGTTTGGGGGATTTGTTGTTTAGTCGTTTTGAGAAGGTACTGGTTGTTTAGAAATTAAATTGTTTAGGAATGGTATGATTTGTTTCCTCGTTTGCTAAATGTGCTTTTTCCTAAACGACTAAACGACAAGTCCACTAAACGACTAAGAACTATTTCTTTCCAAGATTGAAACGCACGCTGGCCATGAAGGAGCGGGGACGCAGGTGGTATTCGGCATAGTGCTCCACCATGTCGGTGGTCTGACGGGTGACGAAGGTGCGTGTGCCCAGCAGGTTGTTGGCCGTCAGCTCTATCTCGACGGGCTTCCAGAGCTTGAGCTGCAAGCTGGCATCCAGCATGCCGTAATCGCTGCGGCCGGGGAGCTGGGCGTTGTGTATGTGCGAACCGTCGACGTGCAAAAAGATGCGGTTGGGAAGCAGCGTGACGTCCATCCTGGCATGTTGGCGGTACGAGGAGATGCGGCTGTCGCCTACGTTGCTGTACTGCAAGGTGTTGCTCCTGCTGATGTCGTAGGCCAGACGTGTGCCCTTCCATAGGTCGAGGCCTGCCTTGCCTGTGACGGAGTAGGTGTCGCCCTTGTACTGGGTGACCGTGCCCTGGCGCAGGTACTGGCTGTTGGAACGGCCATACCCACCGTTCACCTCCAGCGAGAGGGTCTGCCAGTGGATGTCCTTGCGCAGATTGGCATTGACGCTGTATGACGTGCTGTGGTGCGGCAGCAGTTCGGCCTGCATCACGCTGTGTCCCTGGGCATCGAGGATGGAGCCGTACATCACGTCGCTCCAGTTGCGTCCGGCCTTGGCCTCAAGGAAGGCAAACACCTCGGCGAAGATCTCCTTGAAGTCGATTTTCAGACGGCCATCCAACGAGTGCGAGTCATAGATATGGGCTTGGTAGCGACTGAGTGTGCGGTAGTTGCTCATGATGTAAGAGGTGAGCATTTGGTTCCACCCGTTCTCGCTGGCTCCGTACGAGGCACCACCATGCAAAGTCCAGTTGTCGTGCATGCGCCAGAGGATGGAGAAGTCGGGCGACAGGCTCAGTTTCAAACGTTTGGCATCGGTATCCTCGCTGGAATACGGGTTATTGTTCAGCGTGGTGTACGACAGCACCAACGGCACGTCGAGCGACAGGGACAGTCCACCTTTGACATAGCGGGCTGTGGCCCCGGCGTTGAGTGTGGAGTGGGTGTAGTGCATATCGCCCAGCTGCCCTAGGCTGACCTCGGGATGCTGCAGGTCGTTCTTGATGCCCATGTACTGGGTGGCGATGCCGGCAGTGGGCGTGATGGACCATCGGTGGCGGGTGAGGTTCTTCAGCGTGGAGAAGTGAGCGCCGAACTGGACCGAGGTGAGGGTGACGTCCTGCATGGCCTCCATGCCATCGGTTATGGCGAGGCTCTGCGGATTGCGGCTGAACGAAGCATTACTCGATATTTCGAAACCGCCCCCCCCGGCCGTGCGATGCACCCAGTGAAGGCGGTCGCTCAGTCCCATCACGCGGTTGCGGGCATCCTGACGGATGCGGTCTGTGGAGGTGAGTATGGTGCCCCAACTGTCGTTCCACTCGCCCGTCCAGTTGAGGGTGTTCTCTATGTAGCGTTTCTCGGCATTCAGCTCGTATTGCAACTCTGCCTCACCGTGGTGCTGGCGATGGCGCGAACTGGCATCCTCGGTCATGAGCAGCTGTGTGCCGTCGGGCATCGTGTAGGTGGTGCGGGCGTAGGATTCGAGTCGCTGTAGGTCGTATTTGTAGGATGCGTTATAGTGTAGCTGTGTGGTCTCGTTGATCTTCCTGAGATTGTGGGTGTAGAAGTTGTGCAGATTGTCGCGCAGATTGCTGCCGATGGGCGAACGACTGGCACTCAGCACGCCGGTCAGGGTGTGGACCGTTGCACCGATGCCACCATAGTGACGGTCGCCCAACGTAGAACCATTGCCCGTATTGCCATTGCCGTAGAAGATGACATGCTGCCCCTTGGTGCCGAAGTTCATGCTATAGGCATCGCAGTCCCAGAGGGGGCGGTCGTCGTAGCCCCCTCCCAGATGTATGTTGTGTGTCCACACTCCCTTGGCTTTCTTCTTCAGTTTCAGGTTGATGGCAGCCGACTCGGGCGGTATCTGGTCTTGCAGGGCACGCACGTGTTCGTGGTGCTCCAAGACCTGCACGGTGGCAACGTCCTCGGCCCTGATGCCCGAGGTGGCCAGGTTGTAGCGGCCTTGCAGCACGTCCATGCCTTCTATATAGAAGTGGTTGATGGCCACGCCCTGGTACTTGATGGTGCCATTCTCCTCGATCGAGATGCCGGGCAACTGCTTCAGCACGTCGCCGATGGTGCGGTCGTAGTCCTTCATGTAGGCCGAGACGAGGTAGTTCAGCGTGTCGCGACTGCCCCACAGCTTCTGTGCCTTCACCTGCACCTCGCGCAGCACCATGTTCTCCTCCTCTGCCTTCCAGTCAATGCGCTGCGTCTTGCCCTCCACGTTGCGGTACGCACGCTTGATGTTGAACCCTGTCAGGCGCAGCAACAGACGCGCATAGTCGTGCTCAAGGCTGATGCGGTATCTGCCCACCGAGTCCGTCATACTATAGCCCACGATGCTGGAGTCGGCAGGTGTGAGTGCTGCCACGATGCAGCCCTCCATCGTCTCGTTCTGCGTGTCGGTGACGCGTCCCGAGATTGTTGTCTGGGCGGTGGCAGTGACGCATATTGTTGTAAGGATAAGGAAGAGAATGTGTTTCATAGGTATTTCATTTTTTTGCTTTTCATCATACATACAGCTCCCCCCTAAAGGGGGGCGGGGGAGGGTCTTCTATTTTATTTCCAAGGGCACATACTTCGTGTCGGTTTTGGGGAGGACGATGCCGTTGATCAGAACCGTTCTGTTTATTATCTCCATGTGTTGAACTTCTTTAGGTGAAATCAGCCTTTCGGGATGTCTCATCAACTCGGGGTTGCTCATCTTCTGGTTGCGGAACTTCACAAAGCGGGGGTGCTTGGCTTTCACGGCATTCTCGGTGGGAGTGTAGAGAATAGGTTCGCGCACAAAGTCCAGATGTGAACAGGTGAAGGAATGTACTCCATCGGCCTCAGCACGCAAGATCAAGCCCGGTAATCCACACAGGCGCCAGGGACCAGCCGACGTGGGAATCTCGCTGCAGAACCATGCCGTCCACTCCCGACCGCCATACGTTGCCGTGGCACACTGGCAGGGCAGACCGCACACGCTATCCGTCTCTGCCTGGAGTTTCCAACGGATATCAGTCGATGCAGTTGTCTCAAAACGATTGAAAGGCACGATGTCCTGCTGCGTCAGTTGGTTGCGTTTGGGATAGCCCTGGAAGACAACGGGAATATACAGCTGGCTCTCCTCAAACTTCTCCATGCTTGTGCCCTTGTGCCGGGCCTTTCCCATGGAGCAAGTTACCTGTTTACCCACCAGCAAATCAATAGGATAGGTAACCTCCACAGGTGCTCCCTTGGCATCCGTGGTGTGGCATACATAGTCGTATGTGGCCACGCAGAAGGTGTAGTCCAATGTGTCGGACACAGCTTCTTCTGGCTGCTTGCTAACGAGTTCACTACTCACCTTGACTTGTGCATGGGCCGACAATCCTATCAGTAACATGCCGAAAATAAGTTTTGCTTTCATTTGTTCTATATAGAGGCTAAAACGTAACTCCTCCTTTAATCTTATTCCCCCTCGGGGGGGCGGGGGGCTTTTATTTCATCTCCAGCGGATAATACGGCATGCTGCCTATCTCCATGCCATCCATCTTGATGGTTGCTCCGTAGTCCTGGGCAAAGGCGGTGTGATTGAGGTTGAGGAGTTTCTCCTTCTTCATCAGGCGCTTGTGATCCATCTTTTCGGCATCGTAGTGGCGATAGACCATGAGGCGTGGCGTAGCAGGGCGACCCACCTCCTGTGCCGTGAAGTGCCACTCGTGGGTACTGTCCTCCAGGTCGAGGATGAGGCCCGGCAGACCGCCGAACTTGTAGGGGCCGTAGCTGGCAGGGATGGCGGCTGCAAACCAAGCCTCCCACTTGCGGCCACGGAACTCGCAGGTGGCACGCTGGCAGTCGTAGCCCAGCACCGTCTTGTGCTCGGACTGCACCTTCCACTTCATCTGTGGGATGGGTTCGCTGTACTCCATCAGTCCGGCCACATCCAGAATCACGCGGCGTGTCAACTGTCCCTTCTCTGGCAGACCGATGACCACCTCGCCCAACTGAGCCTGCGTGTTCATGCTGAATGGCCATATCTTCTTCGTCATCTGAAAGTATTTCCATCCGCTGGCCACCGTGCCATCCCAATTGTCGCGCTTCCAATGGGCAACCTTATCGCAGATGTCCAGCTCGTAGGTCAGCGTGTCGCGCCAGTCATCCTGTCGCCACTGGTTGGGGTAGTCGCACAACTGTGCTACTTGGTACTTGACGTGCAACTCGCTCATTCCGAGCAGTGTTGAGTCGTTCTGAGCGCTGAGGCTAAGGGTGCAGCCAGTCATTATTGCTGCGGCAAATAATGTCCTAAGTTTCATTGGTTATAACGTTTATATTTTCTATAATTTATTTGAAAAATCCTCATTTGAAAGACCCACTCTGTCGCAAATCTCTCCCCCTAAAGGGAAGTCGGAGTGACTGAATGTCACTACGAGTATGTGTCAAGCAGGGGTGGCTTATTCCCTTTCCAACGGATTGTCGTAGGTAAGGAACTTCCACTTGGCAGGTGTGCCATCATATGACTTCGTGGTGTATTTGATGCCCATCCAATCAAGTATCTCATCGGGACGTGTGAGCAGCATCTTCTCCTGTAGGCGTACTTTCTCCTTTGTTTTCGATATGAAGTCGCGCTTCCAGAGGCAGATGTCTTTCGCATCCGTTGTCTTCTCGATGCCTGCGAGTACGAAGCGGTAGTCGCCATCCACCGTCTCTGCCTTGACGATGAGGCCTGGCAGACCACAGAGTTTCCAGGGGCCATAGCTTACGGGGATGTCCTCGGTGAACCATGCCCTATACTGGCGTCCTGCGTAAGTACAAGTGGCCATGGTGCAATGGTAGTCCAGCGTGTCTAACTTCTCGCTCGTGATGGTCCACTCCAATTTAGGAGTATCCTCTTCATACTTGTAGGCATTCAGAATATCAAGGCTGTAAATCACAGTGTTCTTACCTTTGGGATAACCCACAAACACCTCGCCGATGTTGGAGTACAAGGCACCGAAGGCATTGGTGTAACGTGAACCGCGCTCCTCGAAATTCTTGTTGAACTTCACCTCGTCGTTCCATTCGCGCTCCACGTAGCTGTGGCACATCGTCTGTCCTATCTCCGTGTACATCTTGTCGTGCTTCACCTCCTCGGGGTGCTTCAGGTCGTGATGCCAATCCACATCATACTGCACGCACAGCTGCATCTTTTCGATGGGTTGAAGGTTCTCCTTCTTGGGGTACTCGGCCTCCTGGGCCATTGAGGTAAGGGCACAGCATAGGCTGGCCAGAAATAATACATTTTTCATTTCTCGCTGATTGTTAGTTGTTTAGGAAATTCACCGTCTGGTCGTTTAGGAAATTATTGCAGTCGAAAGGTAAGCGGTATGGACATCTTCATACGTTTGGGCGTACGGTTGCCCTGCTCATCTTCGACATAGCCCGGTGTCCATTTGCCGGAGGTGAGTTTGATAACTCGCTCGCACTCTTGGAGTAAAGCTTCTGTTCCACGTTCTTCTTCTTCCGAAAGTGGGGGCTGGTTATTGTTTTTTGCCCTAAGATTGTACGAATTTACAGTTACTCCATGCAGATTGGTAGATGTCGTTTCATTCCTCTTGCTGGCTTTTGCCTCAGATATGGAACCGTCGGCCTCCACATAAAAATCTACCGTGAATTCGCCAGTCACACCATATTCCTGGGCCTCGGCGGGATAACGGAAATGCTCCAAATAGACCTGTGAACCTCCTCCAAGTTCTGGTTGAACTTCCTTTGTTATAGAAGTTGACTGGTTGGCCGAATTGTCTTCGAGGAAATCCTTTCCATCTACAAGCAGTTTCTCCACCTTCTTGCCATTGACATACACACTGCCGTCAGCACCGATCGTTGCACCGGCGATGTGATCTACGATGTCTTCCAGCAGCAGGTCCGACTCGCTCTTGGTCTCCTCTGCTTCGTTCTGTTTCTCCTCAGCACGCTTGGTCGTAATCACGATGGCTCCGTTTTTGCCCCGCTCACCCCAGACGGACGTGGCGGATACTCCCTTCAGTATGGTCATGCTGGCAATCATGTCGGGGGTCAGTCTCTCCTTCTCCAAGATTTCGGCAACCTTGCCTCCATTGGCAATCTTTCCGTCGATGACTACCAGCGGATCATTTTCAACCAGCTCTTCGCGTGCCAGGATCTCGTTGACTTCTTCCAGGTCGGACGCGATACCGGCTTGCGTGGTGTCTGCCTTCTCTGTGCTGCGGTTCTCCAGTTTCGTCAGCGCCTCCTTCACGGGTGCCGAGATGTTGGGTGTGGCAAAGGCACTCAGCACCAAAGCGCAGACGGGTAGCAGGTAGAGCAACTTGGCACGCATCCAGGGACTTCTGGCAACGCTTTCCTTCATCATCAGGATGCGCTTGTTCAGCGTACTCTTGTTCAGTCCGTTGACAAAGGAATAACCCTGCGATGTGGCAACCTTCCTGACCAGCAGCATCATATAGTCATGCTGACTAACGCCCTGGCGCAAGACATAGTCATCAGCCTCGTATTCATGTACATCCGACAGCGAGTTGGCTATCATCCATGCAAAGGGATTGTACCACTGCAAGGCCTGGCAGAGCATCAGCAGCAGCATGTCCCACGAGTGGCCGGCACGGATGTGCCCGGTCTCGTGAAGCACAATCTCGCGCTCCCCCTCGTTCCAGTCCTCTTCGCTGATGACGATGGTGTGCATCCAACTGTAGGGGGTGAACTGTCCCTTACGACAGCATACGCGGATGCCGTCCTCCAGGCGCTTGGTCCAGAGGTTCTTGTGGCGCATCATATAAGACAGAATGCCCAGTTGCAGACAGCGGATGACTACTGAGATGACCATGCCAACAAAGAAGACGATGGCCAGAACCGTAAACCACGACAGAGAGGTGCTCTCCCCTGCCAACTGATACGATACGGTGATGCCATCGTCGGCCACGCGCACGGGTATACCCACCTCTATCATCTGCTGATGGGTGGCCTGTATGATGGGGCTATTGTCCAGACTCATCCAGCTGACGTTGCATAGGGGCAGCACGAGGCTTAGCATAATGATGCCGAGCAGCACGATGCGGTTCAAGCGAAAGAACTTCTCCTTCTGCAGCATCAGTGTATAGGGCACATAGAGCAGCGTAAGCGTCAATGCCGCCTTCAGTGAATATAGTAAAATCTGACTGATCATACACCTTATTTATTTATCAAATCCATGAGTTCCTGCAGTTCCTCCTTGCTGATCTCCTCCTCCTTGACAAGGTGGCGCACGAAGTCCATGCGCGAGCCGTTGAAGAAACGGCCCAGGAAGCTCTTCTGCTCACGCTTCTCATAGTCCCAGCGGCTGATGGCAGCCGAGTATTTGAACAGGCGACCGCCCAGGGCCTCGTGCTTGACAAATCCCTCTTCCTCCAGTCGTCGGACGAAGGTGCTGATGGTGTTGAAGTGCGTGCGTGGCTCGGGCAGCAACTCGTAGAGCTCACGCATGGTCATGCCTCCATTGTTCCAGAGAATCTCCATCAATTCCATCTCCTTTTCGGTAAGTGTCTTCATATTCTTTTGCGTTTAATATGTTCGTTAAAACTACAGTTCTTCGTTTTTGATGCTGCAAATTAACTACATTCTGTCGTTGCAAACAAGTAATTTGGCAAAAAACTTCAACTACACGCTGTAATTTAACACTTGTTATTAGTTTTTGTGTCCGGTGATGCCCACTATTCATGACAAAACCGCCCACGATCCTCTCGGACGGCGGACGGGGTGTTGCAACGGTATTCTTATATTAACTAATTACTAACTTTTTATTTCTTTTTCGGGTTCTTGTTCCAATGATACACCAGGTGCAGCATGGCGTAGTGGGGGAGGGAGCGGTACCAGGTAATGGTGCGGCCCTGGGCATTGACGGCATACTGGGTGTTGGAGAGCTGGTGCAGGAGGTCGAAGGCCTCGATGCGGGCGATAAGCTTGCCCTTGAAGAGGGACTGCGAGAGGGAGGCATTGAGCACGAAGTCATCGGTGTTGAGTTCGCTGCTGCCATAACCTCGGCGACTGTACATGGTGGCATCTACGGACAGTGTGGTCTTCAGCTTGGGCAGGGTGTAGTAACCATTCAGACCGTACTGATAATCAAAGGCATCGAGGGTTTCAAAGTCAACCATCTTGCCCTCCGAGTGTCGCCAGTTGATGCTACCCGTGGCACGGAGGTTCAGAGCATCCTTATTATATTGGATATACGCCTTTTCGCCCACGGTCAGGGTA